>JAPORT010000005.1 GCA_026710085.1 Flavobacteriaceae bacterium | reverse complement strand
GATAACATGAACAAAATTTTGGACCCTTGGAGTTTTCAAGAACCGTTTTCAACGGTAAGTACTGGAAATAAAAGTTGGAAAGGCTCTGGATCTCAAAAAACCATTATTTCTCCAGTTGATGGTCAAGCTATTGGCAAGATTCAATTGGCATCTAACCAAGATTATGAACAAGTCGTAACAACGGCTAAATCGGCGGTTTCAATTTGGAAATCGATCCCCGCCCCAAAACGGGGTGAAATATTAAGGCAATATGGCAATGAATTAAGAAAGGAAAAAGAAAATTTAGGAAAATTAGTCAGTTATGAAATGGGGAAAAGTCTTCAAGAAGGTTTGGGAGAAGTTCAGGAGATGATTGATATTTTCGATTTTGCAGTTGGATTATCAAGACAATTATATGGGATACAAACTCATTCGGAACGGGAAAATCATCGTTTGTTTGAACAATGGCATCCATTGGGCATCATTGGAATTATCTCGGCTTTTAATTTTCCAGTAGCCGTTTGGTCTTGGAATGCTGCATTGGCATGGGTTTGTGGTAATGTATGTCTATGGAAGCCTTCAGAAAAAACACCTTTTTCGGCTCTTGCGTGTCAGGTTCTTTTTAAAAATCTCTTAATGAAAAACCAATTACCCGAAGGTATTTCAAGTGTGTTGATCGGTGATGCATCGATAGGTCAAATTTTAGCCAATGATTCTCGAATTGATTTATTATCAGCCACGGGATCAACCAATATGGGACGAAGTGTGGCGCAAAGTATCGCCAAACGATTGGGCAAGTCTATTTTGGAATTAGGGGGAAATAATGCCATTATTGTCTGTGAAGATGCGGATCTGAAGCAAGCCATTCCTTCCATTGTTTTTGGTGCTGTTGGTACAGCTGGTCAGCGTTGTACTTCAACAAGAAGGCTCATTATTCATCAAAGCATTTATTCTAAACTATTGAATCTATTGGTTAAGGCATACCAGCAACTTAAAATAGGAAATCCTCTAGATGAATCGAATCATATGGGACCGTTGATTGATCAACAAGCAGTGAAAAATTATTTCAATACCATTGAAAAGGCTAAAAATCAGGGAGGTCTACTAAAAACGGGCGGTCATGTGTTAAAAGGGAATCAATACCAATCCGGTTGCTATGTGTCTCCAGTCATTATGGAAGCTCATTCAAAAATGGAAATCGTTCAAGTGGAAACGTTTGCTCCTATTCTTTACGTGATGCCCTATGAATCTTTAGCTCAAGCCATCGATATTCAAAATAATGTGCCCCAAGGCCTCTCATCAGCCATCTTTACAACGGATCTAAGAAAGGCTGAGTATTTCCTCTCGAATCAAGGTTCTGATTGTGGTATCGCTAATGTGAACATCGGTACTTCTGGTGCTGAAATTGGGGGTGCGTTTGGTGGAGAAAAAGAAACTGGAGGAGGAAGAGAAAGTGGCTCGGATGCTTGGAAATATTACATGAGAAGGCAAACATGTACTGTGAATTATGGAACTGAATTGCCTTTAGCCCAAGGTATCGAATTTAAGTTTTGAAAAGTTGCTGTTCGACAATGACAACCATTTCTTTGAACGATTGAAGAACTTCATTTCTCATCCTATTTGAAATAAACTCTGGTCTTTTAGTTAAAAATGATGGTTTTGTTTTGGTAGACCATAATTTTTCTTTCAATATGTAATCGCAATGCTCTGAGCAGTACGAGTCGTTCTAAATCTTGCCCTCGTTCAATAAAATTTTCAACCGAATGTAAATGCGATACGTTGACCACATCTTGTTCAATGATCGGTCCTGAATCTAATTCTTCGGTCACATAGTGACTGGTAGCACCGATGATTTTCACACCTCTTTGATAGGCCATATGGTAGGGTTTCGCACCTGGAAATGCTGGTAAAAAAGAATGGTGGATGTTGATGATTTTGAAAGGATAGTTTGAAATGAATTCTTTAGAAACGATTTGCATGTAACGAGCCAAGACAATAAAGTCAACTTGATGGTGTTTTAATAATTCTAGCTGATTCTTTTCGGCTTGATGTTTGCTTTCTTTGGTAATGAGAATATGATAATAGGGAATGTCAAATTGTTTGGCAATTGCTTCTAAATCTCGATGATTACTGATGATCAATGGTATCTCACAATGTAATCTTCCAGTATTGTATTGTGCTAGGATATCATAGAGGCAATGGTCGTATTTGGATACCATAACACCCATTTTGGGTTTTTTGTTTTTAAAATAAAAATTGCTTTTTGCTTGAAAAACTTGGTTGATTTTTTGATCAAAGGCTTCTTTAAAGGCATCCATTGACTTTGTTTTGAAATGGAACAAGACTTCAAGACGCATAAAAAACAAATCATTTACCCGATCAACGTACTGGTCGATGTAAACAATATTACCATAGTTGTCATGTATGAGATTGGTAACTGATGCAATGATTCCCTTTTGATCAGGACAATGCATTAAAATGATGAGGTGTTTCACTAATTAGACACAACGCCAGGTTGCAGTAATTTAAAATCATCTTCTTCCTTGGCTTGATCAACCATTTCTTGAACCCTTGCCAATAGTTTTTTAGCATCATAAATCACACCATTGCTGATGGTGTATTTCACGCCACCTACACGGATAACTTCATTATTTTCATTGAGTTTGATAGCACCCGTTCCATATAATACTTTTAAATTTTCTAGAGGATTTTCTTCAATGAGTAATAAATCGGCTTGTTTGCCGACCCGAATACTTCCCGTTAGATCATCGATACCCAAAAGTTCGGCTCCATCTAAAGTGGCTGCTTTAATAATTTCTAGTGGGTGGAAGCCTGCTTCCCTAAAAAGCTCTAACTCTCTGACATAGGAAAAACCGTAGAGTTGAAAAATAAATCCAGAATCCGAACCAACAGTAACCCTCCCACCACGGTTTTTGTATTCATTGATAAAGGCCATCCATAGTTTATAATTGTTTTTCCAGTGTATTTCTTGTTCAGTCCCCCAATAATGCCAATAAGAGCCGTGTGAAATCATGCTGGGTTGAAAAAATTTCCATAAGGAAGGTAGCGTATAGGTTTCATGCCATTCTAATCTGCGTATTCTGTGAAGATCACGACTAGCTTCATAAATATTGAAAGTGGGACAAATCGTAAAATCCAATTCCAGAAGTTCGTTCATCACATCATTCCAATGATCACTATATGGTTTTGCGGCTTGTTGCCATAATTTCCCAGCTTCTTCAAAACGATGTTGTTCATTTCTATAATTGTAATCAAGAGGGTAGTGTTGTATCGTTTTATCATCGAATAAAGCCTCAGGTAAACCATACCAATGTTCCATACTATTGAGTCCCGCTCTAGCACTATGTAATACATTCCACCGAGCAACGTTTAGTTGTGCATGATGACAAGCCGATAGCATACCCAATTGATTGATTTCATCAAGGGCTGCAGTCATGATATCCGGTTCTGCACCAAAAAATTTGACACCATCAGCTCCTTTGGATGCATTATCTCGAACCCATTGTCTGGCTTCATCAGGCGTGGAGATAGGATTTTCTAGACCTTGGCCAAAAAAAGTTAAAGCCACAACTCTTGGTGCAATGATTTCGTTTTTTTCGGCACGTACTTTTAAGTCATATGCAAAATCGATTCCTTTTCCACCAACTTCTCTTATGGTTGTGATTCCATGGGCTAGCCATAAATTGAAAACATATTCCCAATCGGCTCCTTGAGCATCACCGCCAATATGAGCGTGAGCATCAATGAATCCAGGTAATAAAAACCAACCCGATGCATCGATTTCTTTTCCCCCCTCCTTCAAAATAGGGCGATCACTTTCTTCAATAGGTACATTGGGATAACCAACATGATGAATGGAAGCAATTTTATCATTTTCAATCACAAGATCAATGGGTCCTTCTGGTGGAGCTCCATGACCTGCAATCATCGTAACGCCCCGAATAATCAATTGTTCAAATGGACCTTCTGTCATTTCTTGAGCCATCGAGTTGATATGATAGAATAGCATCACCAGAGTTATCAAAAAGAATTTGGCATTCATACCAATGAAAATAAGAGATGGCTACAAATATATTGACACGTAAATTGTAAAATAGGGTGTATCAAGCAAAGAGGTTTAAGTATCATGAGAGGCTATGAAATAGTCTGAATAAAAAAAACCACAGCCCTTGAACTGTGGTTTTTGTTGTGTCAATATACTGTGGTATTTCTAAAACGAATACACTAATGCGACAAGAACAGAAAATAGAGAATCTGAATCATCAAAAATCTCTTCAGAGGCACTATCTAAACGAATTTCTGGTTTGATCGTCAAGTCATCAACTGCAAAACTTCCCGTTGCCGTATAGGAAACATTTGACGCTTCTGGAACCCCAAACACTCCCGTGGCATCTCCCGTTTCATCAAATAACTCGAATCTAAAACCAAAACTAGCGGTGTCTGAAAAATCGTATTGAGGATACAGTGCGATACCTTTAAAGTCAGATTCTTCGCCATCTAAATCATATTTGTAGAGAGTGGCATTGATGCCTAGGTTAAATGAATCTCCAAAAGGAATGCCACCAGTAAAGTCAATTTGATTGAACCCTTCACCACCTAAATAATTGATATATTGACCTTTTATTCCCAATTGTGCTCCATAGGTATAGTCATCATCTCGATTGAAATCGACTAAATCAGTACCATTGAATACGCCTAGCATCAATGAAAAATCATCGCTAAATGCATGATCTAACTTCACACCGCCATGTGAAAAAGGACCATAGGAAAACATATAGGACGTTGAATAATGAAAGTTTCCAGCCGGTGAAATGACCTCATATCCTAAAAATGTATTGAAATTACCAACCGTTAATGTTGTTGATTCGCTGAGGTTGGCATAAACATAGAGTTGATTAAGGATATTGGAAGAACCGGTTTCGTTGAAAACCGCTTCTTTTCCTCGAGGGCCATAAACTAAATCAGCCACAAAGCCTACTTTTTCACCTTCATAAGAAAAAACACCATTAAACATCCCTAATGCAAATCCTGGGAGGTTGGCAAATGAAGTGCCAGGTACTAGTTTTTGCTCATCTGCTAGATTAAAACGTCCGTAGACATCGACTGTTCCTGAAAAGTTCCATTTGGAATCAGCTTCTTCTTGGGAATAACCAAATCCAATGGCACACACGGTCAAGAGAACCGATAATGTGGAGAGTAAAATATTTTTTTGAATCATAAGTTGTTGTTAGTTTAATTATTTTGTTTGAAAATCTGAATAAGCATCCATGGCATGTTCGGTACAATCTAAGCCTTGGATTTCGTAATCTCTTTTAGCTCGAATGCCAACAGTATACTTCGTGATGAATAGGAATATGATTGCCGAAACCACACAAAATAATCCGATGACGCCGACACCTACTGCTTGGTGTAAGAACTGTGCTCCACCAGCAAGATTACCAAAGAGACCAACTGCTAGCGTCCCCCAAATACCACAGATCAAGTGAACAGCGATGGCACCAACAGGATCGTCTAGTTTTAGTGCCTTATCTAAGAGAGTAATTCCATAAACAACAATAACTCCTGATAGCCCTCCAATGACAATAGATTCGATGACATTCATTTGATCAGCCCCAGCAGTAATACCCACCAAACCACCTAAAACACCATTCATAAACATGGTTAAGTCAAATGATTTAAATGAAAGTTTGGCAACAATGAACGCAACAATAGCACCCGCTGAAGCCGCCAAACATGTATTGACCAAGACTAAAGAGGTACTAGTTGGCTCTGCGGATAAAATCGATCCACCATTAAATCCAAACCAACCAAGCCAAAGAATCAAAACACCAGCGGCTGCCAAAGGAAGATTATGTCCAGGAAGGGCGTTGATTCTACCATTTTCATATTTGCCGATTCGGGGTCCTAGAAAATAAACAAACATTAATGCAGCCCATCCACCAACAGAATGTACTAGTGTCGAGCCAGCAAAATCATGAAAACCTAATTGAGATAGCCATCCACCTCCCCATTGCCAAGAACCAACAATGGGATAAGCAATAGCGACATACAGAAGTGAAAAAATCATGAATCCTTCAATTTTCACTCTTTCGGCTACAGCACCTGAGACTATCGTCGCAGCTGTCGCAGCAAAGACGGCTTGAAACAAGAAGTCTGTCCAATAGGTGTAGCCACCATCAGCATAATCTATGGCTTCCCCACCAGGTAGGGTCAATCCAAAACCGGCGAAATCAATAATTCCAGGAGATCCATCGCTGAATCCTGGATACATTAGATTGAATCCAATCAAATAATAAACCAAAATTCCCATGGTGATGACAAAGAAATTTTTAAAGAAAATATTGATCGCATTTTTTTGACGGGTTAGTCCCATCTCTAAAAATCCAAACCCAAGGTGCATGATGAATACCAACGCGGTACAAATCATCATCCATACGTTGTTGGCTGTAAATAGTGCTTCCATAATTATTTCGAATTAAAGTGATGAAGTACCAGATTCTTTTGTGCGAATCCGAATTGATTTTTCTACTGGTAAAACAAATATTTTACCGTCTCCAACTTCATTGGTAGAAGCAGAATCTAAAATGGCATTGATAGCCTCGTCAAGTAGTTCTTCAGACACTACCAGAGATATGAATCTTCTAGAAATAGCTAAAGATTCATAATTCACTCCACGATAAACATGTGGTTGCTTTTCTTTACCAACACCGGTGACATCCCAATAGGTAAAGTGTTTGACCCCAAGATCTTTGAGAGCATCTCTCACTTTGAGGAATTGTGATTCGCGAATAATCGCTTCAATCTTTTTCATAAAAAATGATAAAAGGGTTAGTTCAATAGAATGATTTCATTCAATTATTGTCACGGCAAAAGTACCCTAAATTAAAGGTGATTGTAGATTGGTTTGAGTTAAAAAATCAAAAAAGAATAAATAAGTTTTATTCAAATGAAAAATAAAGTGATAATAATTCAATAATTTTAAAGTGATATTGCAAAACAGTTAAATTTCAAGCATTGGTTTAAAAATTATAGAATAGAAGTTAGAATCAAATTAGGATCTGATGTCCCACAGTGAATAAGAATAGTCGAAGGGATAAATATCGAATTAATACAGAGTCCATCTGCATGACTCATTGAACCAATGCAGCTTTTGGATAGGGTACGGGTTTTTTACTCGTTTGATATAGAGGCATTGGGGCAGAAACACGTTCTAGATAATCTGAGAGAATCATGGCTAGTTCAAAAGTTTTCGTTGGATTTGATTCCGTGAGATTTTTAGATTCACTTAAATCTTTTTCAAGGTTAAATAGTTCGAATTTTTGGTCTGTGTGGTGGTAAATCAATTTCCAAGGTCCTCGGCGAATGCTGCTGTATGGAAACGTATCATAGAGGTTTGGAAAGTGCCAAATAAAAGAACGGTCGCTAGAAACGCTTTTTTCTCCTTTCAAAATAGGGACAAAACTGATGCCGTCGATCGAAGTCGGGATTTGTTGTTCTAGTCCTGCCATTTCAAGAAAAGAAGGAAAGATATCTTCGATAATAATGGGTTGATTTGTTTGTGAGTTTTCATTGACAACGCCTGGCCATTTGACAATCATAGGGACTCGAATTCCTCCTTCATAAGGTGTTAATTTGAAGCCTCGAAGTGGAATGTTTCGAGCTGTTTGCCTCGGTGATCCATTGTCTGACATAAAAACAATAATGGTATTTTCTTCGATACCTAATTCTTTGAGGTGATCCATAATATCTCCCAAAGATTGATCCATGCCTTCTAACATTGAGGCAAAAGTTGCGTCAAATTCACTCAAACCGGCATCAATGTACTTTTGGTAAAATCGTTTGTCAGGTTCCCATGGAGCATGAACTGCATAATGGGACATATATAAGTAAAATGGTTTGTTGATTTGAACGGCATGTTCGATAGCTTGTTTGGCTTCAATCGTCAAGGCTTCAGTCAAATAGATATCGGTACCATAAAACTTATCTAGGCCTGGAACATCCCAAACATCCATTCCATTTCGCCATTGAGCACTGAAATGATGTTTTGCTAGATAACTTCCTGGACCACCTGCAGCATGTCCAGCTATATTGACATCAAAACCTAGATTTAATGGATTTTCACCAAGTGTCCCTTTTGCTCCAAAATGAGCTTTACCTACATGAATTGTAGTATATCCTGAAGATTGAAGATATTGAGGCAATGTTTTGGCATAGAATGTTTTGGGACTATTTGGTATTGAACTTAATCCATTGAGATTCCAATTAGGTCGAAGCAATGAAGGATGATTAGTTTCTGTCGATTGATTTTTAAAGAGCGTCCAATTGGTAACTCGATGTCTCGATGCGTTAATTCCCGTCATTAAACTGACTCTTGTTGGAGAACACACTGCTGCAGCATATGCTTGAGTAAATTTCATTCCCTTTTGAGCAAGCCGTTCCATATGAGGGGTATGATATTGCTTATTGAGTTTGGTAACTTCGACATGAAATGGCAACGAAGTGTCTTGCCATCCCATATCGTCAACAAAAAAGAAGATAATGTTTGGTGGTTTTAATTCTAATTCATTGTTTGGCGTAAAAAAAAAGGAACAGATTAGAAAAAAGAAAGAGGTAAATGAAAATTTTAACATGTTCTTTAGAATTAGGACAGCGTTATCAGTTATTCCTTATGGAGTTATATTTTGAGAAAATGAATCAAAAATCAATCTTAGCGTCAGTAAAACGATGTCTTCAATTTTAGTGAAATGAATTTTGATTGTTATCGATTGAAAACACTTAAGTTGCCATTACTTTTGAAAGATGAGACCCTAGATACACAAGTATGAGACCTCCACAGAAACTCAGTGAAGCATAAAGAAAGAAATAGAAGTAGGAGCTATAGTTTAAAAAATCAAAACTTTGTTGTATCAATGCAGAAAAAGTTGTCAAGCCGCCACAAAACCCAACAATAAAAAAAATCATTAAGGACCCTTGAATCCACTGAGATGTTGTTGCAAATCCGATGATGAGCCCCACAAAAAAACAACCTATGAGATTTGCTATCAAAGTAGAATAAGGAAAGGAATGAGTCGTCGAAGGAATCAAAAGACCAATAGAGTATCTTAAAACGCTTCCCATACCCCCTCCAACAAATACAAGCAACAGTTCTTTCAATTGGAAACAAATAATTTTAAAAGAAAGAGAATCAATACAATCAATATAATCGCTCCTAATATTTTTAAGGATCCTTTAAAATAAGCCGGAGACTTTTTTCGATCTCTTCGATAAGACCAAATGATAAATATTGTGTAAGCGAGAATAAAAACAACTGCGATGATGATTTTATCTTTGCCAAACACTTTGAATGAAAAAACCGATTAGTGATCAAATAATATGATAAAAGTACCTATTTCACTTGTAACCAAATTTCATGATGCATTTGGATTGGATAAGAACAAGAAGCCAACAGTGGATCTCTCAAAAGACATCATCAAACTACGACATCGACTCATGAAAGAAGAAACAAGCGAGTATTATGAAGCTGCAAGCAAAGGGGATTTAGTTGAAACAGTAGATGCTCTTGGAGATATGCTTTACATCTTGTGTGGAACCATCATAACTCACGGTTGTCAAGAATTAATTGAAGATGTATTTAAAGAAATACATCGAAGCAATATGAGCAAGCTAGACTCAAAGGGACATCCAATTTATCGAAAAGATGGGAAGGTGATCAAAAGCGAAAACTTTAGCCCCCCAAAACTTGCCGAAATTGTCAATCAGCATTTATCATAGATTTGATTCAAACGTTGAGAACCTTTATGGAATAAGATAGCGCCAGCCATAGGGATCGTCTGCGAGGTTATACTGTATCTCGGTGATTATCTTTTTTATTTTTTGGGCATAGGTAACACCAGGCCAGTGGGCACAGTAATGTTGATTCTGATAATTAAATTCAGAAATAGGACAAATAATGACTGCTGTTCCAGCTCCAAAAATTTCTTTTAAAGAGCCGTTTTGACTTGCTTCAACAATTTCATTGATTTTTATGGGTCTGATTTCAAGGGGGATATTTAAATCCTGAGCAATTTGGATAACGCTTTTTCGCGTGATGCCATCAAGAATTCGATCAGAAATTGGAGGAGTCAATAAGGTGTCATTAACTCTGAAAAATAAATTCATCGTCCCTGATTCTTCAATGTACTGATGTGAACTAGAATCGGTCCATATGATTTGTTGATATCCTCGTTCAATAGCCAATTGTGTTGGGAAAAATTGAGCTCCATAATTTCCAGCAGCTTTTATATATCCAACACCTCCATCAGCAGCCCTACTGTGCTGTGTATTGACCAAAACTTTGATTTGATGATTTTGCTCGTAATACGACCGGGCAGGCGAACAAATAATCATGAATTTATAAATCTTAGAAGGCGATGCAACAATTTCAGGGGAATCTCCGATAATAAAAGGTCTGACATAAAGAGAGTTTCCAATACCTGTTGGAATCCAAGATTTATCCAATTTTAACAACTGTTCTAAACTATTGAGAAAATGCTCCGTAGGGATCGGTGGAATCTGTAATCTCTTGGCTGATTTTTGGAGTCTGTGGCAATGATCGAATGGCCGAAATAATAAAATAGATCCACTTTCATCTTTGTAAGCTTTCATACCCTCAAAAACAGCCTGTCCATAATGAAAAACACTAGCTGCGGGAGAAATGTTTAAATCTCCATAGGGAACAATCTCAGGAAAAGCCCACTTTCCATTTTCAAATCTTGCTTGAACCATATGATCAGAAAAGATGGAACCAAACGACAAGTGATCAAAATCAACTTGCTCAATTCGTGATTTGGTAACTTTAGTGATTTCCATTTTGAGTCAACCTAAAAAGGTAGGACAAATTTATACATTCACATTCTTAACAAGTACTTTTGTTTTGAAAATAATGAGAAGAAAATTGATACTTACTGCAGATGGTTCTCCCACATTTCAATTGTCGCATCAAAGTGAGACATATCACTCAAAAAATGGTGCCTTAACGGAATCTCTGCATGTTTTTATTGAAAGAGGAATGAATCATTGGTTGAAATTAAATTCTTGGAATTCTACTTTGGATATACTAGAAATGGGCTTTGGTACCGGTTTGAACTGTATCTTAACAATCACAAAATTAAAAGGCAATCATCTAGAGGTTTCTTATGATGCTATCGAAGCGTATCCATTGAGTTTTGATGAGGTTGCATCATTTTCTCGCAACAAGTCTTTTAACACTCATTTTTCATCTCAAAAATTATTGGACTTGCACAAATTATCTTGGAATGATTATCATGAATTAGAATTAAATATCAGGGTGAAAAAAATAAAATCAAAAGTTCAAAACTTTTCTTTCCAAAAAAAATATGACTTGATTTATTACGATGCTTTTGCCAAATTTTTACAACCAGAATTATGGACTTCTGAATTCATCCAATCGATGACGAGTTCCTTGAATTCAAATGGCGTTTTTATTACGTATGCTGCTTTTGCAGATCTTAGAGATGCCTTGAAAAAATCAAACATGAAAATTGAAAGATTAAAAGGACCTTTAGGCAAAAGGGAAATAACTAGAGCCATAAAATGTTAGTGTGAAAGTTTTAATAGCAGGAGCTACTGGGTTGGTTGGTACTGTTTTAAAAAAATATCTGAAGACGAAGAATATAGATGTTCATTGTCTTACTAGAAATCAATCGATTGCAAAATCTGATTCTAAAAGCTTCTATTGGAATCCCAAGAAAAATATAATTGATGAATCATGCTTTCGTAACGTTCATGCTGTAGTGAATCTTGCTGGAACTCGTGTTTCGCGTTCGTGGACTAAAAAAGGAAAACAAATATTGATTGACAGTCGCATTCAATCCACTCAATTGTTAAGAAAAAGCATTGAAAATCTCAAGACACATCAAATTGCACATTATGTTACAGCATCTGCCATCGGGATATACAGTTCAAAGTCAAATCAACTCCAAACTGAAGAAAATTTTAAAATGGCAACCTCATTTTTATCATCTTTGGTTCAAGATTGGGAAAGAGAAGCCTGTAAATTCGAATCAAACAAAATCAAAACAACCATTACTCGGTTTGGACATGTCTTTTCGAATCAAGGAGGTTTTTATCCCATTCTCGATACATTTCTTTTCAATCGGTTAGGATTTATTTTAGGCAATGGAAATCAAATCTATTCATGGATTCACATCGATGATGTCGTGCGTATCATTTATCAGATCCTAAAAGAACGATGGCTTGGAACTTATAATCTCGTATCTCCAGAATGTATTTCTCAAAAAGAACTAACTCGAATCATTTCAAAATATAAAGCACCAAAGACCATGCTATTGACGGTACCATCGAAACTCATTAAAATAGTTTTAGGAGAACGAAGCCAACTTGTACTAAATGGCCAATCAGTGAGTGCTCAGAAATTATTAAATAAGGGGTATGTATTTCGATTTCCGACAACTGAATCTTGTGTTGAAAATTTAAAAGTGACAAAATGACATAAAGCCAAAGTTTGGCAATACATTTGAAGACTATGGAAGTAAACGTAATATGGGTAATCAAAAGAAAAGTGTTAAAGAAGAAAAGGTGACTATTGATGCCGAATTAGAAAATTCTGTTGATGGAAAAACTTCAGAGAATAATAAGGTAAAAACTCAAAAAAAATCTTCAAATCAGAACAAGAAAAGTCATACCTTAACGGATAAGAAGAAAATTCAAAATAAATATCAGAAACAAATCGATAAGCTCAAAGAAAGCCTAATAAACAAAGAAGATCAATTTTTAAGAACTTTTGCTGAGTATGAGAATTATCGTAAACGAACGGCTAAAGAAAGGTTAGAACTTTTTAAAACAGCTAATAAGGATTTAATGATTCAATTATTGAGTATTGTTGATGATTTTGAAAGGGCATCCAGGAATCATGCAGGATCTGAAAATCAAAATGATGTCATCGAAGGTTTTCAACTTATCAGTAAAAAATTTTATCAATTATTAGAATCAAATGGTTTGAAGCAAATCGATGTTAATATTGGTGATGTTTTTGATGGAGACCATCATGAGGCCATTGCCCATATTCCCACTGATAAAAAATCTAGTTCCGGCCAGATTATTGACATTACAGAAAAAGGGTATCAACTCGATGATGTTATCATTCGTTATCCAAAAGTAGTGGTAGGAAAATAGCTCTTATGAAAAGAGATTATTATGAAATTTTGGGACTTTCTAAAGGAGCCTCTCAGGAAGAGATTAAAAAAGCCTATCGAAAGCAAGCTCTAAAATATCATCCAGATCGAAATGTTGGTGATGCCTCCGCTGAACAAAAATTTAAGGAAGCTGCCGAAGCTTATAATGTATTAGGAGATTCTGAAAAGAGAAAAAAATATGATCGATTTGGACATTCTGCATTCCAGGGTTCGTCATCAGTAAACTTTGATTTAGAAGATATCTTGGCCAATTTTGGTTCAAGTTTCGGTTTTGGATCGAGCTTTGGCTCAAGTTTCGGTTTTGGTGGCTCTAGCAATAGTCAAAGAAGTAAAACCTCTTATAAAGGTGAAGATTTACGTCTTAAATTAAAACTCAGTCTAGAAGAAGTTGTCAACGGTGTTGAAAAAAATCTTAAAATCAAAAAAAGGTCACTTTCCCCTAGAGCTAGTTTTGGAACTTGCAAGCATTGTCATGGCAAGGGTTACATCACGAAAGTGGTTAATACCCCAATAGGTCAGGTTCAATCGCAAACCACATGTCATCATTGTAATGGTCTCGGAAAAACATTGGTCAACGAAATCCCAAATGCAGATAAATTTGGACGTATTTTAAAAGATGTGACGGTCCAAGTAAAAATACCTCCTGGATCAACGGACGAAACGGTTATCAAAGTACCCAATAAAGGAAATGATGGAATCATGGGGGGAACACCAGGGGATATCATTGTTGTTATTGAAGAACAATCACATCCAACTCTTGTACGAGAAGGAAAAAATTTACACCATGATTTATACATTAGTGTCCCCGAAGCAATTCTTGGAACTCAAAAAGAAATAGAATTATTAGGGGGAAAAAAAGTTAGAATTAATATTGATACAGGAACGCAATCAGGAACAACCCTTCGAGTTAGAGGTAAGGGAATCCCAGAGACCAGTTTTTTTGGATTAAGCGGCGATTTGTTAATTCATGTTAATGTTTGGATTCCACAGACACTTGATAAAGAGCAAACTCAATTTTTTAAAAAATCTCTAGGGCAAGATAATTTTGATCCAAATCCATCGGGCAGCGAAAAATCTTTTTTTGAAAAAATCAAGGATATGTTTGGTTAAACGCCTTAAAATTTTCCCAACTAAAGTTCTTTATTAATACCCATTGATGATCTGAATTGTTTTCTATTTGACGCTACGCTCATTGCCAATGAATAGAGTTGATACTTTGTGACATGCAAAGATGATGTTGTTGCTATGACCAATCATGCAAAACATAAATTAGTATCAGATTCATTGACAACGTTCTCGAATTCCATCAAAAGTTACTTCACGAACTTTGGGATTTAAATACTTAATTTTGGACTTTTCGTAATTGCTTTGGAACAAATCAATGAATTATTTAATTCCATTTTAATATCTGGTGAAAACTATGTCATCACTCCGAAAATCATTCTTCTTTCCGTAGGATCATTATTTGTCACCTATTTTTTACTGAGATTTTTTCGACATATCATCTACCGAACACTTTCAAGAGATGCAAGGGAGAAATTTCGCAGTGTTTTTGCTTTTGTCAACTACTTTGTTTACGTTGTTGTTATACTGATTATTTTCAGTAATATCGGAATCAATGTCACAGCTTTATTTGCTGCTTCTGCTGCATTATTAGTTGGTATTGGATTTGCCCTTCAAACTTTTTTTCAAGACATCATTTCAGGAATATTCATCTTGTCAGATCAAGCGGTACATGTAGGGGATGTTATTGAAGTGGAAGGAAAAGTTGGACGTGTCATGAACATTCGGTTACGAACGACTCGAGCTATGACGAGACAAAATAAAATTTTGGTGATTCCAAATCATAAATTCATGTCCACGATACTGTACAACTATACAGAAAATGAATCAATGACTCGAGAAGTTGTTGAAGTAGGTGTTTCTTATGATTCGATTCCCTATAAAGTGAAAGAAATTTTGCTCGATATTGCTAAAAATCATCATGCTGTATTGGAAACCCCCAATCCTTTGGTTCTTTTTGATGATTTTGGTGATAGTGCTTTGATTTTTAAATTAATATTTGCTGTCAAAGACAGTTTTTTTTCGCATATTGTCCAAAGTGACATTCGTTATTTGATTTATGAAAAATTTTCATTAGAGGGAATTAATATTCCTTTTCCTCAACGTACATTACATTTTCCAGAGCAACTAAATATCCTTGATAAAACAAAATGAACACCATCCTAATTGTCGATGATCTCGAAGCAAATAGAAAAGTCCTATCTAGGATATTGAAAGATCGTGAATCTTCATACAGAGTTATCCTTGCTCATGATGGAAGTCAAGGTCTCAAAAAGATTAAAGAAAACAATATTGATACTGTTTTATGCGATATTAAAATGCCGGTTATTGATGGTGTCGAACTTTTAAAGAGAACGAGAAAAACACATCCCAACCTTCCTTTCATCATGTTGACGGCTCATGGTGATGTTCATACAGCCGTTGATTGTATGAAAATGGGAGCTTATGATTTTTTAACCAAACCTTTTGATTTAAATCGGATCCTGACCACAATAAAAAATGCACTAAAAAGTAAAAACTTAGAAACGGAAAACAAGCAACTCAAAGGAACCATCAAAGCACTCAATAAAGTCATGGCTAAGAAATATGACATTATTGGTGAATCTCCTTCGATCAAACATCTCAATGAATTAATCCAAAAAGTTTCCAAAACAACCGCTCGCGTTTTAATCACTGGTGAAAGTGGAGCTGGAAAAGAATTGGTCGCAAGACAGTTACATCTGATGAGTAATCGAAAAGAAAAGAAATTTATTGAAGTGAATTGTGCTGCGATTCCAACAGAATTAATTGAAAGCGAATTGTTTGGACATATCAAAGGAGCTTTTACTGGAGCACATGCCGATCGATCAGGAAAATTTGAAGACGCAAATCATGGAACCCTTTTTTTAGACGAAATTGCCGATATGAGTTTGGCAGCTCAATCTAAAGTTCTTAGGGCTTTAGAAGAAAAGAAAGTGTTTCGAGTAGGTAGTCAAAAGGAAATCAAAGTGGATGTTCGAGTCATAGCAGCTACAAATAAAAATTTAAAACAAGAAATTCATAACGAACAATTCAGAGAAGATTTATTTCACAGATTGGCTATTATTGAAATTCATGTACCACCACTAAGAGAAAGAAAAGAAGATATTCCTTTGTTGATTGATCACTTTATTAAGTTACTCCAACAAGAAGATGGCATCGAGATTAAAAAGTTCAGTCAAAAGGCAAAAAGTGCGATGTCTGAACGTTACTGGACTGGAAATGTTCGTGAATTAAAAAATGTTGTCGAAAGATTATTGATTTTAGGAAATAATCCAATTACTGTTGACGATATTAAAACTTTTGTACCTAAAACATGAAAAAACTTTTGTTGACTGCCGTTTTCTTTTTTTTATTGAGTTCCAAACAGTATGGACAAGACTCGATTGAACATCAAATTGAAAAAATCTATGCATTAGCTTTAACTCAAGGAAAATCCTATCATTGGTTAGATCATTTGGCCAATCGAATCGGAGGGAGGCTTTCAGGATCGCTCAATTCAGAACTATCCATTCAGTGGGCTGAAGAACAACTTAAAGAAATGGGATTTGAAGACATTTGGCTTCAAGAAGTGATGGTTCCCAAATGGGTTCGAGGGAATTATGAGTATGCTAGTTTTGAAACACAACCAGGAAATAGTATTCATGTAGATGTATGTGCCCTGGGGGGTTCTATTGGAACGTCGATTTTTGGTCTTGAAGCACCCGTGATTGAGGTGCAGAGTTTTGAAGAATTAGAAGAATTAGGTCGTGGTAAAATTGAAGGAAAGTTTGTGTTTTATAATAAAGCAATGCCTCCTGAATTCATCAGTCCTCTAGATGCATATCGGTCTACTGTTCAACAAAGAACACAGGGGGCGTATCGTGCTGCTCAACTAGGTGCCGTTGGTGCTATAGTACGCTCGTTAACATTGACCCAAGATGACTTTCCCCATACAGGTAATATGTCCTACGGTGATTTGGCCAATAGAAATCGAATTCCAGCGATTGCTATTAGCACCAATAGTGCCGACCTATTAAGCTCGATGCTGAAACTGAATCCAGATTTAGTTTTTTATCTGAAACAAAATAGTAAAAATTATCCAGAAATTCTTTCCCATAATGTCATTGTGGAAATGATAGGATCTGAATTTCCCGAGCAAATTATCGTCTTTGGAGGTCATTTAGATTCTTGGGACCTAGGTGATGGAGCACACGATGATGGTGCGGGTGTCGTTCAATCCATGGACGTATTGCATTTATTCCATTTATTGGATTACAAACCAAAACGAACACTTCGACTTGTTCTGTGGACAAATGAAGAAAATGGTTTGAAGGGAGCGACAACATATGCACAAGAGGCTATAGAAAAAGGGGAAAATCACATTTTTGCAATCGAATCTGATGCTGGTGGATTTTCTCCAAGAGGATTCACTTTTGAAGCTACAGACGAGCAGTTTAAGAAGCTTCAGTCCTGGCAAAGGTTTTTTCATCCATATTATGCAGATCGATTTGTACGTGATGGCAGTTCGCCAGATGTTGTCCCATTAAGAAATGGCACGACGGTTTTGGCGGGACTAAGGCCTGACTTACAACGTTATTTCGAATTTCATCATGCAGCTAATGATACCTTTGATCAAGTCAATAAAAGAGAATTAGAATTAGGGGCTGCTGCTCTAGCAAGTCTTATTTATTTAGTCGATCAATTTGGAATTTAATTTCCTTTTCTAAGTGATGATAAAGGGAATTTCTTTACACAACTACACTAAAGAATTTCCTTACAATCTTAAACTAGCGTATCCTGTTATTTTTGGAATGGTTGGGCATGTGGTTGTCCAATTGGTTGATAATATCATGGTGGGACAGTTAGGGCCCTCAGAATTGGCAGCCATTTCTTTAGGAAACAGTTACATCTTTATAGCACTTTCTATTGGTTTGGGGTTTTCAACGGCGATCACACCACTCGTTGCTGAATCTCACATGACCAAAAGATTCTTGGTGATTCGATTGATTTTTTCCAATGGATTAATCATGTGCTTTTCTTTAGGTATCCTATTGGGTTTGACTGTCTTTCTAGCACATCCGATATTGTATCGTATGGGGCAACCACCTGGAGTTGTGGATTTAGCCATTCCCTATTTGAAATGGGTTTCGTTTTCATTAATCCCTTTGATTACATTTCAAGCATTCAAACAATTTTTTGATGGTTTGTCCAAAACACTCCCAGCAATGTATGCCACTATTTTGGCCAATATTCTCAATGTCTTATTGAATTACTTTTTGATTTTTGGAGTTTGGATTTTTCCACAAATGGGTATTGAAGGAGCCGCTATTGGGACTTTTATTTCACGGGTGATCATGGTGATTTTCATGATTTTGTATATGATTCAAAAAAGAGGAATTCGAAGCTATCTACCAGGTTTTAATGATTGGAAGTTTCAACCATTGATACTGAATAAACTGTTAAGTATTGGATATCCATCAGCATTGCAAATGTTATGTGAATTTTTGTTTTTTATCTCAGCAATTTGGTTGTCGGGGATATTAGGAGAACTTTCACAAGCGGCCAATCAAATTGCATTAAATCTCACAGCAGTTACTTATATGTTTGCGATTGGTATTGGTGTAGCAGCTACCATAAGAGTAGGGAATTATAAAGGCGTGAAAAATTTTAAAGATTTAAAAAGAGTGGCACATTCAATATTTTTATTAATCATCATGATTGATATTGTTTTTTGCTTGGTTTTTTTAGTATTTCGGAACGAACTGCCTTGGATTTATTTAAACCAAAACAGTTTAGAAGAATTATTGGAAATTCAAACGGTTGTTGCATTAGCTTCTCAATTATTATTGATTTCATCGATATTTCAAATATTTGATGGCATGCAAGCCGTCATTTTAGGTGCCCTAAGGGGATTACAAGATGTCAAAGTTCCAGCCCTCATCTGTTTTATCGCTTATGGCTTGGTTGGTTTTCCGATTTCCTATTTTTTAGGTATGTATACGTCTGTAGGTGTGATGGGTATTTGGGTTGGACTTCTTGCGGGTTTGTCCGTCTCTTCAAGCTTATTATATTTTAGATTTAATTTAATGACTCGTCAATTGATTTTATTTCATTCTCGATGAAAGCTAACTCGAAGCATGGTCCTTTTATGAATCAATCATGACCTTACGGCAATATGAAAAAAGAAAAGATTGCAATAAATAAAACATATTTTTTTTAAATCAAAATCTTGAACAATGACTCTCATAATAACAAATTGTTGACAACATGTTAGAATCTATTTTAGATTTCGATGAGCGAGTTTTTCTTTACCTAAACAATTTGGGATCGGATCCTTTTGACTGGATTTGGATGGGATTAACCAACATACTTTCAAATGTCACTGTCTATATCCTTTGTTTTATCTATCTAACGTATAAATCAGGAATCAAACAATCTTGTCTTATTCTTGGTGTTGGACTTTTGTTGATTCTCGCAACGGATCAATCAACTAATTTTTTTAAAGATGCCGTTCAAAGATTGAGACCATGTCACGAACCCAGCCTGACAGGATTGGTACGACTCGTTAAAGAGACTTGTGGAGGAAAGTATGGGTTTTTTTCTGGTCACGCTTCCAATTCATTTGGCTTGGCCTTATTTTTTGGATTAGTCATTAAAAAATATTCGAAGTTGATTCCCATTCTATTGATGATCATTGCCTTTTTGATCGCTTATAGTAGGGTTTATATCGGGGTACATTACCCAATCGATATCATCATTGGAGGTGCTTTTGGAAGTTTGTATGGTTATCTGTTTTTTCGACTGTACCGATTGATCCAATCGAAATGAAGTGTATCAGCCTCTCTTGACTAACAAACCACAAACATCATTTTTTTAAAAGATTTGGGTATTGAGCCGCAAACTTGTTAAATCGAGGAATTGAAACCCTACGAACATAGGAATGATTTGGGTTCTTTTGCTCAAAATCTTGATGATATTCTTCAGCATAATAAAATTTTTCAAAAGGTAAGATTTCAGTGACTATGGGATTTTTAACTATTTGATTCTTTATCAAAAAATCAATATGACGTTCAATCTTTAATTTTTGCTGATCTGTTTGATAAAAGGCAATGGATCGATATTGTGTTCCTTTATCAGGCCCTTGTCTATTCATTGTTGTTGGATCATGAGATCCAAAAAACACATCGACCAATGTTTCAAATGAAATAATCTGAGGATTATAAATCACTTCAACGGTTTCTGCATGGCCTGTGCGTCCGGTACCAATTGCTTGATAGTTTGGGTTTTTGGTATGACCACCACTGTATCCAGAATATACTTCTTCCACTCCTTCGAGGCTTTCAAAGATGAGTTCAACACACCAAAAACATCCCGAAGCAAAATAGGCTTTATCAGTTGTCTGAAAAGCCGTAGAATGAGGAATTTTTGTAAGGAATCTAAATTGTGACTGAAGGGGTAGAAAAACCATGAAACAAACAATCAATAGTTGTTTTTTTAGATTCATATCCTTTAATGTGATGATGGATAGCATATTTATGAAATTTTATTTTGGCAATTAAACATCCAATAGACACCAAATTGGTCTTTGAGTTCTCCATAGTGAGCTTTCCAAAATTGGCGTTCAATGGGTTTGGTTATCTTACCTTTAAATGAAAGGTATTGAAACTTTTGTTTCATTTCATCCAAATTTCTAAAATTTAAACTCAATGAAATTTTGTTGCCACTTTCAGTCGAATCGACATCTGCAATCATCAAAAAAGGTTGATTATTGAAAGATAATTCAGAATGCAAAATCCATTGTTTTTGTGATGAAGGAACTTTGATGGGAGAATTTTCGTAAGTATTTTTGAAAGTACATGTTAAACCCAATGCTTGACAATAGAATTCAATGACTTGATGAGCATTTCCAGCAAACAAAAGAAAAGGATGAAGGATCACAGCTTGAATTTTGAATAAAAGTAGTCAATCGAATCATTCATGTATCGTCAGAAAAGATTTTTTTTGGTTGCGTTTGGGGTTCATTAGAATCTACGTAAGCTAACCATTTTTCTGTAAAATCATCCCAATCATAGGATTTTTTACATCGACTAATGTTGGTTTTAAAATGGATAAGATTTTCTTTTTGCAATGCGGTTACAATTTTTTGGGAGATATCATTCGGAAAATTTTCAGAAATGAATCCAGTTTGGTCTTTTTGAATTATTTGAGCAATTCCTTTGACATTACTCACAACCAAAGGCAAGTCATAATGATATGAGAGAGGAATGATTCCACTTTGTGACGTAGAACGATAGGGGAGAACCAATAAATCAGCCGCTGAAAAAACAAGCTGAGTCATTGATTGATCAGCAAACTCAAAATAACATTGGATTTTTTGTTCTAGGTTCTTTTTTTGAATCAAATGTCGGTAATATGTTTTCTTTTGATAACAGTCACCAACTATTTTAAGTTCTATGTTTTTGGAGTCCAGCAAATCTCTTGACAATGATTTCAGCAGTAAATCCAATCCTTTGTATTTTCGAATGATCCCATAAAATAAAACGATATGAGACGATACGTTCCACCCCAACTGTTTTCTTGCTTTAGTCTTTTGCATTTTTGGGGGTAAATCTTTAGCGATGGGGTGTTGTGCATACCATATGGGCTTGGAATGAATGCTAGAAGCAATTTCTGAAGCGACATTTTCAGAAAAGGCTGAGAACTTATCGATGCCTTTTCCAAATAATTGATTTAAAAGGCCATCAATCCATCTCTTTTCATGTGCAATCCAATTATCAACAAATCCGATTCTTAAAATTTTCTGATTTAAATACTTCATGATCCCCCAATAACAGAACGATAAATATGGAGTGTAATATCTAAAGACAACCACTTGAGGATTGATGTAGTTAATTTCCTGTGCTATGATTTTCCAATTCTTCGGATTATAGGCATGAACTTTTCGTAAAGCATTTAATCCGTTATTTGTGGAATCAGAAGAATATTGTGAACTTCCTGGAAATAAAAATCGTGGATATAATGTTGTAAAAGTCCAAAGTTGAATGTTGCATCCCTTTTGAACTAGAGCGGATGCAAATTGATGTTGTGTTTCAGAAATTCCCCCTCGGTAAGGGAATGCGGGGCCAATCAATATCATTGAACAATGTTTTTCCATAATTCAATCAATTAGTTTATAAAAACTATTGAAAAACCCAAATTCACTCAAACATTATCCAATACCCACGAGCCTGATTCAATCAAAGGTAATGCTCGTTTGTATTTCATGCTTTTGATTTCACCAGAGGACACATTGGTCAATTGTACCATTTCATTTCGACCAATTTTTTCAGTATCACGCTTGAAAGTTTCCACTTTTTCAATAGGTCTTTGAGTTTGGCCGCCAGATTGCCGATTCATTTCAGCGAGTTGTTGTGAATTGAAGCTTTGGTCTTTGGATTCTCGATAATTCTGTTTCCTTTGTGACGTTGTCGCTTCTTTAACATTTTCATTTGCTTGAATGGGAATCGACCCTTTTATTAAAAAAGAGGCTATTTCTCGATTAAGATCATTAATCATTGCCTGAAATAGTTCAAAAGATTCAAATTTGTAAATTAAAAGAGGATCTTTTTGCTCGTGAACAGCGAGTTGCACGGACTGTTTTAATTCATCCATTTTTCTTAAATGATTTTTCCAGGCCTCATCAATGAGTGCAAGTGAGATTTTACATTCCATTTCATCCACTAAATTTTCACCTTTAGTGTTATATGCATTTTGTAAATCGGTGACGACATTGATGGTTCTCACACCATTTGTGAACGGAATGATGATTCTTTTATAATTCCGACTTTGATTTTCAACAACATTTTTAATGACTTGGTAAGCTAGTGATGTGTTGATGCGACATCTTTGCTCATATCGTTCTAAAACACTATTGTAAAGAAGAGCCGTTAATCTACTTTCTGAATCATTTTCAAATTGCTGCTTATCAACTGGTAAGTTCAGAGCAAAACGACTGATGACATCAATTTCAAATTCGTTGTAATCATTATTTGGTTTTGATTTTAAGAGGACTTCTTCACAAGTATCAAAAATCAAGTTGAGAATATCAAATTTGAGTCTTTTGCTTTCGAGAGCATGTCTCCTTCTTTTATAGATCACTTCTCTTTGAGCACTCATAACATCATCATACTCAAGCAATCGTTTTCTGATTCCAAAATTATTTTCTTCCACCTTTTTTTGAGCTCTTTCAATTGATCGAGTCATCATGGAGTGTTGGATCACTTCTCCTTCTTTAAGTCCAAGTCGATCCATTATTTTAGAAACTCTTTCTGATCCAAATAATCGCATCAGATTATCTTCTAAGGAAACATAGAATTGAGAACTTCCAGGATCTCCTTGTCGACCAGCACGGCCTCGCAATTGTCGATCCACTCTTCTAGAGTCATGCCTTTCAGTTCCGACAATCGCTAATCCTCCTGCATTAATGACCTCTTGGGTCAATTTGATATCGGTCCCTCGACCAGCCATGTTGGTGGCAATCGTAACAACACCTGGATTCCCAGCTTCGGCAACGATTTGAGCTTCTTTTTTATGAAGTTTGGCATTCAAGACATTGTGTTTGATTTTGCCAACAACTAACATTTTACTAATTAATTCAGAAATTTCTACAGATGTGGTACCGATTAATACAGGTCTTCCTTCTTTGGAAAGATTGGATACATTTTGGATAACGGCCTTATATTTTTCTCGTTTTGTCTTGTAAATCAAATCATTTTTATCTTTCCTTGAAATCACTTTGTTCGTGGGGATTTCAACAACATCAAGTTTGTAGATCTGCCAAAATTCTCCTGCTTCAGTGCTTGCCGTACCGGTCATTCCAGCTAATTTGTGGTATTTTCTAAAATAATTTTGGAGAGTTATGGTCGCAAAGGTTTGAGTCGCCGCTTCAACATTCACATTTTCTTTGGCCTCAATAGCTTGATGTAAACCATCGGAATAGCGCCTTCCTTCCATGATTCGTCCAGTTTGTTCATCTACTATTTTAACTTTATTTTCAATGACAACGTATTGGGTGTCTTTTTCAAACAAAGTGTATGCTTTTAATAGTTGATTCATTGTGTGAATGCGTTCACTTTTTATCTCAAAATCTTGGAAAAGTTGTTGCTTTAATTCTGTTTCTTTTTGGGGTTCGAGATTTTTTTGTTGAATTTTGACAATTTCAATACCGATATCAGGCAATACAAAAAAGTTTTTGTCTTCCGTGTCTTGAGATAGATACTCAATTCCTTTATCTGTTAGATCGATCTGATTGTTTTTTTCTTCGATGACAAAATAAAGTTCCGCATCTACTTTTGGCATTTCCCGATTGTTATCTTGCATGTAAAAGTTTTCCGTTTTTTGAAGTAGTTGTCTGATTCCTTCTTGACTTAAAAACTTAATTAAAGCTTTGTGCTTTGGGAGTCCCCTATGAACTCGAAGCAAAAGAAGCCCTCCTTGTTTAACATCCCCTTCTTTGATGAGCATTCGAGCTTGTGATAATACGGAGTTTAACATCGTCCTTTGTTTGGCTACAAGAGAACTTACTTTTCCTTTTAAATCATCAAATTCCTGTCGGTCATCGCTTTGAGTCGGGCCAGAAATAATCAAGGGCGTTCGAGCATCGTCGATGAGGACTGAATCCACTTCATCCACAATAGCGTAATGATGTTTTCGTTGCACCAAATCTTCAATAGAATGAGCCATATTATCTCTCAGATAATCAAATCCGAATTCATTATTCGTTCCATAGGTAATGTCTGCTTGATAAGCAGCTCTTCTTTCAGGACTATTTGGCTTGTGATGGTCAATGCAATCGATTGTTAGCCCATGAAATTCAAAAATAGGAGCCATCCATGCACTATCTCTCTTGGCCAAATAATCATTAACGGTAACAATATGCACTCCATTGCCTGTCAGTGCATTGAGATATACAGGAAGTGTTGCTACCAAGGTTTTTCCTTCTCCTGTTTGCATTTCAGCAATTTTTCCTTGATGCAAAACGATTCCTCCTAATAACTGCACATCATAATGAATCATATCCCAAATAATTGGTTTCCCTGCAGCATCCCAGTGATGATGCCAAATGGTTAATTCACTATTTAATTCCAAGTAATCGTGCTTTGATGCCAATAAACGATCATGAGGAGTGGTTTTGACGGAGATGCTTTTGTGATGGTAGAACCGAGTCGCCGTTTCTTTGATTAAAGCATAGGCTCGGGGCATCATCTCAAATAGCAATTCATCAATCGTTTTATGTATCTGAGTTTCGATCTGATCGATTTCTTGGTAAATTGATTCTTTTTCATTTAAATCTTCAGTTTGTGAAACTTTCTCGTTTAGCTCATCAATTGATTTCCGCAGAGGTTTTCTAGCTTTTTCGATTTCCCTCTTGAATTCAAGGGTTTTTTGTCTTAACTCATCATGAGAAAGTTTTTTGTATTGACTTTCAAAAGATTTGATTTCTTGGACTAGTGGCCACAGTTTCTTTAAATCTTTTTTTGTCTTATCACCAACAAAAACCTTGAGTAGCGAATTCAGCATAAGTTTTTAAGTATTTTCAATCAAAATTGGGGAAAATAACCTTTATATGATTCAAAACCTTGAATATATGATGGCTCATACTTCGTTAAAAATAAACCATAGATTTTATCTAATCAAGTGAAGAATAAAATAATTTAAAAGATCGATGATCTCAATAAGTTCAATGAATGGCGGGCAGTCTTTGAAAACTAGTATTCATAGAAGGGTATTCTCAACTTGTTTTTATCAAAAAACATCAATACTCGTCTTCATTCCACAAGTAGTCTTCTTTTGATGGAAAATCAGGCCAGATTTCTTCTATCGAATCATAGTATTCGCCTTCATCTTCCATCGCTTGAAGATTTTCAACAACTTCTAGTGGAGCGCCTGTTCGAATTGCAAAATCAATCAATTCATCTTTTGTTGCAGGCCAAGGGGCATCACTTAAATAGGATGCTAATTCAAGGGTCCAATACATGGATTTTTAATTTTTTGCAAAACTAAAAATTTCCAAAAAATAAAGCAAAAAGATTGAAGTATTTAATGAATAGACTACAAGTTTAACAACTAGCTCTATAATAGTAATGTATCTGATGAATAAAAAAGAGTTAATAGAAATGAAATGCTAAAAACTAATTCATTGAAATACAGCCGCTGAATTTAAAGGAGAAGCTAGCCATTAAGAATAATCACAACCAACCAATCTTATTTTTTAGTTCTCATCAATGACCCTAGCTTCTAGAATCAAACAAACCTTCCTGAATTTCTGAAATAGTATGACAAGTTATTATCTACACAAGCAATAAAACAAAAGAACGATGAGTATTGCCGATTCAATTCTTCGCTCGCCGATCATAAGTTGAAGATAAAAATCAGTTCAAGTTGTATTTTCTTAATGACACCAATTCAAGATAAATCTTCAACGTGTGCCTGATGGAACTTTAGCATTTTTCTTTCTAAAATTGATTTTTTTCAACTCAATGCTGAATAGATGTAATGCAATTAATAGAAGCACAAGTCCAGAAATACGATATAAATAATCACCATAGGTAACATAAAAAGTTTTTTTATCACTGGTATATGCTCTACCCGTTAGAATTCCTTTTTGATTATAATCTAATTGAGATGTGATTCTTCCTTTAGAATCGATGATGGCCGAAATTCCAGTGTTTGCACTTCGTATGATGTTTCGCCTAGTTTCAATAGCTCGTAAACGAGTGTAACTTAATAATTGTTTATGTCCTGGTGTCTTTCCCCACCAAGAATCATTCGTCAATACCGCTAATAAGTTTGCTCCATTTCGAATATATCCCGTGACAAATTCACCATAGATGGATTCATAACAAATAATCGGACCCGAATTAATCCTTTTAGTGCCATGAGAAAAGACACTACGATCTTTCTGAGTGGTTCTGCTGACAATAGTCCCTCCAAGATTGATTAAAGCATCTCCGAACAATGGCCTGATGATTTTTTTAAATGGTAAGTTTTCGACTCCAACCACTAATTTTGATTTATGATAATACTCAACGGGAAATCCCCATTGCAAATCAATTGCCGAATTATAAAAATCAACCCAAAGACTGTCCCGTAGCCAATGAGAACTTAAATGAGGCCTTTGTTGGGTTTTGTAGGTACGATAAAATTGAAATCCACTTAATAATTGGGTATTGGGATATGCTGATAAATAGTTTAAAAGATGATTATAAATATCACTCAAAGGAAAATGCTCCATAGGTTCTCCATTTCCTTCAGCAAAATAGGTTTCAGGAGTAACAACAATATCATAGCCATTACTAAGTTCTTGGTAGGTCATTTCAGCGAGAAGGTCTAAAAATTCCAAATTACTCTGAGAATATTTATCGTCATATGAATCGATATTCGGTTGAAGAAGTAAAACGCGGACTTCCTCTACTTGATTTTCAGAACGTGTATACATGAAAAGCGATATCAAACAGGGAATAAAAATGAATGATATGGGAAAAATGGATTGTTTCACCATTTTTTTTACATCAAACTCAAGACTGACCTTTTTGAACACTTCATAAAACCATACATTGAGTATTAAAATCCATAAAGTTCCTCCAAAAACCCCAGTGAATTCATACCACTGTATCATCCAAATCCATTCAGAAAAGACATTACCTAAGTTCAACCAAGGCCAAGAGAGATCCCAGTGAAGGTGTAGTTTTTCAAAACACAACCAAAGAGAAATTAAAAAGAGATAGGCAAGTTTTGGACTACTTCGGGATTTTGCCCAGTAAAAAAACAGAAATAATAAAGCGAAAAAAAGACTGTTACACAAAACAGCAAAAACCATCCCAAAGACCGTTGCATTGACAATCCACCAAGTGGTTCCCAAATTCCATAAAAGAAAGGTTAAATAACAAAGTAGAAAAAAGCGAAGTTTTTTAAATGATTTATGATCTTTTCTGATTCGATCTTCAATTATAAATAGAGGTATCAGAGCAAAAAAACTCCAAATTGGAATCCCCCATGTAGGCCAACACAAAATCAGAAGAATTGCGGAACAAAGAGATGCAAATAGGGGAGATTTAACTAGCATGCAGCAAAATTAATTATCTTAGTTGGCATCATCTGTTAAAATCTCAATTCATGAAATCAAAGTCTATTTTGCCGAATAGTCTCACATTGCTTAATCTTTTTTTTGGTTGTATTGCTTGCGTTTTTAGTTTTTGGAACATCATATCAGGTGCCGTTATCTGTTTGTTATTGTGTGCTCTTTTTGATTTATTGGATGGAAGTATAGCTCGAAGATTCAACGCCGAGAGTAGACTTGGGAAACAACTAGATGCATTAGCTGATTTAGTCAGTTTTGGTCTGACTCCAGCTATTATCCTTCATGCGGAGTATACTTTCAATCGGATTATGGATAAGAACAGGGACATCGTTTTTGATTTTTTTGGACTTTCTGTTGAATTCCAATGGCTACCCCTATCAGTCATTCCTTTTGCGATGACTCTATGTGTTGCTTATCGATTAGCTAAATTCAATTCTTCAGAGAATCAAAAAGAAATTTTTAATGGATTACCATCTCCTGCTTTAGCCTTGCTGATGGTACCACTACCACTACTTTTTCAACATCCGCATTTTGATTTGTCACACCAATTTCAAGAATCTATCATCCCAATAGCCATCATCAGTTTGATTGGTTGTTTTTTAGTTTTAATGCCCTTGAAAATGTTTAAACTCAAACTTACATTCAATAAGAATCAATCAATCGGTGAATGGATTCTCTATGTCGTGTCATTAGCATTGCTTTTTTTCTATCAATTACTGGCAATTCCATTAATCGTATGTTGCTACTTACTGATTAATTTAGTCAATCATTTTATTTCTCGAATAAGACCAACTCAATAAATCATCATTGAAATTCAGATCAATAATCGTGAATAAATGGGATTCCCTAATTCATTTGGAAGCACAAGTTGTTTCATACTTTTCAGTGAATCGAAATATTTTCTTTGATAACCTGAGAAACTAGTATTAACTGATTATCGACTAGTAAATCAGGGAGATTTTCCAAAGGGACAAATTTTTCTTCAGGACGATAATTTTCATAATCTTGGAAGATGACATCATTGATGTTGCGTCGATTGATGGCTTTCCGAAATCGAGTTCCCCCACCATCGTTAAGGAATGAGTAGGCAAAATAATCAATGAGATAGGTTTCTTTGTCAATCCAATAATAATAAACATCTTCGTGTGTATCATTTCCTTGGAATGTCACTTCAAATGTGTAGTACTTTCTGCCATCAATTTCTTTTTCACTTTTTAATTCTTTAATCACAGGAGAATCATTGAGTTTGTATGGTAATTCCATAAAATACATAACCGCATTTAATGAACTTTGATATAAATCGATAATACTATCATTTAACTCGATAGGTTGTTCATTGACATAGCGCACAAGTCGACCATTGGTTGGATAAATATCTTTAATCGTTAGGGAGTCAACGACCGTCTGACGTGAGTAAATCGTTTGCATGGTATCCCGATGTAATGTATAATGGTAATCCCGAAAAATAAATTCTAAATGGATCTTTTCAAATTTTTCATGACCGTGAGCCTTAATTGATTTATCGACAATTTCTTGAATAGAAAGAACTTGCTTTTGGGCACAGGTAGTCAACGATAAAAAAATAAAGACTGGAAAAGTGATATTAGATATTAATTGAAATGAAAAACTGATTTGCATCGATATAAGTTAACATGGAGCAATATAATCATATGATCTTGAATCTTTGAATTTTATTTAATTAGCCATAAATTCTTTTTGATTGAGAGATCATTTAATTTTGCTTTCCTTTTCCGATATAGAGCATGCATAAAACGATCATTATTGGCAGTGGTCCAGCAGGATATACCGCTGCAATATATGCTGCAAGAGCTGACTTGGAGCCTATTTTATATGCAGGACTTGAACCTGGTGGACAGCTAACGACGACAACAGATGTGGATAATTTTCCTGGCTATCCAAAAGGGATCTTAGGACCACAAATGATGGATGAACTTAAAGAACAAGCCCAACGATTTGGAACGATTGTAAAATCGGATTATGTGTCAAAAGTGGAGTTTGTCAATCAAGTTGGAGGCACTCATCTGGTATATGATGGCTCTGATAATCAAATAAAAACCCAAACAGTGATTATCAGTACAGGAGCTACCGCAAAATATTTAAATCTACCTAGCGAGCAACGACTTATTGGAGCTGGAGTCTCGGCATGCGCAGTATGTGATGGGTTTTTTTATAGAAATAAAGAGGTAGCGATCGTAGGTGGTGGTGATAGTGCCTGCCAAGAAGCTTCTTATTTAGCGAATATCTGCAAAAAAGTGACAATGTTGGTTCGCAAAGGACAAATGAGAGCATCTAAAGCAATGATACATCGAGTCCATTCATTGGAAAATATAGAAATCAAATACCATCATGAAGTATCTCAAGTTTTAGGACAAAATGTTGTCGAAGGTCTGGAAATCGTCCATAACCAAAGTAATGAAAAATCACAATTAGCGATTGAAGGTTTATTTATAGCAATTGGACATACCCCAAATACCAAGTTATTTGAAGGTCAATTGATCATGGACCAAACAGGATACATCATTACAAATGGAAAAACAACCAAAACAAACTTACCTGGGGTTTTTGCTTCCGGCGATGTTCAAGATCATCTTTACCGACAAGCTGTCACAGCTGCTGGAACGGGTTGTATGGCTGCATTAGATGCGGAGCGTTATCTCCAAGAATTACCCAATCATTAAAATAATTTGATGATTCAAACTATTAAAGTTTCTGATCGATAACTTTTATGAATTATTGGAGTCTTTTTTTGACGGTTTTTTTTCGATAAGAACAAAATCTTTACCTAAGTAGGTTTCTCGAACAACTTTGTCTTCTGCGAGGACTTTTGGTGTCCCTTGACGCAGTATATCGCCTTGTGACATAATGTAAGTTCGATCGGTTATCGCTAACGTCTCATGAACATTATGGTCGGTTATGAGCACTCCAATATTTTTTTGTTTTAACACAAAAATGATATCTTGAATATCTTTAACAGCTATTGGATCCACACCGGCAAAAGGCTCATCAAGTAAAACAAATTTTGGATCTCGGGCCAATGCTCTAGCTATTTCTGTTCTTCGACGTTCTCCCCCTGATAACAAGTCACCTCTGTTTTTTCTAATGGCCTCGATATTAAATTCTTTTAGTAGAGATTCCATTTTCTTTTTTTGATCTGTTTTTGAAAGTCGAGTCATTTGTAAGACACTTAATAGATTATCTTCAACGCTGAGTTTTCTAAAAATCGACGCTTCTTGAGCTAAATACCCAATTCCTTTTTGAGCTCTTTTGTACATTGGATCTTTTGTGATTTCGAGTTGATCGATGAAAATATTGCCCTTCTGTGGCTTAATCAACCCCACAATCATATAAAATGATGTGGTTTTACCCGCTCCATTGGGACCTAATAATCCAACGATCTCACCTTGAGAAACTTCGATGGAAATACTTTTGACAACTTTTTTATTGCGATAAGACTTTTCAATATTTACGGCACTAAGTTTCAAAACGACTATTTAATGTTTATTTTATTTTTTCCAAGGGAGATTTTTCTTTGGTATCTTTTTTTTGCTGTGATTTGGTTACAAATTTCGAGATAAAGATACTGACTTCGTAAAGCACGATGATGGGAATGCTGACAATGATTTGAGATGCAATATCTGGAGGGGTAATGATTGCCGAAATACTCAGTACAATCACTAATGCTAGTTTTCTATTTTTTGCTAATATCTTAGGTGTTACGAGCCCAATTTTAGTTAAAAAGTAAATAATGATTGGTAGCTCAAACATGATTCCAGTGGCGAGCACTGATGCTCTCAAAAGACCTATGTAACTCGAAATATCAAAATCGTTATGAATTTGATCACTGACCGAATAATTTCCTAAAAAATTAATTGAGAGGGGAGTTACCAAATAATAACCAAAAACGACACCAAGGAAGAATAGACTTGATGCAACAAAAATAAACCCCCTAGCTGTTGAACGTTCCTTTTCATACAAACCGGGACTCACAAAGCTCCAAAATTGATAGAGCACATATGGAAAGGCGAGAATGAAACCAGCCAATATAGAAGTCCACATATGAGCAGAAAATTGACCTGCTACAGTACGTGATTGAATTCGAAAGGGTAGTTCACCTCCACAAAAATGACTATTGGTTCCAAATAATTGTGCTACTTCACATAAAAAGCGATATGTAATGAATGATTTGTCTTTGGGTCCAAAAAGGATTTTATCGAAAATAAAATCTTTAAAAATAAAGGCTACAACCCCCACTAGTACAATGGCAATGACTGATCGAATTAAATGCCAACGTAATTCTTCGAGATGATCTAAAAAAGACATCTCTTTTTTTGGAGACATGATTTAAAGACCTTCTTTAATAAAATCCATAATATGAAGTAATCCAATGGAGATTAATCGATCATTGTGAACAATCAATTGATTGATTTTTTTCTTTTTCATTTCGATCAGGGCATCTTTAGCCAACGTATTTTGATGCATCATGATTGGATTTAATGTCATGATATCTTGGGCATTCAAACCAATTAAAGAATCATGGTGCTCCATTGTTCTTCGAATATCGCCGTCAGTGATGATGCCAACAATCTTTGAATGATTGATGACCACTGTCGCCCCCAATCTTTTTTTAGAAATTTCAATAATGACATGTTTTAATGGGGTTTTCGGCTTTACACTAGATGGATCCCTTTCAGAAATCATTTGTCCAATGGTCAATGTCAATTGTTTTCCTATTTGACCACTAGGATGAAATAAAGCCAAGTGGTCTAATCTAAAGTTTTTCAATTCTAATAAACAAACAGCTAGAGCATCCCCTAAACATAGTTGCAGAGCAGTACTTGTAGTAGGAATCAAATTATCTTCGGATACTTCATTTTCAATGGGTGTCTGGATATGGATATCGACTAATTTGGCTAGTCGTGAATGATTGTCACTTGTCCAGGCGGAAAGGAGTACATCAAAGTTTTGAAGATGTTTTGTTAAAGTCACTAATTCTGGAGTGTTTCCACTTTTTGAAATACAAATAACGATGTCATTGGATTTTACTTTTCCAATATCGCCATGTAACGCATCAACAGCATTTAAAAAAAAGGCCCGGATGCCAATAGAATTTAATGTAGCTACAATTTTTTGAGAAATCAGTCCACTTTTGCCAATACCAGTAAAAAAAATATTTTCTTTGGCATGATGTATTTTTATAATGAGTTCGTAGAAATGTTTATCCAAAGCTTCTGCCAAAGTTGAAATGGCTTTGGATTGTATTTGGAGACATTCTCGAGCAATCGAAACAATTGTATCGATGTTGTTTAAATCCAAATCAATAAATAAAAATCAGTTTCATTGTAAAACAATTCTCAAAATTAGTATATTTAGCGTGGTTTATAGAGGGAGTTCAAGGTTGATATTTGTAGTTTGAATAAAGATCATAAAAAGTTTCAGGATGTAATAGAAAAAAGAGGTATCGAGTATCTCATTCATTTTACCACAACTTCCAACTTATCTAGTATTCTTGAAAATAGAGAATTAATGAGTAGGAAAATATTGGAGTCTAACGATTTGGCTTTTGATATTATTGATCCGAACAGATACGATGATATAAAACAATACATCAATCTATCTCTTTCAGGTCCAAACACAGAAATGTTTAAGGCAAAAAGACGAGATTACAAGGATAGAAATTGGTGTGTTTTAAAAATTGATCTGAAACATATTTATGATCGTGAAACTAGGTTCTCCTATCACAATGCTGCTCATACTGTGAAATTACAAGATGGTATTTCAGGTGATTTGAGTCAATTCAAAAAGCTTTTTAAACAGAAACTTGACATAACTAACTCCTATGGAACACTAAATGTCGTGACTAGAGACACTCAACTCCTTCCAAAATACCCAACATGTGTTCAAGCGGAAATTTTAGTAAAAGATAGCATTCCTCTAGAGAGTATCCTTGAGGTTTGTTTTGAATCAAAAGAAAAGATGGAGGAAGTAAAAGCTACTATGCATTCTCACGATACGCGCCTGTTTAAAGTGGATAAAGAAATATTTTCACCTGACCGATCAAAAATCGATGGTCCTTTGAAGAAAGACGATTGCGAAAAAAATCAAGATCAAATAAAAGAAAAGATGGAGGAAGCAAAAGCTGCTATGCATTCTCACGATACGCGCCAGTTTAAAGTGGATAAAGAAATATTTTCACCTGACCGCTCAAAAATCGTCCTTCGCAGAGAGTTAAAGAAACATTTTGGTTTTGAAAGGTTTAAATCTTACCAAACAGACAAGCAAAAATTTAATCAAGGAAACGTTATCAACAGTCTTTTAAAAGGTCATGATGTTTTTGTGATTATGCCTACTGGTGGTGGGAAGTCTCTTTGTTACCAGTTACCGGCCATTTTGACTGAAAGGAAAGTAGCTTTTGTCATCTCGCCTTTGATTGCATTGATGAAAAATCAGGTGGATGCTATTCGAGGAAATGCCCAAGATGATAGTGTTGCTCATGTGATGAATTCGACACTTTCGAAAAAAGATCGAGATCAAGTGTTAAAGGACTTAAAAGAAAGTAAAACCAAATTGTTGTATGTCGCTCCTGAATCATTTTCTAAAGAATCAAATCTTGAAGAATTCAAAAAACTTGATGTCTCTTTTGTGGCCATTGATGAAGCCCATTGTATTTCTGAATGGGGTCATGATTTTCGACCTGAATATCGAAACATACGAAAAACCGTTGATTTGTTAGGAGAGAACATCCCAGTGATGGCTTTAACGGCGACAGCCACAAAAAAGGTTCAAGAGGATATCATTAAAAATTTAAGGATGGAAGCTCCTCATGTTTTTAAAGCATCGTTTAATCGCTCGAATTTATATTATGAAGTGAGGCCTAAAACAGCTGAAGTCAATAATGAAATTGTTCGATTCATCAAACAATCCCCAGAAAGGAAATCTGGGATCATCTATTGTTTGGCAAGAAAAGATACCGAATATGTGGCTAGTGTCTTACAAGAAAATGGCATCAATGCCCTTCCTTATCATGCTGGTCTGAAAGCTAAAGAAAGAGTAGAACATCAGGAAAAGTTTTTAAATGATCGATGTGATGTGATGGTTGCCACCATTGCTTTTGGATTAGGCATCGATAAACCAGATGTGCGTTATGTCATTCATCATTCGATTCCGAAAAATATCGAAAGTTATTATCAAGAAACAGGACGTGCTGGAAGAGATGGAGGTGAAGGACATTGTTTGGCTTTTTTTAATGAAAGGGATATTGAAAAGTTAGAATCCTTTTCTGATTCTAAGACCATCATTGAAAAGGAAAGAAATGGATATCTTCTAGAGGAAATGGTTGGGTATGTTGAAACAGCTATTTCAAGAAGAAAGTTTTTATTGAATTATTTCGGTGAAAAGTTTGATAATGAAACTGGGCCAGGTGGAGATTTAGATGATAATGTTCGATTTCCTAAAAAGTTGATAGAAGTCAAAAAAGAGTTTAAAACATTACTCGAGGTTATTGAGCAAACCAAAGCCAATTATAAAACCAAAGAATTGGCCAAAATTTTGAGTGGAAAAACGAACGCTTTAATCAAATCCCATGAAACAGAAAAGACCTCTTTTTTTGGTATTGGAAAAGAGAGGAAAGAGGAATGGTGGAAATCGCTAATCAGACAGTCAATCGTCAAAGAACATTTAAAAAAGAATATCGAGAATTATGGCGTGGTCGAGATTACTGAAAAAGGAAACAAAGCCAAAAAACAAAATAAAGAGATCTTTATTTCAGAGCCCCAAATAGTCCAAGCGGACCGACAACAATCGTCACCCGATAGTGGAAAAATGATCTCTGATCCATTGTTGTTAAAAATATTGATGGAAACAAGAAAAAAAGTTGCTCGAGAAAAGAATGTTCCTCCGTATACTGTTTTTCAAGAATCTTCTCTGGAGGAAATGTGTCTCAAGTATCCGATTTCGATCAAAGATCTTCTTACGATCTCTGGAGTTGGTCTTGGAAAAGCTGAAAAATTTGGACAACCCTTTATCAAGGTCATCAGTGATTATGTTAAAGAAAATGATGTGATTCGACCTGATGATTTAATCATAAAATCTAAGAAAAAGAATTCCCCTTTAAAACCCTTCATCATCCAAAGCATTGATAAAAAACTGTCTTTGGATGAAATTGCAAGTGCCAAAGGAAAATCTCGTGAGGAGATTATTGATGAAATGGAAAAAATCGTCAAATCCGGAAACAAATTGGATATCTTCAATTGGGTTGAAGAGTTGTTCGAAGAAGATGAGGAAGAGCAACTCTATGATTTTTTAATTCATGAAGAATCTGATGATTTTCAAAAGTTAATGGATGAGTTTGGAGATCAGTACGAGGAGGAAGATCTGCGCATCTTCAGACTTTACTTTTTGAGTCAAACGGCAAATTGAAATAAGACAAGGAAGCAAAAGCTACTATGGGTTCACCTGACCGCTCAAAAATCGTCCTTCGCAGAGAGTTAAAGAAACATTTTGGTTTTGAAAGGTTTAAATCTTACCAAACAGACAAGCAAAAATTTAATCAAGGAAACGTTATCAACAGTCTTTTAAAAGGTCATGATGTTTTTGTGATTATGCCTACTGGTGGTGGGAAGTCTCTTTGTTACCAGTTACCGGCCATTTTGACTGAAAGGAAAGTAGCTTTTGTCATCTCGCCTTTGATTGCATTGATGAAAAATCAGGTGGATGCTATTCGAGGAAATGCCCAAGATGATAGTGTTGCTCATGTGATGAATTCGACACTTTCGAAAAAAGATCGAGATCAAGTGTTAAAGGACTTAAAAGAAAGTAAAACCAAATTGTTGTATGTCGCTCCTGAATCATTTTCTAAAGAATCAAATCTTGAAGAATTCAAAAAACTTGATGTCTCTTTTGTGGCCATTGATGAAGCCCATTGTATTTCTGAATGGGGTCATGATTTTCGACCTGAATATCGAAACATACGAAAAACCGTTGATTTGTTAGGAGAGAACATCCCAGTGATGGCTTTAACGGCGACAGCCACAAAAAAGGTTCAAGAGGATATCATTAAAAATTTAAGGATGGAAGCTCCTCATGTTTTTAAAGCATCGTTTAATCGCTCGAATTTATATTATGAAGTGAGGCCTAAAACAGCTGAAGTCAATAATGAAATTGTTCGATTCATCAAACAATCCCCAGAAAGGAAATCTGGGATCATCTATTGTTTGGCAAGAAAAGATACCGAATATGTGGCTAGTGTCTTACAAGAAAATGGCATCAATGCCCTTCCTTATCATGCTGGTCTGAAAGCTAAAGAAAGAGTAGAACATCAGGAAAAGTTTTTAAATGATCGATGTGATGTGATGGTTGCCACCATTGCTTTTGGATTAGGCATCGATAAACCAGATGTGCGTTATGTCATTCATCATTCGATTCCGAAAAATATCGAAAGTTATTATCAAGAAACAGGACGTGCTGGAAGAGATGGAGGTGAAGGACATTGTTTGGCTTTTTTTAATGAAAGGGATATTGAAAAGTTAGAATCCTTTTCTGATTCTAAGACCATCATTGAAAAGGAAAGAAATGGATATCTTCTAGAGGAAATGGTTGGGTATGTTGAAACAGCTATTTCAAGAAGAAAGTTTTTATTGAATTATTTCGGTGAAAAGTTTGATAATGAAACTGGGCCAGGTGGAGATTTAGATGATAATGTTCGATTTCCTAAAAAGTTGATAGAAGTCAAAAAAGAGTTTAAAACATTACTCGAGGTTATTGAGCAAACCAAAGCCAATTATAAAACCAAAGAATTGGCCAAAATTTTGAGTGGAAAAACGAACGCTTTAATCAAATCCCATGAAACAGAAAAGACCTCTTTTTTTGGTATTGGAAAAGAGAGGAAAGAGGAATGGTGGAAATCGCTAATCAGACAGTCAATCGTCAAAGAACATTTAAAAAAGAATATCGAGAATTATGGCGTGGTCGAGATTACTGAAAAAGGAAACAAAGCCAAAAAACAAAATAAAGAGATCTTTATTTCAGAGCCCCAAATAGTCCAAGCGGACCGACAACAATCGTCACCCGATAGTGGAAAAATGATCTCTGATCCATTGTTGTTAAAAATATTGATGGAAACAAGAAAAAAAGTTGCTCGAGAAAAGAATGTTCCTCCGTATACTGTTTTTCAAGAATCTTCTCTGGAGGAAATGTGTCTCAAGTATCCGATTTCGATCAAAGATCTTCTTACGATCTCTGGAGTTGGTCTTGGAAAAGCTGAAAAATTTGGACAACCCTTTATCAAGGTCATCAGTGATTATGTTAAAGAAAATGATGTGATTCGACCTGATGATTTAATCATAAAATCTAAGAAAAAGAATTCCCCTTTAAAACCCTTCATCATCCAAAGCATTGATAAAAAACTGTCTTTGGATGAAATTGCAAGTGCCAAAGGAAAATCTCGTGAGGAGATTATTGATGAAATGGAAAAAATCGTCAAATCCGGAAACAAATTGGATATCTTCAATTGGGTTGAAGAGTTGTTCGAAGAAGATGAGGAAGAGCAACTCTATGATTTTTTAATTCATGAAGAATCTGATGATTTTCAAAAGTTAATGGATGAGTTTGGAGATCAGTACGAGGAGGAAGATCTGCGCATCTTCAGACTTTACTTTTTGAGTCAAACGGCAAATTAGGTGAGAACTCTTTTTAGAGACTATTATAAATAAAAAGATCCAAAGAATAAATCAAAGCAACATATGGGAATATGTTGCACTATATAATTGAACATGGCCATTAACCAAATTGTCAATGGCGATGAACACAAAAACAACTCGGAGAATACTTTTAAGCGTTTGGATTGTAAGGAAATGAGGAATGATGTAAATCTATTTTCAATACTTCATCAACCAGTTTATATCCAAAAGTGTACTCCACTTTTGCTTCATTGCCATCTAAATCAGTAAAAAAGTAATTTCCCATTGCAATAGCCCGAGAGGTCTCTAAAATAAATCCTGTATTTTCAAATCTTATTTTTGTCCAAGGCTGAATGGCAAAACCTTGATCCTCTTGGCAAGATCGATGATCGCCTGCAATAAAATAAGATACAGCATCGATTTTAGTCGATCTAAATTGTTGCAATTCACATTTTGTTGGCTTGAATAATACTGGGCCTGCTTCAAAAGAATAACGGTTATCAAGAAAATCGCTTGTGTAAATTTCACATTCTGATCTACTGTCTTTCAGAGATCCAATTTTAATGACTCCATCTGCCCATTTTTTTTGAGCATCCAATACTTGTTGTTTTGTAATCATGATAAATATAAATTTTGAACTTCGTTTATGATTTTAATTGTTTTTTATGAGTGATTTCTTGGATCAACCATTTTTTACAATTTTGAAAATTCCTAAAAATGTGTTTGCTTGAAACAAGTGTTGGAACGATACCGATACTCTGCATCAACAGTCTTGGTTGTGGTTGCAAGTCCACAAAGACATATTTGATTTCTTTCTGACTCAATTCCATCAAAACTTCTTCCATTGCATAGAGTCCTGATTGATCGATGTATGGGACTCGACTCATTCTAAAAATGACCACCTTACAAGTTTTAGGAAGTTGATGAATTAGGTTCATAAAATCCGATGTAAAGCCAAAAAATAATGGTCCATCAAGATGCTTGATAAAAACGGTTTCAAGAATTTTTTTATCAATTCCTTTTTCATCTTTCCAAGCTTTTTCTTTGAGTATGGTACCAACTCTTGAATAACGTTTGGATACATCTCCCATCTTTTTCATGAAAAAAATCGAAGCCAAAACGAGTCCAATCCCTACAGCATACACTAGATTCCAAAATACTGATAGGACCAACACAATAACCATGATGGTGACTTCTGTTCTTGGGATTTTCATAACGGCTTTCAATCCTTTGAAATCCATGACACCAATTCCAACAGTGACTAAAATACCAGCCAAGACTGCAGCGGGAATTTCAGATGCTACGGGGCCTAAAGCAAGTAGAATGATCATCAATACAAGAGAAGACATAATTCCTGAGAGTTTTGTTTTCCCGCCCGATTGAATATTGACCACTGTTCTAATAGTTGCCCCGGCTCCTGGAATTCCTCCAAATACAGCCGCTACACTATTTCCAATACCTTGGCCGACTAATTCTCGATTGGATTGATGTTTTGTTTTGGTTAAATTATCAGCAATGACGGAAGTTAATAAGGAGTCAATAGCACCTAAGAATGCTAGCGTAATGGCCATAGCAACATAGGGTAGAAGATCTAAATAATTGATTTGGCCAAATATGTCGATATTGAATTTTGGAAATCCCTCAGGGATTCTTTGAATCGGTGCATATTGAACAATTCCGTTACTTTGGAGTAAATAGGCAACAGCACTGACAACGATGAGTGCAACAAGAGTACTAGGAACTGCATTTGTAATTCTCTTGAAACCATAAATTATGAATATGGTGCTGAAGGCTAAAATTATTTCAATCCAACTAATAGATTGAATGGCTCTTGAAAGTGAATTTATCGTACCAATAACTCCCGAACTGTTTTTACTTGCTATCGACTGAGCTTGGTTTTCAATTTGATCTCTTGATATTTTTCCAGCATTTTCAATCGTTTCAGTAAAATCTTCAAGAACCAAAATGCCTCTCTGTGCCTCTTCAAGAATGATTTCTTCTAGTATTTGTTCTTCTGCTAAAGGAATTAAACTTTCAATGTATTGAGTATCGTCCTTGACATAGTATCCCAAAATAGGCTGTATTTGAGTGATTAAAATGATGACTCCGATGGCTGTCATGAATCCAGAAATCACAGGATAAGGGATGTATTTGATGTATTTTCCAAAACCAACCAATCCAAAAAGAATTTGGATCACACCTGCCAATACAAAGACCATAAGGATTAATGGAAGAGCCTGTTCAATAACTCCATTATTGGCCGCTAGAATAGAAGCAACAATCACCATGCTTAACGCAGTCATGGGTGCGGTTGGTCCAGAAATTTGAGTGGGGGTCCCGCCAAATAGGGCGGCTAAAAAGCTTATCACGATAGCTCCATAGAGTCCAGCACTAGGTCCTAAACCTGAACTTACCCCAAAAGCAAGAGCAAGTGGTAATGCTACGATTCCAGCAGTCAACCCACCAAATAAATCTCCTCTAAAATCTGTAAAACTGAGTTTCAAAAAATTAGTTTTTTATTTTTTATGAAAGGGATATCACAATCTCAAACCTTAATGCCCTATCATACCACATCATCATTATTGGTTTGCAAAAGTATAATAGCGTGGATAATTAATCACTTTTGAAATTCAACATTATAAATACCAGTCCATTCTAAAATATACAATCAGCACAAGTTCCAATAAGACGGTAAATTTTTGTTCTTATTGAACGGTGGATCGAGATAAATCAAATCAATACATTCCGAGTTTATCCCTTGCTGAATATCCATGTTGTCTCGGCAGAAAAGGGCTCTGTTTTTTAGGTTCATCGTGTAGCTTCAAATCAAAGAGGTTACTTCTAACCCATCAACTAATATGTTTTAAGATCATCTAATAAATCCATAACTTGCTCTAATTCCTGATGAATTTCATCAGCCAAAGGGTACTTTCTTTTACTCATTTCTTCAACATACCATTCAGGAAATCAATTCATTGCTCTTGGGCTAGAAGCATATGGTTGCGCACTTTCTTCAATACTGATGTCACTGTATAGATTCAGCCCTAGCTTTTCACGATACGGATCTAAATTCTTTAAATAATATGGAAATTGTGATAACATAGAATACTCTTTCCCAAGGCTTAACTCGTGTGCTTGCCATAAGTCTTTGACAAGATCAATACCTTTTTGCTGATTGATTTCAATACCATCTACGGTTGCTTTATTGACTCGAAAATAAATATCGATATTCTTTTTCACCTCATCAAGTGTTGTGAAATTATAATGAATAGTATCGTCATCGTCTCGATCACCATACGGGTCTGTATAGGTTGTGCCACAAGACATAGAGATGTTTGGTCCAATTAAATTTCGTATATAATCGAGGACTACTTTTTTGTTAGAGGCAACCTTTTCTTTTACTCGGAGATTTTCAATTACAGAACGATCATCATCATAAGTGGAATTATGATGAAGTAAAGGATGTGTTCCGAATGGCTGAAAAACAACATCAAAAGCAATATTTTCAATGTCTATATCAAGAGGCGAAACTTCAAAAACAAGTTCGATGTCCTCCCAATCACACATTTGATAACCATAGAGAGTTTTTACGTTATTCCTATACTCCACAAGTTGAATATCTACAAAATCTTCAGGATTATTTTATTCTAAGATGTCATGGTATTTTTGAAACATTTGTAAATACTGACTGTAAGCTTTTCCCCCTTTTCAAGGTATCCAAATGATGTTGGTAAGCTTTTTCATTTTTTTCTTCAGTGAAATAATCTGTCTCTTGTCTTAATTTGTAAAATTCGAATGGATCCCGATAGGATAAAGCAGAATACTTTGCTCTATATTATAGAATTACCTTTTTCGCGATTTCTAAAATAATCGGTGCTTTCAAAAATAGATTCCCAAATCTCATCTTCTGCTATCAATGCATTGATTTTTTTAGATGATAAGGGTTTAATGATAGAAGTTTCTTGGTGACAAGAAATATCCAACAAAGCAGTAAACAAGATGATCACTTCAAACGTATGGGGCTTCATACGATATGTTCATTTCTGATGCTAGGTCCAAAGAAATCAAGTCAATACACTCCAAGATAATGCCCTAAAGTATATCGATATTATCTAGGCAAAAAATGTTTTTTTGATGTTCATGGGTTTTTTAAAAGAGAATATCGTTTTCTCTTATGACTCGTTCAAATTCTTTTTGCCTTACTAATTGGCGTTGTTTTTGCTTTTATGCTTCAAAATCATCTTCAGTTCAATGTTTTATCATCATCTTGACACCTTTACTTATTTTTTTGGTTCCAACGTGGTACCTATGGAGACTCGTTCCAAAAAGACAAGATAAAGATTGATTGATGAAATAATCAAATGATGATTCATTTCCATTTGATATTACATCCTATACTCGGAGTTTGTTCTTGAGAAATAGGTTTTCCGAGAAGCAAATGATTCGCTGCATGGCTTAAATCCTCTCCTGTAACTTCAACATCATTCCCAGGTCTTGATTTATCAAAACACCCTCGATAAACCAATTCGCTTTCTCCATTAAATAAATACAAATCAGGAGTACAAGCCGCATCATAATGTTTTGCAACTTGTTGAGAATCATCATATAAATATGGAAAGCTAAAGTTTTTAACTATAGAAAGCTCTCTCATCTTACTCGGTGAATCTGCAGGATGAGTCTTGATATTATTACTAGAAATTCCAATCGTATTGATTCCTTTAGATTGATATTTTTTTGTCCACGCAACAAATTGATCTAGGATATGAATAACATAAGGACAATGATTGCACATAAAAATGATTAATGTGCCTTTTTCACCTTTTAAATCATCAAATGTTTCTGTTTTTCCCGAGACGACATTAGGGAGAGAAAATGAAGGGGCTTTGACTCCTAATGAAAGCATATTTGATTCTGTTAAAGCCATTTTGATTTTTTATTGAGAGGTAAAAATAATTCAATTCTCCGAATAGTTATTTTTGACTTCAAAGTAAATCAATGAATATTGATTATTCTCATTTTGAACAAATAGATATTCGAGTTGGTACCATTCTCGAGATTAATGATTTTAAAGAAGCAAGAAACGCTTCTTACAAATTAAAAATTGATTTTGGGCCTCTTGGTGTTTTGAATTCTTCAGCTCAAATCACGAAACGTTACAACGAAAAGGAACTCATTGGAAAACAAGTTGTTAGTGTTGTTAATTTAGGATCAAAAAGAATTGCAGGATTTAAAAGTGAATGTCTTGTTCTAGGTGCCGTTTCTGGCAAAGATGTGATTCTTTTAGAACCTGAATCTAAAATACCAAATGGTCAACAGGTGTTGTAGTGAAACAAGCAACTACATCAAATTGCTGAAGTACACTGCATTCATGAGAAGTCGATTCGTTCCAAACCAAAAAGCTCTGAAATTGGTGTTATCAGTAAAGACAATAATTTTTCCATTTGATTTTTGTTGAACCTTGAAAGGAACGGACTCTTTGATAAGATCTAGATTCTGATTCGAAATATAGCCACTAATCAGTGGATTTGATGTATATTGAATTGGATTGTTATAACTGTTTTGATCCGCTTTAATAAAAAGCGTGGTATTTCTAAAAAGAGGTAATTGATCATGAGTGATCCCATAATTTATTGGATGACTACGGTCTATATTGGTGTTAAAAATGGCACCCCCAATTTGCTGAGCTCCCCAAAAATCTTGTTTTTCTTCAAAAGAAATATTTTCAGCTTTTATATCACTTTCCAATAACTCAATATCAATCCACTCATTTTGCATTAACCAGTTAATCGAATTCCGATAGGCAATTAAAACGCCGCCTGCATTAACAAACGATTCGATTTTTTCTTTGGAATGATTCAGGATGCGTGAATTGGCACTTGGAATGATGAGGTGAGTGTATTGTTTTAAATCAACCTGATGGACGTAACGTGTGTCAATTTTAGTAATCGGCGTTTCAAAACGATAATCAAATAAATGCCAAATTTCACCTGCATCATAACTTCTGATTCCTTGTCCTACCAATAAAGCCACTCTAGGTTGCTCAACGGTGATGAAACTATTCGATCCTAAATCGATTTTAGGACCATAACCCGTCGGAACGCTATCGATGATAAGATTTGTCTTGCGAGCTAATTCTTTAAGAGTCTGGTATAATTCATCGGTATCAATCGTTTGAGTTTGTACAGGAATGAGTAAGCTTCCAAAACCGTATTCTTTTCCTTGCATTTCAAACTCTTTTGTCCCTACTTTAAAATGAATTTTGGAATCATGTAATAGCCTGATCAATTTGGGTAGATAGTATTTAGATGAAGACACCAAATAAGCATATTGAGATTTGGAAGTTACACTCCCGACGGGAGGAGTTAAATCTTCAATTAGATTTTCTGCTAATGCATTATTCTTTTCAAAACTGATATCAACATTAAATGAAAGTGGAAAATTCCATGCCGAAACATCGTAAAAAATACTGTCTTCAAACTCTGTTTGGTAATCAAAAACAGAACGAATCAATCGGTATTTTTTTTGCTCAAAAGGAATAAAATAACTAGATGTTTTCTCAAATCTTTTGAGTCCCTTGGTCATTGAATTTCTGATTGAATAAAGTTCGATTTCATGTTGTTGTAGCAGTTTGGCTAATTCATAACTCCTAATGGGATCTTTTTCACTTCCAAAAAGAACTCCTTTTGATTGATGCGACCGCCCCATTTCAAAGGATTGGTTGTAAAAATCTTTTAAATAGCTTAATAACTCTAATCTTAAGTGTTGGGCCGCTTCAAGAGTTGAAAGAATCGTTGTTAATTGATTTCGAATGGTAAAAGGAAAAGTCAATAGACCGTGTTGACTGTTTTGAGCATGACCTCTTGAAGAACCTTGTTCATATAATATGCCGATTCCACCATTAATGTCTGGATATGTAGATCCCTTACCGTAATAAAAATCATCAAAAGTTTCTTTTGAATAATACAATGAGCCAATAGAATCGAATGCTTTAACATGAAAAGTAGCAATTTTTGCAGTTAGCGTTTGATTCATTTTAGGTGTCATCGGATTGACTCGACTTTTGACCCCAGGTTGGAAAAAATAAGTTGAATTAGTGCCCATTTCATGAAAATCTGCGATTATATTTGGATACCACTTGGTCAGAGTTTGGACTCGAGCACGAGACTCTGGATGTTGCAACAAAAGCCAATCTCTATTGAGGTCAAACCAATAATGATTGGTCCGTCCACTTGGCCAAATTTCATGAAACTCTCGATCATTGGAATCAGGATTTAAATGGGTCGATCTATGAGAATTTACCCAATTAGAAAATCGTTGCATGCCATCTGGATTCATGCATGGATCAATAAGTATAATGGATTGATCTAATAGTTTTTGAGTTTTTTGTGATCTGCTAGCGGCTAAATGATATGCAATCAATAAACTAGCATTGACTCCGCTTGGTTCATTCCCATGTATGGTAAATCCTTGATAAACCACCACGGGCATACTGCTTGTATCAATCTTTTGTCCCTTATCAGTCGTGAGATGATGATGTTTTTGTCGAATAGCTTCCAAATTCTGATGGTTAGCTTTGCTAGTTATGGTTAATAGAATGAGTGGTTTGTGTTCGTGAGATTTTCCCGTTGTTTCGACTTTAATTCTATCGGAAGATGCGGCCAAAGCATTCATGTATTGTAACATTTGATTATGGGAAATATGCCATTGACCAATTTGAAAACCAAGTATTTCTTGAGGAGTCGGAACGGAAGAGTCATAACGATGATCTTCATCTAGGTAATATTCTAAATTGACTTGAGCATTGAGAATGAAAGAAAAAAATACGATTGCAGTGAAGGAAGTTAATGATCGATACATGAATCAAGAATTACGAATCATTGCAAATATAGATTAAGAATGATGCTTCTGTTTAAGGTCATGTTGAAGCTATTATTCTCATCAAAAGATATTTCGCTATGTTCAACTATTTAGTGCAACAACAACTCGTTTTAAATGAGGTATTTATGGGAAATGATTCACTTCCATTCTTTAGATTTGTTTCAAACAAATAGCTTAGGATATAATGACATGTCACAATATGATAGGAAGCACTTGAATGGACCCTAATCACCTTCCAGTCAAACCATTGACGACGAATTTTAATTGTTGCACTAGATTGTTGAACTTATCTTCGATATTAAAATCTTTTAATAACATAATTTTGATGTCAATTACGTTGCACTTGAAGTTTTTTATATCAATATTTGTTTTTTTTGTTTGCTTCCATCTTTCATCATCTCAATACCCTATTTGGGGTGGCGTCGTATCAATTGATTTGGATACTCAGTCGATTCAGTATAGAACAGCTGCAAAAGACACTATCCTCGTTGAACTCGACTTAAAAGTCATCATCGATAGGTTGACCATCGAAAGAACTATTGACACCAATGGCCAAGTTATCTTTAACAAATTGAAAGGAGGTGAGTTTGTAGATCGAATTAATCAAGAAACTGATACGGAAAATTGGAATCAATATTTTACTTCTATAGATTTACTAACTACTGTTATTGAAGGTTCTTCACAGATGCTAGAATTAGAAAATCCGACTTCATTCATTCCTTTTCACTATGAAGTAACAACTCGATATAATCGAAAAGGAGTTCCTAGATATTTTGTAAAGTTAAGATTTAAACAAATTGATTCAGATGGTCTCGATGAGTTTGGAAACTATCAAGTCATTTTCAATGATAAATTTCGTCCAACTTTGGGGCAACTTTTATCAAATTTAAACTGATTCTCATCATTTTGAACCTTGTAAACATTGATAAATCCATGAAAGTTATTGGACTAACTTCGGACAATGATGTGGTTCCCCGCGATTTTTTTCTACATTATTAACTAAAAATCCACAGACATCACTTAGATGTCTTCATACTTGAATCACATATCAATCCCTTAGAAGAAATAAGTCGTTATCATATTGATTATCTTATAACTCATACGATCTGATTATTGGAAACTTAAAAGTTTCCTCAGTTTTTATCCTATGTTAGATTAGGATTATTTCGAATATGATTTTTTGTCGTCAAATGTTTTGAAAATGAAACAACAAGAATTTACTCCAAAATGCATTTAAAAGATGGTCTAAGAAATCATGAAAATACATTTTCATGATCAAAAATTAGCTATTTTTTTCAAACCTCTTCTGGTAAAAGCACCTATTATAAAGCGTTTTAAAACAAGCCTTATTCATGACCGTACTGCAGGAGTACTTGATTATGATACAACATCCAATAAAAAAGGAATTAAAATATTAATTCCAAAACGTAGATTAACAGTCATCAATATTGACTACCCGATAGATAATGAAGATATAGGTGTTAATTCAACAAAACGTCGTCATATACTTGAGGTGCTTGTGTTTTGAGCCTAACAGATGATGAGCATCGTTATTTGTTTATCATCATAACAGTACAACCAAATTGTCTCTCATTGAGCTTGTTTCGTACGACGATTTAATAATTAGATTTTGTTTAGGTTCGAACCATAAAGCGAAGAAATTAAATCGAATAGGATAAAAAAGAAATTACTTGAGTGTAGACGATGCGAACCTATTCTTCACCAAATTGAAAATTTTCATCATCTAGTTGATCTAAATTTTCATCCGATGATTCCAATGGATTTTCTTCATTTTGATTCTCTATTGATTTACCAGCGTTTGAAATAATTTCAGTCCCTTTGTTATCAATGATAAACTTCATCGTTTCTTTTAGTGCTTCTTTGAAATCGTTAAAATCTTCTTTATAAAGATATATTTTATGCTTACGATAGTAAGGTTGTTCATCATGGTTATAATGTTTTTTGCTTTCAGTGATGGTTAAGTAATAATCACCGGCACGAGTTTCTTTAACATCAAAAAAATAAGTGCGTCTTCCAGCTCTAAACACACGTGAAAAGACGTCTTTGCGATTCATATATGAAGGATCCTGTTCCATTTTAATTTAATTTATTTTAAGTCAACATAGTCATTGTCATTTCAGTAGACGAAATTATTTTTTTTCAAAAGTATTTTAAATGAACTAATATTCAACTATTTTGTTTTCGATATAAATCATAATAGTATTTTTTATCGCTAAAAAGTTGTTGGTGATTTCCATATTCGATAATATTTCCTTTCTCTAGAACAACAATAACATCAGCATCTTCGATTGATGATATTCGATGCGATACAATAATCGTGGTTTTATTTTTTCTTAATTCCCTCAAATTATTTAAAATAGTTTTTTCTGTTTCAGAATCAACTGCTGAGAGACAATCGTCAAGTAATAAAATTTTTGGATTTTTTAATAGTGCTCGAGCTATGGATATTCTTTGAACTTGGCCACCAGAAAGAGTCACACCACGTTCTCCAAGTAGTGTTTTATATCCGTTTTTAAAAGCTATAATGTTGTGATGTACTGACGCATTTTTTGCTGCTTGTTGTATTTCATTGAAAGTAGCTTCATTTTTTCCGAAACGAATGTTGTCTTCAATGGTTTCAGAAAATAAAAAACTCTGTTGAGGGACATAACCAATCGCATTTCTCAAACTTTTTAGATCAAATTCTTTAATGTTGATTTGATCTATTTTGATAAGTCCCTTATCAGAATCATACAATCTTGGAATTAAATTGAGTAATGTCGTTTTTCCAGATCCGACTTTTCCGATAATTCCAATTGTTTGGCCATAAGGAATTTCTAACGAAACGAGATTTAGGGCTTTTACTTGCGTTTCGGGATAGCGTACACTTACTTGATGAAATTTAATATCCGGGGTCTGTGCTTTTAAATTCTCAACTCCATTTTGAATTTCTGGGGATTCTTTCAAAAATTCATTGATCCTTTGCTGTGAAGCCTCTGATTGTTGAACAATCGAAGTAATCCATCCAACTAAAGCTACAGGCCATGTCAGCATATTAACATAGATGATAAATTCTGCTAGGATGCCAATATCAATCGAACCATCGATATATTTTTTCCCGCCAATAAAAATGACAATTAGATTACTACAACCAATCAGCAAAATCATTAATGGAAAAAACCAAGCTTGAATTTTTGCTAAATCCATGCTTTTCTGATAATTCAGACGAGTCATGATATCGAAGCTTTTTTCCATTCTTTTTTCAATTCGATACGATTTGATGACACTAATGCCATTGAAGCTTTCTTGACTGAATGTGGACATTTTAGAGAGCATTTCCTGAACTCTAGTGCTTTTGATATTGATTCGCCTTGAAAGCTTGTATATCAAAATCGACAAAATTGGAAAAGGAATAATGGTGTAAGCACTTAACTGTGGAGCAACTGAAAACATATAAGCAATGATGACCACAAATAGAGTTATGGTATTGATCGAATACATCAATGCGGGACCAAAGTACATTCGAACTTTACTGACATCTTCACTTACTCGATTCATTAAATCACCGGTTCTATTATTCTTAAAAAATCGCTGGGTTAGTCTTAAATAGTGAGAAAATATTTCGTTTTTTAAATCAAACTCAATGTATCTCGAAACATTAATAATGCATTGTCTCATCCAAAATGTAAATAAACCGGAGAGTAAAGCAGCTGCCAAAATGATTAAAATATTGATTAATAAAATTTGTTGAATATTTTCTGTCGCATCTTTTGAATTTGTTAAATAAAGCTCGACTTGAGTTAATGAATTACCTACCATTCTTGGTACTTGAAGGGAAAAAACACGAGCCACAATAGTGAGAATAATTCCCACCATCAACATTTTACGGTACTTATAGAAATATTTATTAAGGTATCTGAGGGCTTTCAATCAAAATATAAAATCAGACCAAAGTAATAGGAATCCAACCATTAACTCAACGTTTTCGAAACTTTATCTTTGCATTCTTTATTGTTCTTTTTTTCTGAAAGTGATCACGCGTCGCCATATTCGAATCCGAGTTGTTCAATCATTTTATTCTTTTTTAATCAATACACCATCCAATCAACATCAAGCCAAGAGATTACTAGAAACAACTTTGAATCGAGTTACGGATTTATTGTTATTAGAACTTGCTTTATTTCGAAAAATCCATCTAATTGCACAAGAAAAACTTAGTAAGATTCAAAAATCAATGACAATTAATCAAGAGGCACAGTTGAAGTATCATCGTTTAGCAACTAACCCGAGCTTAAATGTTTTAATCCAACATCCTGATTTAAAAAAAATTCCTCAAAACATCAAAAATTATTGGAACCAACATGATTCTTTCATAGAGTTATTGATTCGTGATTTATTTCAATCACAAGAGTATCAAGACTTTTTAAATCTTCCCGATCCCTCAAAAAATGAATACCAGAAACTTTTGATTTATATCTTCAAAAATATTATAGCTCCTTCATCAACACTTCAAGAAATTTATCAAGACTATTCTATTTCTTTTACCGATGATTTGCCATTGGTTAATTCTTACATGCTTAAAGTAATTAAAAAAATGGACGAAATACAGGCTCCAAAATCTATTATTCCTCATTCAATCGCGCATCAAAAAGAAATTCAATTTGGCATCAATCTTTTGAACTATGTTTTATTGAATGAAAAACATATAAAAAGTCAACATCAAAAATTTATTAAAAATTGGACTTTAGATCGATTAATAACTATTGATTCTGCAATTTTAACTGTAGCTATTGCAGAACTGTTTTACTTTGAAGATATTCCGCCTAAAGTTACAATCAATGAATATCTAGAAATAGCTAATGATTATTCAACTGAAAAAAGCGCTAAATTCATCAATGGTATATTGGATCAGTTACTAAACAATCGTTGATTCGAAAATCATAATCAATGGCGTTTTTTGTAGTTTTTTTAATCTGCAGTGTTGATGATATCTCTTATAATCACTTTTTATGAGGTGCTTTTACCAACTTGTTTTATTCTAAAATCAGTTGAAAGTGAGATATCCTATTGAGTCCTGAACAGCCAAATTTTGTTCATCTCTTTTAATCTTTTTTCATTCTACTTTCGCCATATACGGAATCATTTTAGAGTATTGCGTATGGGAACCCATTGAAGAAGGAAGAAACGATAGATAAAAAGAGATGATACAGAATACTAATCAAGTATGAAATGTTTTGTTTGTCATGAATCAACAATAAGAATGATTCATTGCCATGTTCAACTATCAAGTGCAACAACAACTCGTTTCGAAATGAGGTCTTTAAGGGAAATTATTAACGCCCATTTTTTATATTCGTTTCAAACAGATAGTTTACGATATAAGTACATTTCACAATCGATATGAAATACTTGAACGGACCCCTAATAACCTTCCAATCAAACAATTGACGACGGATTTTCATTGTTGCACTAGATCGTTGAACTTGTGGTCATTAAAGTTTTAAATGAAAGTAATCCATAAAATTTTTAAAGTTGCCTTCTCAAGGCTTTATTAAAGAGCGAAGACCAAATTTTTAAATGATCGTTACAAGTTTGACTAATAATGTATCCGGAAGTAAGAAATAAAAGAGACCTTATCTATTTACAAGAAATTTGTTTTTATAGAAAGATTTAATTTGACTCTCATCAAAATATGATGCAGGAGTAAAGTATGGAATATACCAATGTTTTGTCTGTTGATGTTTGTTTTATTATAGTTGGTTGCATTGAAATACAAGATGATCTTGTGTGGTTGGGCAGTCAATGGAGAAGTCGAAATAGTCACTCTAAAAAAAGTTTCTAGTAGAATATTTCGATAGATTACCATATAATAGACGTGTTCTAAAGTTAAGTTTCTGTAAATTTGTTAAAAATTAAATTCATGAATTATAAGTTCTATTTTACAATTTTATTGGGAATACTTTTTGTAGCTGCGTGTAAAGAACGTCCCTCAGATAAGATTAAGGAAAGAAATTTAATTGCTCAATCAGAAACCCAGGCAATAAATAATTTGGACCCAATTCAGAAATCAGCTTTAGAATTTGACCGGTTGATTCATGACTTTGGATCGATTCAAGAAGGCCTCAAAGTCGAAACAACTTTTTATATCACTAATGTTGGAAATGCGGACTTACAAATATTGGATGCAGAAGGAAGTTGTGGGTGTACGATTCCAGAATTTCCCAACACTCCGATTCCGCCTGGTCAAAAAGATTCGATTATCGTTAGTTTTGATTCAACTGGATTTAGTGGAAATCAACAAAAGACAGTAACTCTATATACAAACACTGCTAATGGTCAAGAAAGAGTAAGAATCAAAGCAACTATTCAAACTGACTAATTAGACTTAAAGAAACATCGATTTAAAATGGAAGGGATGTCAAATCAAATACCTTTTTTACTGCTCATTTTTGTTGTCTTTTTTCTCTTTATTATCCTCCCACAGCAAAGAAGAGCTAAAAGAGAAAGAGTATTTCAAAGTAATTTAAAAAAAGGAGATAAGGTCATCACCAAAAGTGGTATTCATGGAAAACTTTTTGAAGTTGTAGACAAAGACACAACCGTTATCCTAGAAACGATGGCCGGAAAAATAAAACTTGAAAGATCTGCCATCTCAACAGAATTAAGTGCCAAATTGAATCCCCCTCCCAAAAAAACTTAAAGTTCGAGTTTTTATTGATTCAATCAAGATCTAATAGGCTTGTATAAACTTTTTTTTCAACGGATATTATTTGCTCTTGATCCTGAACTTTCACACCACATCGTCCTTCAAGTCATTAGATGCATCTTATCCATTAAGCCATTTCAATGGTTGATTAAAAGCAGGTATGTTGTATCATCGAATTCATTAGAAAAGACACTTTTTCATAAAACATTTAGCAATCCTGTCGGTCTAGCAGCAGGCTTTGATAAAAACTCAAACTCAATTGAGGCATTATCCCATTTTGGATTTGGCTTTATTGAAGTAGGAACGGTTACACCAGAACCTCAAAAGGGCAATCCAAAAAAAAGACTTTTTCGGTTATCGAAAGATCATGCATTGATTAATCGGATGGGATTCAATAACGACGGCATTGAAGTTATATCCCAAAGAATCAAAAAAGCAAAAAATAAAACCAATATCATTTTAGGAGTCAATATTGGTAAAAACAAATCGACATCTATCGAAAACTCAGCTTCTGATTATTTAATCTGTTTTAAAAAGATGGCTCCCATTGCTGATTATATCGCCATCAACGTAAGTTCACCTAATACTCCAGAGTTAAGGTCACTCCAAGAAAAAAAACATTTAAGAGAATTAGTCCATCCGCTGATGAAGGAAAATCAAAAGTTATCCGAACCAATTCCTCTGTTGCTTAAAATATCTCCTGATTTAAGTTTTTCTCAAATCGATGACGTGATACAAACTGTAGAAGAATGTCATCTCTCAGGAATTATTGCAGTGAATACCACGATCAAAAGAAATGGGATTAAGTCAAAACAACACAATCAAAGTGGTGGTTTGAGTGGTAAACCTTTGTTAAAACGCAGTTTACAAGTTGTGTCTTACATCAGAAAAACTCAAACAAAACCATTTTATATCATCGGTGTTGGTGGTATTCAATCACCCAAAGATGGAATTCAAATGTTAGAAGCCGGCGCCGACTTAATCCAAATTTACACGGGGTTCGTTTATGAAGGCCCAAGCCTCGTAAAAAAAATTAATCAGCTACTAGCACTTAGTCAAAGTAACTGAAAGTCTCCCCAGATTTTATGTTTTGGAGACTCAATAAATACAGTTGTATTAAATGTTTGATATCTTCAAGGTGAGCCATTTCTACTGTTGTATGCATGTAGCGCAAGGGGAGAGAAATCAATGCGGAAGCCACTCCACCATTACTATATGCAAATGCATCCGTATCTGTTCCAGTGTATCGATGAGAAGCAAGTCTTTGTATAGGCACATCATGATTGATTGCTGCATTTAGAATCACATCCCTTAATTTATGCTGAATAGAAGGTGCATATGAGATAACTGGCCCATCTCCAATTTTAATATCTCCTTCAACTTTTTCATTGATCATCGGTGTTGAAGTATCATGACATACGTCAGTGATGATGGCCGCGTGTGGTTTTATTGTTTGTGTGATCATTTCGGCTCCTCTTAATCCCACTTCTTCTTGAACAGAATTAGTGATATAAAGGCTATAAGGAAGTTTTATGTTTTCTTCATATAGCAAACGAGCAACTTGTGCAATCATGAATCCACCTATTCGATTATCAATAGCACGGCAAACAATTTTATTTTCATTGATGATTCGAAAAGAATCAGGATAGGTAATGACACAACCAACATGAATTCCTAAATCATCAACTTGGTGGCTATCTTTAGCCCCAACATCAATAAAAATATTGGATAGTTTGGGAGGCTCCTCTTTATTTTCTCCTTTCCTTGTGTGAATTGCTGGCCATCCAAATACACCAGGAACAACACCATTTGCTGTATGAATATGGACCCATTTGGAAGGTGCAATTTGATGGTCACTGCCTCCATTTCGAATCACATAAATCAAACCGTCTTTAGAAATATAATTGACATACCATGATATTTCATCCGAATGTGCTTCGATGACAACTCGATAATCTTTGCCCGGATTGATAATGCCAACTGCGGTACCATAGGTATCCGTTAAAAAATCATCAACATATGGTTTAAGATATTCCATCCACATTTTTTGCCCTGCAACTTCATAGCCAGTAGGTGCTGCATTATTTAGATATTTTTCTAAAAAATCAAAAGCTTTTTCATCTATGTAGTTACTCATATTGGTATAAAAATTGAACTCGCAAAAGTAAAAAATTCCATCTTTAAGAATTTAGAAGTTTTAATTTTGTCATGATGTATCGAAGCGTAATTTTTATTTCACTGAGTTTGTTATTTCATTCATACTTCATGGCTCAAATAAATGATAATGAATATGAAGGAGAGCGATTGGACACACTTGATTATTGGAATGATCAATTAGGATTAGAATTAAAGGGGGTAACGCTTTTTCAACCTTTAAATTTTCAAACACAAAACGAACTAAGAAATTATTTAATCCTTCGAAATCGGACACTCAAAGTATATCCCTATGCAAAAATGGCTGGGGAAAGATTTGAAATACTCAGCAATCGATTGGATCTAATAGATAAAAAATCACATAGAAAGAGATACATTAAAAGAGTAGAAAAACATATCTTTAGTGAATTAGAAGATGAATTAAAAAATTTATCTAGAAGCCAAGGAAGGATTTTAATTCGACTGGTATATCGCCAAACAGGATTCACAGCATTTGATTTGGTTAAAGATCTTCGAAGTGGATTGAGAGCTTTTCTATTTCAAACAACGGCCTCTCTTTTTAATTTAACACTAAAAAGTGAGTTTGACCCAATCAATAATAAAGAAGATTATATGATTGAATATATATTACAACGAGCTCATGCAGATGGAATTATTGAATTACAATCAACCCCATTGGAATACGATCTTGATATGCTATATACTAAGTGGAATGAATCGCAAATACCAACTTAAATCAGGTTAATTAAGTATTTAATAACTCACTAAAGATGGCAAAGAAAATCCAAAAGTTATGGGTGAATTAGTTGTTTGCAATTTCTTCTAGAGACGCTAGTACATAATCAACTTCTTGTATGGTATTGAATTTTGAAAAAGAAAATCGAAATGATGGGAATTCATCTTTTGAGTCATTTGAAAGTTCATCTAATACATGAGATCCTATCGGAGTACCTGATTGGCAAGCACTACCTTGAGAACATGCAATCCCTTTCATATCTAACTTAAATCCAAGCAATTGAGCTTTCTTTTTGGGAATTGGAAAAGTGACGTGACAAATGTGAGGCAATCCCAATTGTTCATTATTTTCGATGCCATTGATTATTAAGTCATTAAAGATTTCTTTCAATCGGTTAAGAAATCGGGTTTTTAATTGTGAAATATGATTCGTATTTTGATCTAATTGCTGATAAGATAACTTTAATGCCAAAGACATTCCTAATATATTATGAACTGATTCTGTACCAGCCCTGAGACCACGTTCTTGCCCTCCTCCTGATATTTGTGCTTTGATCCCAGAATTTCTTTCGATGTAAAGAAAACCAGTACCTTTAGGCCCATGAAATTTATGTGCAGATGCTGTTAAAAAGGTAATGAGGCACTCTTTGACATCAATCGATAACTTTCCAACAGATTGTACTGCATCAGTGTGGAACAAGCTCTGATATTTTGCACATATTTCGCCGCATTTTTTTAGATCTGTAATCGTTCCTATTTCATTATTAACATGCATCAAACTAACTAAAGTTTTAGTCTTTTTTTTGGCTAATAAATGTTCCAATGAATCCAAATCAATCAATCCATTAGAATGAATTGTTACGTATTGGACATCAATTTTCTTTTGATTTAAAGGCAAGCATTCCAGCACTGCATGATGTTCAATTTTTGATGTAATGATTCGTTTGACTTTCAAATCATTTATAGCACTATGAAATATAAAATTAATTCCTTCAGTTCCTCCCGAATTGAAAATAATTTCTTGAGGTTTGGCGCCAAGATAACTTGAAATTTCTTTTCTAGCCAATTCGATAATCGTACGTGATTTTCTACCAATACTATGGATTGACGATGGATTGCCATAGTATTGTTCCAATACATCAGTAACTTTTTGAATCACTTCGGGATACAATGGAGTCGTTGCTGCATTATCAAAATAAACTTGCATCAATCAGTCCTTAGATTCAAATTCTTTAAAGGTGTTGATGATGATTTCTAATCCTTGTGTCATTTGTGTTTTGGTAATAATTAGTGGGGGAGCAAACCGTATGATATTTCCATGCGTCGGTTTGGCTAAAAGTCCATGATCACTTAATCTCAAACAAATATCCCAAGCCAGAGAAGGGTTCGTTTTAGATTGAATCACCACGGCATTTAATAGTCCTCTTCCTCGAACTTCTTGAAGAATCTTGCTGACTTGTAGATATTGTTGTAATTGACAACGAAAGTATTCTCCCATATTTCGTGCATTAACCATCAACTGCTCCTCTTGAATCACCTTTAATGCTTCGATAGCAATGGCACTTGCAAGAGGGTTGCCACCAAAGGTGCTTCCATGGTCGCCAGGTTTCAATACATCCATAATATGAGCATCGCATAAGACTGCTGAAATAGGGTAGAGACCTCCACTAAGTGCTTTGCCTAATAAAATGATATCTGGTTTGGTGTAGTGGTTTCCATTTTTTTGACAGATATCCATACAATGGCAATGACCACAGGTTGCCAATAAACTTCCAGATCGAGCTAGTCCCGATTGAATTTCATCAGCAAGAAACAACACGTTGTATTGCTTACATAGGTCATGGGCTCGTTGGCAGTAATCTAGGGCGGGCATTCGAACGCCAGCTTCTCCTTGGATGGGCTCCATAAGAAAACCAGCAATCTTTTTGTTGGATTCTAAAACAGTTTTGAGTGCATTTAAATCATTATACGGAATATTGATAAACCCAGTAGCATGAGGTCCAAAATTATCTTTAGAGCTTTTATCCGATGAAAATGAAATGACCGTCGTTGTACGACCATGAAAATTTTGATTGCAGACAATGATTTGCGATTCATTATCGGGGATCCCTTTATTGACGACACCCCATTTTCTTGTGATTTTGATCGCTGTTTCTACAGCTTCCACGCCAGAATTCATGGGTAACATTTTTTCATAACCGAAATATTGGGTTATGTATTGAGCGTAAGCACCTAAAGTTGAGTTATGAAAAGCCCTAGAAGTCAAGGTTAGTTTTTCGCATTGAGCTTTCATGATGTTGACCAACCGAGGGTGACAATGGCCTTGATTGACGGCTGAATAAGACGAAAGAAAATCAAAATATTTTTTTCCTTCCATATCCCATAGAAAAACGCCTTGACCTCTATTTAAGGCAACTGGTATGGGATGGTATGTATTGGATAGATATTTTTTATCCAGTTGAAAAATCTCATCAGAGCGACATATCTTTTTCATTTATTTTTTCGATTTTAACATCATAAAATATTCGTAAAATTAAAAAAGCCATCTCCAATAATTTATGGGGAAATCGATCAGTCGATTTCAAAGAGTTCCATATTCGGTAACATCTTTTTTTGAAGATCCAATGAGTTTCTCATGTGACAATCTTTTTATATTAGAGCAATCCTTTTATGAATCTCAAATGATAGAAGTAAAAAGCATTTCTGATAGTTTGATATTTTCAATTTCTGTATTAATCTATTTGATATGTGTTTCATGTCAAGATGGTCAAAACTCGTCTCATGAGATATCAATAGATCAACCGAACATCATCATCATATATGCAGATGATTTAGGTTATGGAGATGTCAGTGCCTATGGCCATGGCACTTTAAATACGCCAAACTTCGATCGTATTGCCAAAGAAGGCATTTTATTCAAACGTGGATATGCATCTTCTGCCACGTGCACTCCAAGTCGTTATGCTTTATTGACTGGACAATATCCTTGGAAAAACAAGAGGGCTCGTATTCTTCCAGGAAATGCGCCATTGATTATTGATACAACGATGCAGACGCTCCCAAAAATAATGCAATCGGTTGGTTACAAAACCGCAGTAATCGGTAAATGGCATTTAGGTTTAGGTCATCGTGAATTAGATTGGAATGGGAAAATTGCTCCAGGTCCCAATCAAGTAGGCTTCGATTATTCATATATTTTGGCTTCAACTAATGATCGGGCACCTACAGTTTATGTTGAGAACGATCGAGTCGTTGGTTTAGAATCAGGGGATCTTCTCGAAGTCAACTATAAGAAAAACTTTTCCGGCGAACCCACTGGTAAAGAAAACCCAGAAAAATTAAAAGTCTTTCCAAGTCACGGTCACGATATGAGTATTCATAATGGTATTTCACGTATTGGTTTTCAGAGAGGAGGGGTTACTGCACGATACATCGATGAAGATATGTCAGATACTATTTTAAGTCGTTCATTAAAATTCATTGAAAAGCATCAACAAGTGCCATTTTTTTTGTTTTATTCATTACATCAACCGCATGTACCCCGTGTACCGCATCCTAGATTTATTGGTCAGTCAGGAATGGGACCAAGAGGCGATGTCATTTTAGAAGCAGACTGGGCTGTTGGTCAAGTATTGGATAAAATAGACCAACTAGGTTTAGCTGAAAATACGCTCATCCTATTTTCAAGTGATAATGGTCCTGTTTTGAATGATGGTTATCAAGACCAAGCTGTTGAAAAAATTGGAAATCATACTCCCAGTGGTGGATTAAGAGGGGGGAAGTATAGTCTTTATGAAGCTGGAACAAGAGTTCCGTTGATGATTCAGTGGAAAGGGACAATCAAACCAATGGTTTCCAAGGCTCTGGTGAGTCAAATCGATTTTTCAGCCTCTTTTGCTAAACTTTTAAAGGTTCCTGTCAACCAAATGGATAGTCAAGATTTATTAGACGCTTTCATGGGGAAAACTGAAAAAGGTAGAGATAGTATTGTTTTGGAGGCCATAGGACGTAAAAGTTATCTAAAAAGAGATTGGATTCTCATTCCTCCGCATTCTGGAAGTCCCTTAATAGCAACTGTTAATATAGAAACTGGAACATCAGATAACTATCAATTATATCGACTTTCTGATGACAGAGCACAAGAGAATAATCTTGCTGAAAAATTCCCTCAAAGAGTCCTGCAAATGGAGAATGAATTGAATGATCTTCTAAAAAATTGAAGTGACGATGGATAACATTGAAAAAAATAAAATGGGGCTATGTTCAACTATCTGGTGCAACAAAAATTTCTTAACAATCGTTAATTATAAGTCTCAAAATGACATTATTTGTAACCTGGTCAAGGTTTGTTTTTATCAAAAATTGGGTTCTTGTAAAAAGTTCAAACGACATAATTTGTCATGAAGGAACCTACAAAATTCGTATCATTTGTTTGGAGCCATAAGCATAAATGATCGGTTAATGATCATGTCAAAGCAATGATTCAAGGTGAACCCTTTGTGCATCAAGTACCCTTCTTAAATGTTTTATTTTTGGAAATTTAGTACTCCACATTGAAGTGTAAGAATACCTGGCTATTATTTTTGGTTTTAGGAGTCATTTCTTGTGAAGAAGATGATATCTGTATTCCGACTTCGCCTACCACACCAAGGCTTATTTTGAAAACATTTAATCATGCTGACCTTTCAAATTCTACTAGTCCCCCCAATTTTATGGTAAAGCCAATTGGTATTGAAATGGATCTACCAATCAATAATCGAGACAGCATTCTTTTACCTCTTCGTAGTGATCAATCATTCACTGATTTTGAGTTTATCATGAACCACGAACAAGGCGATGAGAATATTGATACACTTCGATTGAATTATAGAATAGAGGATAAATATCTAAATCGTTCTTGTGGATTTATTTCAACTTTTATTCTGAATAACCCACCACATGAAATTATAAATTCTGGTCAGAATTGGATTATGGAAATCAAAACATTAAAAGATTCAATAATCGATGAACAAAGCGCCCATCTTCATCTTATTTTTTAGTTTGATTGGATTGGGATTGTTTGCCCAGAAAGTTGAACAGACTATAGAGACGGATTCCATCGTGAGTGGAGATAACCTTGATGAAATTAAAACGGTTCAGAGAGAACGCACGCCATTTCAATTGAGAGTTGGGGTGGATTTATCAAAACCTATTCGAGGGTTAAATAACGATGATTTTTCTGGAATTGAGTTTGTTGGCGATTTACAATTTTCTGAAAAAATATTTATTGCTATGGAACTAGGAAACGAATCGAAAACAACACAATCCGAACAAATCAATTTCAGCACTGAAGGAAACTATATCAAAGTTGGATTGGATTTTACTATTTCTCGATCTATAGAAGGATTGAATAATCAAATGTTTTTGGGATTTAGATTGGCATTGAGTCGCCACTCTCAAGAAGTCAATCGCTATGTCCCTTGGAATTTAAATCGTTTTTGGCCAGAACAAGAAATCACCCAATCTAATGCCATCAAAAAGTATGAATCATTATCTGCTAACTGGATTGAAATTATTGGCGGAGTCAAAACAGAAATATTGACTAATTTATTTATGGGCTTTAGCCTCAGATTGAATCATCTATTATCAGATAAAATGCCAGAAAACTTTGACAATCTATACATCCCTAGTTTCAACAAAAAAACAGACGATAACAAATTTGGTGCGGGTTTTAATTATACTCTGACATATGCTTTGCCCATCTATATTAACAAACGTGTTAAAACCCATCAAAATTTGGATAGGCAACCAATACAACCTACTGACAATTGATGAACTTCACTCTTTGAAATGAATCAAGGAATACGACATAAACTATTTTGATTTTTTCTCAAAGATGATGGAAAGATGCTTCTGATGATTTGAGATTTTTGTGAATTTTCATACCGCTTCAGAAACTTCAAAACTTTCCTTTTATTTCAGCGATAGTTTCAATTGAGTAGATTGATTGATCGTGATACCTAGACTACATTCAGAACCTATTTGAAAAAAGGTGATGACCTGTTTTCAATGGACCAGTGGTATCGTTTTGAGTATTTATCCTTTACTATAGGAAAACTGGGACATTATTTTACGAAATACCATCAAACTTGAATTTGTGCTTGAATGATTTTCAACTCTCTGTTTTTAATATAGGTCGTTAACACAATCACAACTAGGTATTATTGTCGTGCTATAATGAATGAGTTTCAAGAAAGAAACATCGTGGTTAATTGACAAATAGAAATAAGATTACCTTTTTCATCAATGATGCGTATTGACCAAATTTGAGTTGATTTTCCAGTATGAATAGCTTTAGCCGTTGCCATAACTTTTCCTTTAGAAATTCCTTGGACATGGTTGACACTGATTTGAATGCCTCTTGATTTGGTTTGTTTTCTTGGGGCTAAAAGAATGGATGCAGCACCTCCTACTGTTTCTGCCAATGCCGCTGATGCACCACCATGCAACAATCCTTCGGGTTGATGAACCTTTGAATTGACTTCCATTTCTGCAGTTAGAAAATCTGTTCCAATGTCAGTAAACCGAATGCCTAATGTCTCCATTAATGTATTGTTGCATAATTGGTTAGCTTTTTCCAATAATTTTTCTTTGTTCATACAAACCCAAAATAAAACAGATCCCCCAAAATATGAAGGACCTGTCAATAAAACCTCAAAACACGAAAACTATTTTATTTATAATTCTTCAAAGTCTACATCTTTAACGTTCTGATCACTCCCTTTTGATTCTTTCTTTGGTTGTTCAGTAGAACCGTTTTTGGGCGGTTCTTGTTTCGGCGGTTCTTGTGGAATTCTAGAAAGTGCCTTTTGAACCGCTTCGATAGCAGAATCTATTTCAGAATAGTTTTTAGACTGATGAGCCGTTTTCAATCGGCCAAGAGCACTATCAACTTCTGATTTAATATCTGCTGGGATTTTATCTTTTGACTCACTAATGACTTTTTCTGTTTGAAAAATAACCTGGTCCGCTTGATTCAGTTTTTCAACATTTTTACGAGCCTCTGCATCAGCTTCGGCGTTGGCCTGAGCTTCTTTTTTCATTCGATCGATTTCCTCATCGGTTAAGCCCGAAGAAGCTTCGATTCGGATATTCTGTGATTTTCCAGTTGATTCATCTTCTGCCGAAACACTGATAATTCCATTGGCATCAATATCAAAGGTCACTTTGATTTTAGGGATTCCTCTAGGAGCTGATGGAATGCCTTCTAAATGAAATTTACCAATGGTTTTATTGTCTTTAGCCATCGAACGTTCTCCTTGAAGCACATGTATTTCAACAGAAGGTTGATTGTCTTGTGCGGTCGAAAAGGTTTCTGATTTTTTCACAGGGATGGTCGTGTTCGAGTCAATCAACTTTGTCATCACACCACCCAAAGTTTCAATACCTAAAGACAGAGGTGTCACATCCAAAAGCAAGACATCTTTGACATCTCCTGTCAAGACACCACCTTGAATCGCTGCTCCAACGGCAACGACTTCATCGGGATTCACTCCTTTCGAGGGTTCTTTTCCAAAAAAGTCTTTGACTACTTTTTGGATAATGGGTATTCTGGTTGATCCACCAACTAGAATTACTTCATTGACATCATTGACTGTTAAATCAGCATCTTCCAAAGCTTTTCGAACTGGAGCCATCGATCTTTTAACGAGTTCATCAGATAACTGCTCGAATTTAGCTCTCGTTAATTGTTCTACTAGATGCTTTGGTCCCGTATTTGTTGCGGTAATGTAGGGAAGATTAATGTCTGCTTGCATCCCCGATGAAAGTTCAATTTTGGCTTTTTCAGCGGCTTCTTTCAGTCGTTGCAGTGCCATGGGGTCTTTTCGGAGATCAATTTTTTCTTTTGTGAGAAATCCTTCAGCCAACCAATCGATAATCACCTGATCAAAGTCATCGCCTCCTAAATGCGTATCACCATTAGTAGAAAGCACTTCAAAAACACCGTCTCCTAATTCCAATATGGAAATATCAAACGTTCCACCTCCAAGATCATAAACAGCAATTTTACTATCTCCTACCTTTTTGTCTAGTCCATAAGCTAAAGCAGCAGCAGTTGGCTCATTGATGATTCGTTCCACTTTTAATCCAGCAATTTCACCAGCTTCTTTGGTGGCCTGCCTTTGAGAATCATTAAAGTAGGCTGGTACCGTAATTACTGCTCGATTGATTGTTTGTCCTAAATGATCTTCAGCCGTTTTTTTCATTTTTTGAAGCACCATAGCCGAAATCTCCTGAGGAGTATATTCTCGATCATCAATTTTCACTCGAGGAGTATCATTGGTCCCTTGTACCACATTGTAAGCCACTCTTTTGGTTTCATTGACTTGTTTTGAGTATTTCACGCCCATAAATCGTTTGATAGATGAAACCGTTTTGGTGGGGTTGGTAATCGCTTGCCTTTTAGCTGGATCACCGACTTTGATTTCATTCGTGCCGTTGACATCAACAAAGCCGACAACCGAAGGGGTCGTTCTTTTTCCTTCTGCATTTTGTATCACAACAGGATCCGTACCTTCCATGACCGAAACACATGAATTTGTAGTTCCTAAATCAATTCCAATAATTTTACTCATGATTTTTATTCAATATAACTTTATCAAACAACTCAACAAATGTGCCACGCAACAAGCAACACAATCAATGTGACAATATGTCATAAACTTAACAAAAACATCATTTGATTTTTTTACATGTATTTTATTGAGTTAACCCATGGACGTTAAACCATCAAATTTTATTTTAGCATCTCTTTTCTTCTAAATGATAAAAACTAATTATACCAAAATCACCACCAAAACATTGATGAGAATGAAATCAATGGGGGAGAAAATCTCCATGCTGACGTCATATAGTTATACGTTGGCTAAATTGATTGACAGTGCAGGAATCGATGTGGTGCTCGTTGGGGATTCCGCTTCTAATGTGATTGCTGGCAATAGAACAACATTACCGATAACTTTAGATCAAATGATTTATCACGCGACAAGTGTGGTTCGTGCTGTCGAACGAGCACTTGTCGTCGTAGATTTACCCTTTGGCACGTATCAAGCAGATTCCAAAGAGGCATTGCGTTCAGCCATTCGAATCATGAAAGAATCCGGAGCACATGCCGTTAAACTAGAAGGGGGGTTTGAAGTGAAGGAGTCCATCGAGCGGATTTTGCAAGCTGGGATTCCTGTCATCGGACATTTGGGATTAACACCTCAATCGATTTATAAGTTTGGAACCTATGCTGTCAGGGCAAAAGAAAAAACCGAAGCTCATCAGTTGATTAAAGATGCTGAATTATTGCAAGAGTTGGGTTGTTTTGGTGTCCTTTTAGAAAAAATACCGGCTTCTCTAGCAAAGACTGTAACAAGCAAACTTAAAGTTCCCGTAATAGGGATTGGCGCTGGGAAAGATGTCGACGGACAGGTTTTGGTTTTGCACGATATGTTAGGAATGACTCAAGAATTTCATCCTCGATTTTTAAGGAGATATTTAAATCTTCAAGAACTTATCGTCGCAGCTGTCAAACAATATAATTCGGATGTAAAATCACAAGATTTTCCGAATGAATCAGAACAATATTGACTCTAATGGCTTGATAGGCCACTATGTTGTATCATATTTTCGGAACCATATTTTAAATGATCTGTGTTGACCTTTGTTGTTGCTTAAATGAGGATGCCTTTGTCAACGTTGATTTTTAAAACGGTTTATTTCAATTCAGTTACTTTAACTTAGAACTTCTCAACGTTTCGTTCTTTGAAAGATTCACAAAGTTCTTTTCTCTAAACTCATGTTAATGAACGCGTTTATTTGAGACTTTTTGTTTCCTATTTTGTAAATCCGCCTTTTCTTTGATAATCAGAGCGATCGGCTTGTGATGAATTTTACTTTCTAGCCATGAAAGAAAATCTAAATATAAAAAGGCTCGACGTTGGTAAGGATCGTTTTCATAGGTTTTTAGTTCCTCATATAAGTGCACAATTTCTGTCTTCAACTCGTCTGGATAGATATCTTGAAGTTTCCGAATAAAACGGATTAACGCCTCTTGTACTTTTTGTAAATCATCCATTTTAATCAAATAGCGATACGTTTGTTTTAAATTCGACTCAATCAAATAATCTAAATCGGCTTCATACAATGAGATGACATGCAGAATTCTTGAAAAACACAACAAATCTTGACGCATTTTCAGCTCTCTATTATTGATGATTTTTTCTAAATACACAATGCAATTTTCATATTGTTCTTTTCCAAAATAAACGCAGGCAATCTTGTAATAAAACAACATGATATGGTGTGGGTCAATCTGAGTTTTATTTTCTCGAATCCCTTCTAAAATAGAAGGAATTAGTTCAAGTCCAGCATCAAAATTACCCTCTAAAAAGCATAGGTTCAATTGGTTGATGTAATTAATTTTAAAGCAAAGAGCTTTTAAGTTATCGTTCACTGGAAACAACGTGCTGTCAATACGGATTTGCATCTGACTCAATGTTTCTCGAAATTTTTCTGGATATTTTAAGAGGCTCAGACATTCCATCAAATAGTTACTTCCCTTTAAATAAAAAACAGGATGGTGAACAATTTTATTCACATCATCATGAAACATATCAACCCATTTAACTGAATATTGATACGCTCTTAAAAAATCTTGAGTCAAAAAACCATACCAAACATAGGTTTTGTAATACCATAACTTTTCTCTAAAACCTAAATCTTCAAGATGCACTTTGGGAAGATTTTCGTAAAATAAATGAGTGATTTCTCTGTATTCTTCATCACTTTTGGCGTAGCCTATTTTAATCATCCTTTCATAAAGTCTCAATGAAAGATTGGATAACTTAGTTGCAATCGTATTTTGTTTTTCTAATTGTTCTGATTGTTTGACCAAAGCTTCACTGCGATTGCTCAAAGCTCGAGTGATGTATTGTGATTCGATGACTTTTTCTAACTCGACGATTTCATAAGCGGTGTACTTTTCTTCATATGATAAAGCTTGAACTTTTGCTTTCTCTAAGAGTTTGAGACTTTGTCCATAGAGCCCTTTGTTATAAAGAATTGTTGCAAAATCAAGTTGTTCTCTTACCTGAAGTCGGCTCGTTTTATGAATTGGATTCAAACGAAGACTGATTAAAACTTGTTTGTATAAGTGGGATTTCAAATTCGACAATTGTTGTTTGGTGGCCACGTTACTATCCAAAATGGTTTTTTCATTATAGGTGTCCATTCGGTCTAGTAAATTGAATAACCCTAAGTACTTTGAATTTTCATTAGAATCCATACGTCCAACATATAACTTGAATTGTCTCTTTTCAGATTTTGACAGAGATTTTACTAGAATAAACAAATTGTCTCTGACTTGATTAATCATAGTAAGGATGATATTTTAAAATACTGATATTTAGCATATTAAATCCTATAGATGACCTTTGGATATTGTAATAATTTTAAAAGAACGATTCAATCAATGAATGATTCAGTATTTTAGTTTATCCAAATAGTTTCCATTTGTATGGACTTTGTCAAAATTTTTGATACCACGTTACGCGATGGAGAGCAAGTTCCAGGTTGTAAACTTGATACCAAAACAAAATTAAAAATAGCCGCTCAATTAGACCAATTGGGTGTGGATGTTTTGGAAGCCGGTTTTCCAATTTCTAGTCCTGGAGATTTTAATAGTGTCACCCAAATTTCTAAAACAATCAATAACGCCGTTGTCTGTGCCTTGTCCCGAGCTGTGGAAAAGGATATCAAAGTGGCGGCACAAGCATTAGAATATGCCAAAAAACCTCGAATTCATACGGGTATCGGCACATCAGATAATCATATCAAATACAAATTCAATGCTTCTCGAGAGCAGATTTTAGAAAGAGCTATCAAGGCGGTTGCCTATGCCAAGCGTTTTGTCGAAGATGTTGAGTTTTATGCTGAAGATGCTGGAAGAACCGATAATGAATTTTTAGCTTTAGTATGTGAAAAGGTCATTGAAGCCGGGGCTACTGTTTTAAATATTCCAGATACCACGGGGTATTGTTTGCCAGAAGAATATGGAGCCAAAATCAAATACCTTAAAGAAAATATCAAAAACATCGATAAAGCCATTTTGTCTTGTCATTGTCATAACGATTTGGGATTGGCAACAGCAAACTCCATAGCTGGCGTCCAAAATGGTGCTCGACAAATTGAATGTACGATTAACGGAATAGGGGAGCGAGCTGGAAACACTTCTTTGGAAGAAGTGGTCATGATTTTACGTCAACATCCCGATCTCAATTTAGATACTCGAATCAATTCAAAATTATTATTTCAAACCAGTCGCATGGTATCGACCGAGATGGGGATGCCTGTTCAGCCTAATAAGGCTATCGTTGGCATGAATGCTTTTGCCCACAGCTCAGGAATCCATCAAGATGGGGTCATAAAAAAAAGAGAAACTTATGAAATCATTGATCCAAAAGATGTGGGTGTGACGGATTCAGCTATTGTATTAACGGCCCGAAGTGGACGTGCCGCTTTAGCTTTTCGAGCTAAAAAAATCGGCTACGAATTTGGTAAGCTTGAGTTAGATAGAGTCTATGATCAGTTTTTAATTTGGGCAGATCGCAAAAAAGAAATAAAAGACGAAGATATTCCTGTGATTATCAGTGAATCCAATATTTAGAATTTATTAATGACATAAGATGGGAAAAACACTTTTCGATAAAGTTTGGGATTCACACGTCGTTGATTCCATTTCAGATGGCCCCGATATTCTGTTTATTGACCGGCATTTAGTTCATGAAGTGACTTCACCGGTCGCTTTTTTAAATCTCAAAAGGAAAGGCGTTCAAGTATTGTATCCCAATAAAACGTTTGCTACAGCCGATCACAATACACCAACGATCAATCAACACCTTCCAGTTCAAGAAAAGCAATCTGCCATGCAATTGAAAATGCTCGAAGAAAATGCTCGAACACATGGCATTCCTTATTGGGGATTAGGACATCGTAAAAATGGAATTGTACATGTGATTGGTCCAGAAAATGGGATTACACTGCCTGGAGCTACGATTGTCTGTGGTGATTCCCACACCTCAACTCATGGTGCCTTTGGTGCTGTGGCTTTTGGTATTGGCACCTCAGAAGTTGAAATGGTGTTAGCTACGCAAAGCATTTTGCAACCGAAACCAAAAAAAATGCGTATCCATGTTCATGGTGAGTTACCCCCCAGTGTATTGGCCAAAGATGTGGCCCTGTACATTATTTCTCAAATCACTACATCAGGAGCAACGGGACACTTTGTGGAGTATACCGGAGATGTATTTAAAAATCTCACGATGGAAGGGCGGATGACCGTTTGCAATCTAAGCATTGAAATGGGTGCTCGAGGAGGCATGATGGCTCCGGATGAAAAAACCTTTCAATACATTAAACATCGAGAATATACCCCTTATGGAGAGGATTGGCATCGGGCTATGGAGTATTGGCAAACACTTTATACAGATCATGATGCCGTATTTGATCGAGAAATCAATTTATATGCGGAAGATATTGAACCCATGGTGACTTATGGCACCAATCCGGGCATGGGGATTGGGATTTCAAAAACAATTCCTAAAGCTTCTGAAGTCTGTGGTTCACAGCAGGCTTTTAAAAAATCGTTGGATTATATGGGGTATCAAGAAGGAGAACCAATGTTAGGAAAAAAGATCGACTATGTTTTTTTGGGTAGTTGTACCAATGGGCGAATTGAAGATTTTAGAGCGTTTGCCAATGTGGTCAAGGGAAAAAAGAAGTCAGAAGATGTCCATGTTTGGTTGGTTCCAGGATCTCATCATGTTTTAACACAAATCAAAAGTGAAGGCATCTTCCAAAATTTAATTGATTCTGGTTTTGAGGTGCGTGAACCAGGTTGTTCGGCTTGTTTGGCCATGAATGATGATAAAATACCAGCAGGAAAATATGCTGTCAGTACTTCAAACCGAAATTTTGAAGGACGACAAGGACCTGGTGCTAGGACCATATTAGCAAGCCCGATTGTAGCAGCAGCAGCAGCAGTTACCGGAAGAGTGACTGACCCAAGAACACTGAATTAATTATCCAATGGCTTACGAAGCTTTTCATGTATTAGAATCTACTGCGGTACCATTACCTATTGAAAATGTAGATACCGATCAAATCATTCCTGCACGTTTTTTAAAAGCCACGGAAAGAATTGGATTTGGCGAAAATTTGTTTCGAGATTGGCGATATCACCAAGATGATACTCCCAAAAAAGATTTTATTTTAAATAACCCAACCTATCGTGGGAAAATTTTAGTGGGCGGTAAAAACTTCGGTTCGGGTTCTTCAAGAGAGCATGCTGCTTGGGCCATTTATGATTATGGATTTCGATGTGTCGTTTCTAGCTTCTTTGCGGATATTTTTAAAAACAATGCTATGAATATTGGTATTTTACCAATCGTTGTTTCACCCGAATTTCTATCGGCTATTTTCTCTGCTATCGAATCGAGTCCACAAACTCGATTTAAAATAGATCTCCCAAATCAAATTTTCACCATTTTAGATTCCAACCAATCTCAATCATTTGACATCAATTCTTATAAAAAGAACAATCTTTTGAATGGATTCGATGATATTGATTTTTTAGTTGACAAGAGAGAAGAAATTGTCAACTTTGCTTTTGACCGACCCTTCTGATTGAACACATGCCTGATCTTATTGGAAAAAAAATAGAAATACTCGATACCACTTTGCGTGATGGTGAGCAGACTTCAGGCGTGTCCTTTACGGCATCTGAAAAGTTAACACTTGCCAAATTATTACTCAATGAATTGAAGGTCGACCGAATCGAAGTCGCATCAGCAAGAGTATCGGATGGGGAATTTCAAGCGGTTAAGGATATTTTGCAATGGGCATCTAAAAATAATGTATCGAATAGGGTCGAAGTGTTAACCTTTTTAGATGGTGGTCAGTCCTTAAAGTGGTTGTTGGATTCCAAAGCTAAAGTCCAGAATATTCTAACAAAGGGTTCCTTAAATCATTTGAAACATCAATTAAAGTTAACCCCAAAACAACACTATGAAAAAGTGAGGCAGTCAGTAAGTACTGCCAATCAAAATGGTATTTGTTCCAATGTCTATTTAGAAGATTGGAGCAATGGAATGCGTCATTCAAAAGATTATGTATTGGAATACATCCGTTTATTAGTTGATATTGACGTCAAAAGAATATTGTTGCCTGATACATTAGGTATTTTAAATCATTACGAGCTTTCGGATTACTTAGCTGAAGTCACCGAATTATATCCTAATACACATTTTGATTTTCATGGGCATAATGATTATGACTTAGGCGTTGCTAATGCTTTAGAAGCCGTCAAATCTGGCATCAATGGTTTGCATTTGACCATTAACGGTATGGGAGAGCGAGCTGGAAATGCACCGTTAGAAAGTGTTGTTGTTGGTATTAAAGACTTTTTTCCAAAAGTCAAAATCAATGTTGATGAATCTGCTTTATTTCGAGTCAGTAAGTTGGTTGCCACGTTTACAGGTCTTCCGATACCCAAAAACAAACCAGTGGTTGGGGCCAATGTCTTTACTCAAACAGCGGGAATTCATGCGGATGGGGACAAAAAAAATGATTTATATCATAATGATTTATTACCAGAACGTTTTTCACGTTCTCGCCGATATGATTTAGGAAAAACATCCGGCAAAGCCAATGTCGAAAAAAACCTTCAAGAATTGGGTCTAACCCTTGATGATGAACAAATCAAAAAGGTCACCAAGCGAGTCATTGAAATGGGTGATAAAAAAGAACAGGTCACCATTGAAGATTTACCATTTATTATTTCTGATGTTTTGGGAAATAGTAAAGAAAAAGTTGTTAAAATCAAGTCTTACGTGTTGACTCATTCCAAGGGATTGAAGCCTTCAACCAGTGTATCAGTTCAAATAGGGGATCAACTCTTTGAAGAAAATGCTTCAGGAGATGGTCAATATGATGCTTTTTGGAATGCTTTAAACAGAATTTATTCAAAACAGAAAATCGAACTTCCAACGCTTATTGACTATTTTGTTCGAATACCCCCTGGCAGTAGTTCCGACTCGCTTTGTGAAACCACCATCACTTGGGAAGATTCCAAAAAACATTTTCGAACTAGAGGTTTGGATTCCGATCAAACCGTTTCAGCTATCAAAGCCACCGAAAAAATGCTGAACATGATTTACGAAACTTAGATTCATCCATTTTCAAGAGTAACATCCCGTTGTTAAGAAACTGTTTTTCAATGGGTTTTATCTTATCTTTTGATGAATTTTTATATTCGTTAATACGTCTAATGAATCATATCGGCAGTTGAAAGATAAATCATGTCCATTGATAGAGGAAAAGCTGATTATTTCTGTGGAAGGGAAGAGGAGAAGACTCAATTTAAAGATTTTTTAGAGGATTTAAAAAATGAAAATGGGCCACATCTTTTTTGATTCAAGGTGTGCCAGGCGTTGGTAAATCCGCTTTAATTTTTGAATTATCGGATCAATTAGAAGAAAAAGGTTGGCGTGTGATAAGAATTGATCCTAGGACTTTGTATCATATCCAAGATTTTAGAGACAAACTAAAAAGAGACCCTTTTTGGAAAGTTTGGAGAAAATCAAAAATTCCATTGAACATCAATGGAAAAGGTGTTGAGATTGGAACAGAAATGCAAATCAATTATCACACGTTCATTATGCCCTTAAAAACCGTTAAAAAACCAACATTAATTGTATTGGATGAAGCACAGAGACTAAGAAAAGAATTAAAAACGAATTTGAAACAAAAGTGATTCGAGATGTTATGGATACATTTCATAATGAAAAATTGAATACTCAATTTATTTTTTTAATTTGAGGATTAGCTAATACACAGAGTATTTTAAAGCAACTTGACATATCTAGGTTTGCAAAAAACTCCATCATCAATCTTCAAAAAATAGATAAACGAGCTGAAAGAAAACTGATATATTATTGGATTGTTCAAAGAGGTGGAGCGAACAAGAATGATCCCAATATTGAAAAGTGGATCGATGTCATTTATGAACAAACCCAACAATGGGCAAGCCATATAGAATCCTATGGTCTTGATATTATTCGATGTTTAAAAGAAAGTAAAGGTGTTTTAAATGATACGGTGTTAAATGAGATTTTGATAAAAGGGCAAAAGTCAAGACATGACTATTATGATGATAGAACACATGATTTTAGTAAAATGGAAAAAAGAGCCATGACTGAATTTATTCAGGATCATAAAGAAATTGAAAAAGAATATTTTATCAATTATTTCAATGACCATAATGTTATTAAGAATCCAAAATCTTTTTTTAATGAACTAGTGCAAAGAGGCGTGTTTCATAAACAAAAAGATGGTTCCTATTCTGTTCCAATGCCATCGATGAGGACTTGGATGATAGAACAATTTGGAAACATAAAAGGACGTTTGACACAACCAAATAAAGATTCAATAAAGAAGGGGAAACAATAGAAAAAACTGAGAATCCATCGAAAATTTATTCAAAGAAAGATGGGAATAAAGAGGGTAGGGTATTCGATGATTCATAACCAAATGATTTCTGCTCGTGCCCTTAACACTTTGGTGCAGATTTCTCCTTTCATCATCCTTTTTCTAAAATCCATTTCATGAGTCAGCATAACAAACAAGACCATGAAGATTCACCATGTTACTTCCCCGAATGATTCGATACGATTTTTCGCATAACCAAGGCCTTGGTCATCAATGATTGAGCATTATCAGCGATGAAGTGAATTATCCTATTGAAACGGCTAGTGCTACAGGGGTCAAGTTGTGGAAAAACCACTATGCCAATATTGGGTGGAATATTAAGCTTTCTTTCGGAAATTAAGTTTGCAGTAGGGGATCGATCTCTACTGCCAATTTCTAATATAAATGAAATACCATAGCACAATCGGTGCGATGATTATCAGCAATAAAGCAATGAGTGGAAAGATGAAAATGGCTTTCATTTTTGTTCTATCACGATTAGTGTGGATAGAGTTTTAGCCCGCACAGAAAAACAAGACCGCCGATCGGAAGTTTTTGAATCTTTTTGATTTTTATAAAACCCTATAATAGAGATAAAACATTGGAATATACCGTGATTGAACTAACACATTTAATGACACTTGAATCGACGTGTTATCTAAAGGATTAAATTTAACAATTCAAGTTTCGTACCTTCGTTAATGTATGAGAAATCGAGGAAAAGCAAAATATTTTCATGGAAGAAAAGAAGAGCTTGACTTGTTTAGAGGAACCTTAAATATTGCAAAAATTGAAAATGGGGGAACTATTTTCATCATTCAAGGTTCTCCAGGTGTTGGAAAAAGCGCGTTGTTGGAAGAATTCAAAGAATTAGGTGTTGCAGAAGAATGGGGCGTTGTTGAAATAAGCCATGATGGGTTATGGGATGCTCATGAGTTAAGAAAATATCTTCATAAAGATTATACAATAAAATTAAAAGAACTTAAGGCAGGAGCAAGTGCTTACGGTCTTGGCATGGAAGGAGTTTTTTCAATCAATGAAAAGTCAGTATTACAAATTTTGGAGTCATCTAAAAAACCGTTATTATTAATGTTAGATGAGGGGCAACATCTGGCAGATGTGTTGAATGCAGACTTCCAAATTTTCAAAGACACTAAAAAAGTATTAGATAACATTCATAATAATAAATTTAGAGTTCCATTAGTGTTTGTCATATCAGGACTAGGAATGACAAAAAAGATCATTCAAAATTTTGGAGTCTCTATATTGGATGATAAATCTATTGTTAATTTAGAGAAGTTGGATAAACTTTCAGAACAAGAAATTCTTAAAGATTGGATATATCAAGAGGGTGGATTGGATCAAACAATTCAGTCAAAACTTTGGATAGAAAAAATAACTGAGTTTACTCATGGATGGCCACATCATATTAATGCTTATGGTCGATCTGCATCGGAATGGATAAAGAAACATCCTAACAAATTAACGATGGAAGGGTTGAATTGGGTTTTAAAAGATGGGGAACAAAAACGATTTGATTATTATGATGAACGATTCGATACATTGACTCTCAAAGAAACGGAGTTGATTACGGAGCTTTTGATTGTTCATCGAAACGTAGATGAGTTTCGAGATGAGAGCATCATTGACTTTTTTAAAGAAAAAACAAGTTTAGAAGAAGCAGAAAAATTATTTGATAGAACCGTTGAAAAAGGGGTTTTTCATCGACAAAAGAATAAAAAATATAGTGTTGCTGTTCCTTCGATGCGAACTTGGTTAATCGATCAATTTGGTCAAGATTTATAGCATATTATAAAAATCAATAACCACTACCACCTGTAATACAAATTCGCATCAATCAGAGGAAAGATACAATCCAAGGAAATAATCTCGTGTTTATCGATTGATTCATTTTAAGTTTCGAACTTTAAGAAAAATGGAGGCTTCCATTTCAGATTAGAAATGCTCGAAGTTATTTTACTGATGGTACTAAAATCTTTAGATGCTCGATTTTCAATAACTTATTCCATCATCATCATTGATATTTCGACTTTTAGATTTTTCTATTTCAATCAGTTGGCTGATTTGCCTTTCTAGAATTGGAATATCCACCTTGATTGCTTTCCAAATGTTATAATCTATTTTATCCTATTGATGGATTAAAATATGCCTCATACTTATCAACTTTCTCCAATTAACATTGCTATTTCTTATTATATAGTCCTCGCTAATATTATTAGACGCCTCACCAATCACTTCAAAGTTTCTAATTAAAATATCCTGTAAATCTGAATCAGATTCCAGAACTTCTAAACGTTCACAGTCTTTAGATTTCTCAATAACCCGATCAATTTTTTCTTTAATGTGTTTTAATCCATAGAGAACATTATTTCTCGAATGTTTTTTCATTAAAAAAAACTTTTATATCATTTTGAATAAACTCATCTAGAATTGATTTTGTATGGAAAGGAACAAGATCCACATGTCGATTTAATTTTTTCTCTAGCAACTCTTTAAGATCTAAGATTTCAATTAGGCCATAATCACTGTCAAATGAATAGAGCAAATCGATATCACTATGTTCATTCTCTTCATTTCTAGCATACGAACCAAAGACACCAATTTTTGTCGGTTTCAAAGGCTTCATTGCTTCGATAATAATGCTTTTTTGTTTTTTGGTAAGCATAGAATAAAACTTGTTTAGTAATAGCCTTACAAATGAATTTATCAAATAACTGTTTTTAAATCAACGCATTTGCACTTTGGATAAGTTGTATTTTTGATTTATACTGTTTTTTAACTAGGCTTTCATTTCCAAATCGCCTAAGAACCTTTACTAGGATTAAAAAATCCATTTTACTCAAGTTTAACGAACTCCCGTAGCACTCACGATATAATGACAACCCCGAGTTTAATCTGATTGGGGTGGGGTCGATTTTTTGTTCACACGGTTAAAACTTAAAAATGAATCAATCGGTACTGACTATTTCAAAATAAGATCGCCATCAATGTTTAATTTTTTATGTAGAGACTTTGCGATTTTCAAGGTGATTTCTCGTTTGCCATTCAAGTATTCACTAATTCTTGAGGGGCTCGTATTTAATAGTTTAGCCAAATCCTTTCTTTTTAATCCCATTTCGAACATACGAAGTTCAATCATTTCCTTTAAAGTAGGGGATTCTATTGGGAAATGTTTTTCTTCGTATTGTTCGACGATATTACTCAACTGAATCAATTCTTTACTAAAAGCGGAGTTTTCAATCGTGTCATCCCTAATTTGTTTTAATAGTTTTTCCAATCGAAGATTGGCTTCTGCATACTCTCTTTGCGTAATTATTTTCATCGTACTATAGTGTATTTATACTCTTTAATTCATTATAATCTTTGTGACGACCAACCCATCGTATGTAAACTCGTTGTATTCTAAACAAAATGATGACAACAACTCTGTAGTGATTTCCTTTAATATTTATCACGTACCTTTTATTCCCAACGCTATCGGCTGAGTTGAATGTATTTTTTAAATCAGAAAAACTTTTCCATTCAGCATTCTTTGTCTTTTTGAACCATTCTTTAAGTGCTCCTTTTGCATTTGGTTCTTTTAAAAAATATTCTCTAAGTCTTCTGAAAGAGACCACATGCACTATAAAAAGACTTTTACTTTGGTGACAAAAATAATTAAATGTTACATACATTGTAATATTATTCCCAATTATGTAAGTAAAATTCTTTTTTCTTCAGCAAAAAATGATTGGAGCAAGTCCAGATTTTCATTAGAAATTAAAATTCCAAAAGAGTGGGCTTTATGTATTACTATTACCAATAGAATCTGATAAATACGACAATTTCCTTTAAAGTTGAACATGACTTCTCATTGAGTTTAACACCTAAATATAAATTAAGAAATCGTCGAAAAACAGTAGGTCGTTCAAAAAAGATAGTTGCTATTTCGTCGAGACCTTAAAATAAATTGCTCTAATGATTTTGGCTGTCACAGATATCGCCTTGATTCATTGAATTAGTTACGAAGTGTTCATTGTATGCTATAGATCACTTATTATCTGAATTGTATATGAAGTACCCTCTCACAATCTCATAACATCTTTTTGATAATCCTTTGAAGAGCATCTATAAGTATTGATTTTCAATGTTTTCCAATACAGAGTCTCCTGTAATATCTTGAAACTTTTCAAAGTGATTCGACAGTTCAGCATGTACTAACTCTTTTTTTTCTCTTCTACCTGCTGCGGGATCGAATCGAGACATAGGGGGCAAGCATTTGGACATTGATGTTCCGGTACTTGAGATGAATCCATTTTTGAAACCCTCTATCATAAATTCGTAGGTGCAGTTTCGTTTTAAATTTTCTTTTTCGATGATTGCATCTAGTTCTTGACTCCACTTTTGTTCAACAAATACTGGCCAATCTTTGTCAATATCTGATTGGACATTCAGATGATCAATAAATTCCATAATTAAATCTTTTTTATTTCTTAGAGAAACACTAGAATTGATGGCCTTTTCAATACTTAATCTGTGATGTTTATCTCGAGTGTGTTTTTCGTGATATTTTTTAACCATATCTAAGATATAGTCCACATTAATATCGACTTGTTTTATTAATTCAATTTCAAAAATCAAATCATCGTTAATGTTTTCAACATCAGTTTCTCCTTTTTTTCTATGCTTTTGATACAAGTCGAGGTAGATGCTTTGATAATCTCGTTGGTCTCTTTCCGATAGAATTTCATTTCCAGAAAACTCATCAAAAGTTTCAAGAACATTTTTCAATTTCAATTGTTTGTTAAAAAGTAAAATGAAGTCCTTTTCGTTTTGTTCGCCGATGATTTGTCTTTTTAAGGGAAATAGTGAAAGGATTTTTTCAACGACTGATTTATATCCTTCAAATTCTTTGTTATTTTCGGTATATCCATCGTAGTAGTCTTGATACTTTTTCAGTAAGACAATTCCTTTGGCTTTTTCATCACCAAATAGAGCAATGGCTTCATTTGTTGACTTTTCGAGATTTCTGAAACTCACAATATTTCCAAAGTTTTTAATTCTGTTTAAAATTCGATTTGTTCTTGAAAATGCTTGCATCAAGCCATGTAATCTGAGATTCTTATCAAGCCAAAGCGTATTCAAAGTTTTCGCGTCAAATCCAGTGAGAAACGTGTTCACCACAATCAATAAATCGATTTCCCTTTCTTTGACTCTTTGACTGACGTCTTTATAATAGTTCTGAAATTTTTCTGATGATGTATCAAATGATGTCTTGAACAAGGCATTATAATCTTGGATGGCATCATCCAAAAAATCACGTGATCCTTGCTCTAAAAATTCTGTGTTTTCAAGGTTTTCATCAATAAGCCCATCATGGTTGTCATCATTTTCATTGACGTTATAGCTGTAGATTAAGGCTATCTTTAGTTTTTTATCACTAGGTAGGGTCTTCATTTTTGATTGAAAAACTTGATAGTATTTTTTAGCAGCATCGATTGATGAAACAGCAAAAAGGGAGTTGAATCCTTTGAGTCTTCGACTGCTTAATTTATATGTTGCGTTTCGTTTGGTCTTTTGGTTAAATTGTTTCAGGATATAGTCTACAATTTTTGAATGTCTTTTAGGTGAATTCAGAGCCGCTTCTCGATCAATATCAGGTACTTTATTGTTTTCGATTCTTTCCTCTTCACGAAATGTTTGAACCCAATCAACTTTAAAGGGCAACACATTTTCATCCGTAATGGCATTAACAACAGTGTAAGAGTGCAATCGACTCCCAAAAACTTGCTCCGTAGTTTTGAATAACGTTTTACTACTGGAGGGGGCATTGACAGGAAAAATAGGCGTTCCCGTAAAACCAAACAAATGGTACTTCTTGAAAGCTTGAACTATTTTTTGGTGCATACTACCAAATTGAGATCGATGGCACTCATCAAAGATGATGACAACATGTTTTTTGAAAATGGAGTGTTTTGCATTCTTTTTGATAAATCGATCAAGCTTTTGAATGGTGGTAATGATGATCCTTGCTTGGGGATTTTCAAATTGTGTTGTAAGAATTTTGGTGCTAGCATTGCCATTAGCGGCTCCCTTTTGAAACTTATCGTATTCTTTCATTGTTTGATAATCTAGGTCCTTACGATCGACAACGAAAAGAATCTTTTCCAAATCAGGCAACTTACAAGCCAATTGTGCTGTTTTAAAACTTGTTAATGTTTTACCAGATCCTGTTGTATGCCAGATATATCCTCCAGCATCAATGGTTCCATATTTTTTATAATTGGCGCTTATTTCAATGCGTCTTAAAATATGTTCGGTGGCTGCTATTTGATAGGGACGCATGACCAATAACTCTTCTTCAGAAGTATAAACACAGTAACGTGTTAAGATGCTTAAAAGAGTATGCTTTGCAAAAAATGTTTCTGCAAAACACATTAAATCTCTGATATGATTGTTTTTTTCGTCAGTCCACCAACTTGTGAATTCGTAACTATTGCTTCTTGATTTTACGTCCTTTCCTAATCTAGAAGATCCTTTTAGGTGAATCGATCGCGTGGTGTTGCTATAATATTTGGTTTGAGTACCATTAGATATGACAAAGAGTTGAACATATTCAAACAAACCCGATTCTGACCAAAAACTTTCTCTTTGATAACGGTTAATTTGGTTGAAGGCTTCTCTTAATAAAGAACCTCTTTTTTTTAATTCAACATGGACTAAGGGGAGTCCATTGACTAAAATCGTCACATCATATCTATTTTTCCTTTTTCCCTCGTTTGCCTCATATTGATTGATGACTTGTAGATAATTATCATGAATATTATCTTTTTGAATTAATCGAATGTTTTTGGTTGTTCCATCATCGCGTGTTAATATTTTAATGTAATCCTCTTGAATGACATTTGTCTTTTCTTTAATTCCTTGATTTTTGTTTGATATATATGAATCAAAAAACCATTTCCATTCTTTATTACTGAATTGATAATCATTGAGTTTTTCTAGTTGCATTCTCAAATTCTTTTTTAAACCCTCTTCATTTTTGATTGGCACATATTCATAGGCTTGCGCTTGAAGTTGTTGAATAAAAGATTTTTCAAGTTCGTACTCTGATTGATACTTCGTACTTCGATCTTTTTCTGAATCATATTCAGAGACAACAGTGCTTTGAGGATTTAATGCAACGATGTTGTATTTAGTGCTCACTCGGTTTTTCTTTGAACGTTAATAGTTTATCACGATAGAATTCGTATTGCTTTTTTCTTGATTTTATTTCAGTAGGTAATCCCATAGATAAATCATTGATGAGCGTATCAAACTCTTCTAAAATGGAAGCTTTAATAATTTGTTGTGACATTGGCGGCATGGGAATCTTGATTTTTGCAAATCGTTGTTTTGAAATATTAAATCGGGTGACTCCGCTAACCGATTTTTTGATTTGTTTTCTAAAATGCTTACTTCTTAAATAGTGTTTTAAAAATTTAGGGTAAAATTGGTATGCATCACTTAAACGAAAACCAAAGCAAAAACTATTCAAATACAATGCATGGTTGACTTCATCAGTTACCACCGAAGACATGCCACAATCTTCTGATGTTTCTGAAGAACTTGTGAAAATGACATCACCATATTGCACTTGATTTTGATTTTCATTCGCACCAACTTTGACAAACGATGTGATATTTTCCGTATCAATTTCCATGTTATGAAACACATTCTTATACGAGATGTATTTTACATCTCCATTAGAAAAATCATTTTTCGTTTTTCCTCTCAGACCACTAAAGAAATATCCTAATTCTCTCAATTCTTTATATTCAACTGCCCCCCCCCCACGATTTTTGAAAGTTAGTAGTTCATTGCGATAGTATTCATACTGTTTTCTTCTTGCATTTTGCTCTGCAGGTAGTCCAGTAGATAGATCAGTCGTTAGCTTGTCGAATTGATCCAGAATGGAAACAATCTGATTTTGTTGTGAAATAGGTGGCACTGGTATTTTAAGTTTACCAACTACATCTTTAGATAATCCAGGAATGCCAGCTCCTTTTTTCGCCTTCATTAGTTTCTCTTGTCCATTTTTTAGGACATAGTAAAGGAATCGATTGGAGATGAAATTTTTATTCGGTTTCACCACATAGCAATGAGCATTTGCCCAGAATTTTTCTTGCATATAATTCACATGACCCGCTGAAGCTCCTCCTTGACTAATGGTAATGGTATCCGCTTCTGTATTGTATTCATCATACCGTCCAGAAGAATAGATCCCACCATTGAGAACAGGGTATTTTCCATTCATCATCAAAACGGACCTATTCAATTGTTTCCCAGTATAAATGTCTGATAGATGTTTCAAGTCAATATCAATTACCCCCCCCCTGATTTTTGAAGGTCAGTAGTTCATGACGATAGTATTCGTACTGCTTTTTTCTTGCCTTTTGTTCCGCAGGGATGCCTATGGAAAGGTCATTTGCAAGAGTATAGAACTCGTCGAGAATCGATACGATATGCTTCTGTAATGAAATTGGTGGGATTGGAATTTTAACAGACTCTAGCTTACTGTTATATAGTCTTTTAATAGTTCCTCCTTGAGTATTCCATCTTACAGTTGAATAGAAATAGTATAAAAACTTATTTAGCACTTTTTTTTGATCGTTATCAATCCAAACGATATTTGAATCTTGAAAATAAGCAGGCTTTCCATCATATATTATTGTACGACCGATAGTGCCAGATGCTGAGATTAGGACATCGCCTTTTTTGGGGAATGAATAATTGTTTCGATATTTATTATAAAGTTTATATGAAATAAACGAATTTGCTTTTTTTCCAAAAGTGCTGATTTTATAAAAGGGGATTTCACCTTTTTCCGTTGTTTGATTTTTGAAAATACGTCTACACATTGAAGTCTTGCCGATTTCTCCTAAAGTTGTCCATGTTATTTGCCCCCCCCCGTTTTTATTATCGAATGTCAAAAGAGCATTTCGATAATATTCATATTGTTTTTTACGAGCCTCAAGTTCCGCCTCAAGTTCCGCCTCAAGTTCCGTGAACTTGTCTAAAATTCTTACTATTTCCTCCTGAATTTTCAGGGGGGGGGTGGGAATCTCAAAGTTTTTAATCACGTCAGTCGGCAGATGAGCAGGGGTCGCATCAATTTTAAGAGATTGAAGCAAATTTTGTTTACTCTTTAGATAATAAAACAAGAACTTTTTATTCAATATCTCTTTTTCTAATGGTTTAATACAGTAACACACATCGTTAGCCCAAAACGATTCTTCGATAAAGTTTACAAAACCTGCAGTTCCATATTTTACTACCGTTGTTGTATTTGCTTGTTGATTATATTCAGTATAATATCCCATAGGCGTCACTCCACCACTATAAACAGGAATTTTGTATTTGTTGTTAAGCTGATTTTTCGTAACTCTTTTTCCACGATTTATAGAAGCAACTTCTTTCAAGGAAATATACTCTATTCCATTTGGAGAAAGTTCTGAAATTAGTTTATCAACTTTATTCATAATGAAACATTTGGACTTTCTAAGTCTGAAACTATAGATTCAATTTTATTTCTTAAAACTTGCTGACGACCAACGATTTCCTTAATCTGAGCATTCAATTTGATAATATCAACCACTTCGCTTTTATCCTCTTCTTCCACATAACTCGATATACTTAGATTACACTCGTTATCTAAAATTACTTTGTTGTCAATCAAAGATGAAAAGTGTTTAATTTGATTTCGATTAAAAATGGTTTCCAAAATTTTTCTACGATTTATCTCTCCTAGCTGATTTTTATTTCCACTCTTTACAAATTCCATTGAAGCATCAATAAACAGCACTTTATTATCTCTCTTACTTTTTTTAAGTACGATAATACATGTTGAAATTGAAGTCCCAAAAAACAAATCAGATGGCAATTGAATCACTGTATCGACATAATTATTTTCAATTAGATATTTTCTAATCTTCATTTCAGCTCCGCCTCGATAGAGTGTTCCTGGAAATTGAACAATGGCTGCAGTACCCTCTGTTGATAACGACGAGAGCATATGCATTGTGAATGCCAAGTCTGCTTTACTTCTGGGAGCTAAAACGCCTGCAGGTGAAAAACGTGAATCATCAATGAGTAAAGGATTTGCGTTCCCTTCCCATTTAATGGAATAGGGCGGATTAGAAACAATGGCGTCGAAAAGTTCCTCATCTAAATGTTTTGGATCAATCAATGTATCACCAAGTGCTATATCAAATTTGTCAAAATTGATGTCATGAAGGATCATGTTAATACGACATAAGTTATATGTCGTTAGATTGATTTCTTGACCATAAAAACCTTGACGTATATTTTCTTTTCCAAGAACTTTTGCAAACTGTAGTAGAAGTGATCCACTTCCTGCTGCCGGATCGTAGACTTTTTTAATTTCTTTTTTATCCCCAATCGTTATCCTTGCTAATAATTCGCTGACTTCTTGAGGTGTGAAAAATTCACCTCCCGATTTACCTGCTCCTGAAGCATACATGGTCATTAGAAATTCATAAGCATCACCGAAAGCATCAATCGAGTTATCAGCATATTCGCCAAATTCAAGGTTTTGAATTGATTGAAGAATACTGACTAGTTTTTTATTTCTGTTTTCAACCGTATTCCCTAATTTAGGGGAATTAACATCAATGTCATTAAATAAACCTTTAAAATCACTTTCACTATCGGTACCAATAGCTGAACTTTCAATGTTAGAAAAAACCTGCTCTAATGTTTCATTCAAATTGGAATTATTGGGGGCATGATAAGTCACATTTTTGAATAATTCACTTGGAAGTATGTAAAATCCTTTTTCACTAATAGTACCCTCTCTTCCATTTTCAGCTTTTTCATCAGATAATTTTGCGTAATCAAAGTTTGGGTCTAACTTTCTTTCTTCTTTGTTGATGTAATTACTAATATTTTCACTAATAAATCGGTAAAACAAGATGCCTAGAACGTATTGTTTAAAATCCCAGCCATCAACACTTCCACGCAAATCATTGGCGATTTTCCATATGGTTTTATGTAATTCGGTGCGTTCTTTTTGACTAACCCCTACTTGATTTTTAATCATGTTGATTTATTCATTTAAAAACTATTTCGTAATAAAAGTGAGTAAATGATAGCATAGAAAAGTGACTTCACTTGTTTGGTCAGTATGCTCAACTTTCCAATGAAATACAATTCCGAAATTATCTTATTCACTAATTTTCAGTACGATATCGACTTGTTTTTTCTATAAAACTAGGCCCTTTCTCAAAATAATCAAGGAGATTTGAAATCCTCGCTCTTCTATTTTTTTGACTAATCTCAAGTTTTGCGTCTTGTTCTAATTTTTCTTTGATAACTATACTATTCATCCAATGATATCTATCATAATCTGGTGTGCCCAATTCAAGATTCAATAAGAATTGTTTATCTTCCTTATCCAAGGAACTGTGTAACGCTCGAATCGCTTCAATAAGTGATTGTTTATGATCTTGATACGTGAATTCACTATAAGTCATACCATTAAATTCCTTTTCCATTAAAAACTCTCTGTAGGTTATTAGTGGATTTAAAATTCTAAAGTTTCTAGCGGATGAAAGTATTATGTTTCGAAAAAAACCTTCCTTAACGGACTCATCTATAGTGTGGTTTTTTAGAAATATCATACAATCAAACATATCTCTTGGCTTCTGTCTTGATAAACCTGCCGCTATTTTACTGCCATAAATTTGACATCTCGGTGCTATTGGAATTTTCATAGAGCCTATTTCAAATTCATTTTTTACAGCATCACTCGCATCAAGTGTTTCAATTTCTCCAATCACTTCTCTTGATTCAACTGATGTGTCGATTTTGATTTTCACGTTGTCTCGGCTTTCAACATGAATTCGAGGTGCGTTTTTATCGTAAAATGCTTTTTTTATGTATGGTAGATACCTAATTTGATTTATGATTTTTTCAAGTTCATTTTTGATACCGATTGCAGCTGACGCTGTTGTTTCTTTAGTAATATATTTTAGGTCTATGTCTACCGATAGCCTATGCAAACCCTCATAAAGGAAAAAATTTATTGCTGTTCCACCGTGCAAAACAAATTGGCTTGTAGTTTCAAAAACATTTGGAAGCACTTTGAGCAGTAAGCTTGCTTGTTTATAATATTCTAGATTATACTCTTCTTTCGCCATAGTGAATATCTGTTATTGTCTTGATAAGTCCCCGTCCAAGATTAAAATCTTTTGCTACTAAATCATAAGGAAGCATCATGTTGTACTTGGGTTCTTTAACACCTGGTTTTGATAAAGTAATCAAATGATTGCCTAGTTTTATCCTAAGAGGATTTAATTTTCTGAAAAGTTTTGAAGGAAGTATGTTTTCAGAAAAAAGGAGAAAAACTCTGTTTGCTTTAGCAGATTTTGAGTTTTCTAGCATACGTTGGATGAAAGGAATATTGGGACTACTAATCATTTCAAAACTTAAAAAACATTTTTCCAAATTCGCTCTGTTTGGAGCACTATACATTTGTTCTAACAAAGCCCTCTCGTGACATGAAATAGTTAGTTTATGTCCATCATGTTTTTTCTGGATTAACCCAATCGATTGAGGTAACATATTGGAGGTTCTATAATCTATTTCTAAATCCCAATCGTAGTTAATAAACCACTTTGGTAATTTTTGACCAATATCACCAAATAAATCAACATTCGGTATTGTAAAATAAACATCATGTGTTTTGTTTATTATAATTAATGAAGTTGTACTACCAATATGGACTTTAAGGTTACTTTGATTCTGTAGTGCTGATATAGCTCCAAAGATGTTAGGAGTTTGGTTAAACATCACCATAGCACCACGACCTATTGATTTTAATTTTTTAGATTTTCGATACTTCTGTTGGAGACTCTTACTAATTCCTTCTTTTTCTAACCAAGATGTCAAAAAAACAGATCCTTTTGGATAGGAATCAACTAATTGATCTAATTTATTTCCCACAGTGTTGTTGCTAAGCCGTTTTATTTATTAGTATTGGTGAAATAATTATTTTGTATTTAGGCTCATGGATTCCTGGAAGTTCTATCAATCGAGTTCCTTTACCTAAATCAATTCGATCAAAGCACAAATCACCAAACCATTGATGACCAGCTTTTTCAGCTAAGAACAAAAAGATTCTTTTCACACGATAAGACTCGCAATTTTCAAGCATATGCTGAACTGATTTGGCATTTAAATCAGTTAATAATTTCATGTAATCAAAAGCTTCAGTGGAGTAAACATAATTGGGAACCAAATAAATTAGTTCGAAAATTGCTCGTAACGGAGATGAAGTCATTAATCCGTTTAGTTTCAATATTTCTACATTCTGAGGTAAAAAAGAAGTTTTTTTATAAATAATATCGGAACAACCAGTTGAATTAAGAGAAACCCACTTGGGTAATCGCTGATTACCATTCCCAAACAATACCATTCTAAATGGACGAAGTGGATAAGCTATGCGATATCCAAGTCTTTGAAGTGCATGGTCGGCGCCAATATGGATATTTAATTGCATTTGGTATTGTATAGCCTTTATAATCCCTTCTGTTTTTGGAGCTTCGCTGTATTTTGTTAAAACTCTATATTTCATCAAGTCTATATCGGCTGGAAAGATCATATTTAGTTCACTCATTTTTAGTTTATCCCCTAAATATTGAAGTTTTTTTGTTTTCCGATAATAGTGTTGTAGCCTGGTGTTAATACCTTGGCTTTTCAGCCAAGAAGACGTATATACATCTCCTTCTTCGTGCTTTTTTAATACAGTTTCTAACATGATGTAACCTTAATCAAAAATAAAACAAAATATTCTTATTAACATACTTTTTGTAGTGTCTTTTAAGCCTTTGTGTATTGTAAAACAATATCATATTTGTGCTTTTTATTTATCTGCATTCCGTAATTAATCTAAAGACAATTTGCAATTGGATTTTTGAGATTTTGTCCATGGTTCGATTCAATTAAATACCGAAGGTTTTAAATCTCTTTCAATAGATTTTATTTTGTTGAAAATCTTTTAACACGGTATTTTAAAGTGTCAAATGAAAACTATTGCTTGTTAGTATCCTTGAAAGATGTAGAAAAATGTAAACTTGAATATTAAAGATTTTAGTTGGCACAGTCACTATGATTATCTTTTGATTGAACATTTTTTAGCATTTTTTCAAAAGAGGTATGTCAATGGTCATTGTATCCCATACCGTTTCTAAATCCACTTTATGATATCCATGGGTTATGTGATGTCGCATCCCCCTTATTTCTTTCCAATTGATAGATTGATACTCGTTTTTCAAGTCTTCATCAAGATGCCCAACGGCCTCTCCAATTATTTGAATATTTCTTCCAACTGCATCTTGACTTATCTAATCATCTAGAAATGTATCATAATCACCGACAGTACTTGATATTTTTTGAATTTTATCAATACTTTCTAAAATATGGGTCAACCTAAATTGATTCTGATATTCATCTTTCTTCATTCAAAAGCATTTTGGTATCTCTCAAAACCTTATCTTTTATAAAAGGATGTATAAAAGAAAAAGAAATAAGATCTACTTTTTTATCTAGACTTACTTCAAGTTGATTTTTTAATCTAACTAGGTCCATGAGGGTACAGCGTCCATTAAATGAGTATAGTAAATCGATGTCGCTATGTACATTTTATTCATCTCTTGCAACAGAGCCAAACACCCCAATTTTAGTTGGACTAAAAGGTTTCATGGCTTCAATAATGATGCTTTTTTGTTGTTTAGTCAACATAAGTGAAACACTCTGATAGGATTACAAAGTTAATGGGAAAATATTATTTCATTCCACCGATATTTAAGGCATTATATCAAACCGAAAACAAATGATGGCAAAAGAAGAACGAAAAACGGCCTTTTAAAGAATGGCCAAATCATGAAAATATTCCATTAGGATGACACTTAAAAGTGAATGCGATGATAAGTGATATATGCCATCAAGATAACAATGAATCAAAACCAGAATCTGATAAGTCGACATTAGATTAAGCATATAAATCCCAAAGCAATCCTCACATGTTCTAAAAGAGGAAGATGAGAACTAAATGGATTGGTCTATGTATTTTAGACGAAAAAAATCAGTAAAATGCTTTCTCAAAGAGAACAAAACATTATTATTCAAGCCATGAAACCTTTCAAGTCGACTAAAATTGCATTTAGTGGTTTCGATTCAGATGAAAATAAATTAGAACTTCTTTATCATTTTGACAATTCACCAGGATATATTGGTTTTATGGGTCTCGTGAGGAATTTAGAAGCTCAATTAAATCGAAAAATCGATCTGACTTCTTTTGATTTTATCGATTCTTTTGTTAAAGAAGACGTGTTAAGAGAGGCAAAAATATTTTTTGATGGCGAAAAAGAAAAATCAAGATTTACCGAGATGGCTGGATATTGAAGAACGAATTGCCAAGATACACGAAGTCGCCAAATCATTTTCGTCTTATCAAGCATTTTTAAAAGATTGGAAAAGATATCTTCTTGTTTGTAGACTAATACAAGATATTGGTGAAGCAACTATTTACCTGTGTCATAAAACAAAAAGTGCTTTCCAAATTAAAATGGGCTGATATGCGAAAAATGCGTCACGATATTGCTCATCGGTATCATAGAATTGATTTGTTTCTTATTTGGAATACCATTATTAAAGACATTCCTGTTTTGGAAAAAGAAATTCCAAAAATTAGAAAACATGTCTTATCAAAGAAATAAGATGAAAACAATTCATGGACTCTTTTTGTTATGTATGCTTTCCAACTAGGAAAAAATCTAAAATCGATATGCCCCGATGTTTCATGTTGATCTTTTTAGATGATACAAAGGAATATTTCCTGAATTTTAATAGGTGGAATGCCAACTGTTTTTTTTGAATTTTGGATCATTTCCACTGAATAATTCACACAAAATGTGGTATGGTTTTTACAATGACTTGTATTTGAGTGAATAATGTAGGTGTAATAGAGAACATAATGTTTTTTGATGGGGATTTTTAGAAAATTAGAATTTATTGTGTATAGGTGACTAAAATATGAGAATTGAGTACTTCTGAACCTATGGTTTCAATCCAATTGGGTTTGAATGACTAATCATCCAAGTTTATATGTTTGTAAACTAGTTTTAATAAATCCTATCATATGAATATTGCCTTGCTTTCTGGAGATGGTATCGGCCCTGAAGTTATTGATCAGTCGGTAAGAGTTTGTGATGCCATCGCTACAAAATTCAACCATCAAATAAAATGGACGAAAGCCATAACAGGAGCTCGTGCTATTGATGAAGTGGGAGATCCGTATCCAGATCAAACACATGAAATTTGCGAAAACTCCGATGCCGTTTTGTTTGGAGCCATTGGCGATCCGAAATTCGACCATGATCCAAGTGCCAAAGTGAGACCTGAACAAGGCCTTTTGAAAATGAGAAAAAAATTGGGATTATTTGCGAATATCCGTCCCACATTTGTCTTTCCCTCATTGATGGATCGATCGCCATTGAAAAAAGAAAGAATTGAAAATACGGATTTAGTATTTGTCCGAGAATTAACGAGTGGGATTTATTTTGGTGATCGAGGACGCCGAGACAATGGACATACGGCTTTTGATACCTGTACCTATCGAAGAAGTGAAATTCAACGCATTGCCACAAAAGGTTTTGAATTAGCAGCCATGCGTAATAAAAAACTCTGTTGTGTCGATAAAGCCAATGTACTGGAAAGCTCACGTTTATGGAGAGAAACTGTTCAATCGATGGAATCCCAATATCCAGACATCAACGTTTCTTATGAATTTGTGGATGCGGTGGCCATGAGACTCATTCAATGGCCAAGCGACTATGATGTCTTGATTACTGAAAATCTATTTGGAGATATCTTAACTGATGAAGCTTCCGTCATTTCTGGGTCAATGGGATTGATGCCATCGGCATCAGTAGGTGAAAAAATTGCTCTTTACGAACCCATTCATGGGTCCTATCCTCAAGCAGCTGGAAAAAATATTGCCAACCCCTTAGCCACAATCCTTTCTGCTGCGATGATGTTCGAAATGAGTTTTGATTTGGCAGACGAGGCAGCATTAATTCGACAAGTCGTCAATAAGTCTATAACTGAGGGCATTGTTACGCAAGATTTGGCTGAATCATCTCATGATAAAAGTTATACAACTTCAGAAGTCGGCGATTATTTGGTAGAACAGATATTGTCTTAATTTCATACTTTGTAACCATGGACTGTTTCAATATGAAATATTATTTCACACCCTTCGTTTTATTCTACTTGATGTGCACTTCATGTAGTTCTGATTTAGATAAACCTAGAATTGCTATCTGTGGTATTTGGATTGAGTCAAGTACATTTTCACCTGCAAAAACCAATATCGATGCGTTTACGGTCAGAAGGGGAGAGGAAAACTATCAGAGTTATCCTTTTTTAGCGGAAAACACGCCTCTAAGAAATACAGCAGAATGGGTTCCCCTTTTAAGAGCTCGTGCTATTCCTGGAGGGATTGTTACGCATGACACCTACGAAACTCTGACTCAAGAAATACTACAATTACTCGAAGAGAATGGTCCTTTTGACGGAATTTTTTTTGATAGCCATGGGGCTATGAGCGTCGAAAATGTCGATGATCCCGAAGGTGATTTAATTGAAAGAATTCGAGAAGTGGTTGGAAATCAAGTCATGATTTCAACCTCGATGGATTTACATGGAAATGTCAGTCAACGATTGGCGGAATATAGTGATTTGATCACCTGCTATCGTATGGCGCCACATGAAGATGCCCTAGAATCCAAAGAACGGGCCGCTCAAAATTTAATCGATCGATTGGAAAGCGGTCAAGGAAAACCTCGATACAAAGCATGGGTTAAAGTGCCTATCCTGTTGCCTGGAGAAAAAACATCGACAAGGGTAGAACCGGCCAAAAGTTTGTATGCTCAAATTCCCGAATTGATTGAAACTTCAGGCATTATCGATGCAGGCATATGGATGGGATATCCCTGGGCCGATGAACCGAGAAACCATGCGGTCATCATGGCTGTTGGTGATGTCCAACAAGAAGTGGGACAAGTCGCTCATCAATTGGCAAAACACATGTGGGAGGTTCGCAATGAATTTGAATTTGTCGCCCCGACAACAACACTTGATGATGCTTTACAAAAGGCGATCAAAAGTGATGCACGACCTTTTTTCATTAGTGATACAGGGGATAATCCAACGGCAGGAGGGGCAGGGGATGTTACTTGGACCTTAAATCAATTATTAAAATACCCTGCATTTCAAAATGAAATCGCTCCAAGAGTTGTTTATGCTTCCATTCCAGGTCCCCATTTAATTGAAAAGGCATCTCAATCGAAGATAGGAGATTCCATAACGGGTCTCGTTGGAGCACTTGTTGATGATCGATACGCGCCACCTCTTGAACTAGAAGGAACTTTATTGGCATACAAAGAAGGAGATGCTCATGCTGAAATTGAAATCGTCATTAGAGTGGGTCATGTAGATGTTATTGTCACCAATAGAAGAAAACCATACCACTACATTAAAGATTTTTCAGATTTAAATATTGACATCGCCTCAACAGGTATCGTTATGGTAAAAATTGGTTACCTAGTCCCCGAATTATACAATGCTCAAAAAGGTTGGTTGATGGCTTTAACACCTGGGGGTGTTGATCAAGACTTAAAAAGACTAGATTACAAACGGATTTCCAGGCCCATGCATCCGATAGACTCATTCGATGAAGATCCTGATTTCACTCCTGTATTTATCCCCATTACTGAATAACACACAACACGTCTCATTGTACTAACTTTTCTAAGTGTTATATGTGATTTATAAGTTCAACGATTTAGTGCGATATGAATCTCCAATGATGGATAACACCAGGAATTTAGAATGAGTCATGTGTTATGTAACGTTCAAGATATAATCTCATCATGAAACTTGAACCAAAATTGTAGAGATAAATAAACCGTTCTATGGCTTCCTTAAAACAACGGGTTTTTATCTCTTTAATGTGGTGTATGAAGTTTGAATATGGTAAAGGGTTGTGTCGTTCGAATGACATGAAGAGCGTCTCATCAATGTCGTTTTTTATTCATTCATCCACAGTTCCTTTTGGCACATCACCTCAATCTTTAGAAGATAGGATAGTGAAAAAACAACGTTTATACAATTATTTTGCCGAAGTTTTATCCATCGATGAGTAAACTATTCATATGGGTTGCCACCATGAGACCCCCCACTTTATTTCTCTCCATTTCGGGGATCTTAGTTGGAAGCTCTCTATCCCATAAATCAGATCATTTTTCTTGGGTAGTTTTTATTTTAATCATCATGACAGCTATTTGTTTACAGATTTTGGCAAACTTTTCAAACGATTATGGAGATTATGTTAAGGGAATAGACAACCAAAACAGAAAGGGCCCCAAAAGAGCGTTGCAAAAGGGATTGTTAACGCTTAAAGAAATTAAAGTGGCTAATCGCATTTTAATGATACTGATTGGTTTTTTTAGTTTAAGCTTTTTGTTTCTCTCATTTGGGATTCAATATCCATCCTATGCCATCCTGATTGGACTTTTACTCATACTAGCCATTATTGCTGCTCTACGATACACTAGCGGCAAATATGCGTACGGATACAGAGGTTTTGGTGACTTGAGTGTTTTTCTGTTCTTTGGCGGATTATCCGTACTGGGCACTCAATTCATTCTGAGCCATGAATTATCCACTACGGGTTTTTTATGGGCAGTAATTATCGGTGGTTGTTGTGTTTTAGTCCTCAATATCAACAATATCAGAGACATTGAAAATGATCGATTACAAAATAAAAAAACACTAGCTGTTATATTAGGTCTTAAAGGAGCTTTATGGTATCATTATCTCGTCACTTTGATCATTGTCGTGACCATAATTTACCTTGAGATGGTGTATCTGAATCATGGAAACATATTTCAAATCATCGCTGATAGATTCTTGGATATGTTATTTATACTGCATGCCATAGCTCTCTATCATGCGAACAAACAAAATAAAATGAATCACATGCTGAAATATATGTCTCTATTGACTTTTTTGATCGGATTGAGAACTTTTTTAATCTCTTTTTTGATCGACTTTTAAATTGATGGAGCTTCGATATAAAAAAAGAATGCTTGAGTTTCAAGTGCCAGCAGGTACTTCAAGAGGAAAATTACAAACCAAACCAAGCTACTTTTTATTTCTAGAACATAATAACACCATAGGAGTGGGTGAATGTAGTATCATACCAAAACTAAGTATTGATCATCGAGAAGATTACGAAGAAAGATTAGAAACAACCATCAAAGCGTTTAATTCAAGAGTTGATTTACCTGATTTAACCGATTTTCCTTCCATTGAGGCCGGTATTCAAATGGCCGTTGATTCTTTAGAAGATCAAAGAACCAAACAAACTTCTGGCAAAGCATATACCAAACACTTCCATCCCATAGAGATTAATGGACTGGTATGGATGGGAGATTATGATTTCATGAAATGGCAAATTGACGAATTGATGGCTAAAAAATTCACCTGCATTAAATTAAAAATAGGCGGCATCGACTTTGATCAAGAAATAGCTCTTTTAGAATACATCAGAAAAGAGTACAAGCGTTTGATAACCATTAGATTGGATGCCAATGGTGCTTTTTCTCCAAAAGATGCTCTATCGAGACTTAAAAAACTTAAGAAATATCATATCCATTCCATCGAACAACCCATTGAAGTTGGCAATCTTAAAGTTTTAAAAGAATTATGCCAAACAAGTCCCATACCCATCGCTCTTGATGAAGAATTGATTAAAACGGCACCTGCAGTGGGAAAATACGCCCTTTTAAACTACATACGCCCCCAGTTTATTGTGATCAAACCAAGTTTATTGGGAGGATATCTCAATGCCCTAGAATGGATTGGAATAGCAGAAAATCTCCATATCGGTTGGTGGATCACCAGCGCATTAGAAAGTAATGTCGGATTGAATTCGATTGCTTCTTGGATTGGACAATATGATTTAACGATACCTCAAGGATTAGGTACGGGATCACTTTTTAAAAACAATATTCAGGTCCCATTGAGTATTAAAAATGGATATTTAAGACAAAATAAAAGAGGAACATGGCAAGATCTGAAAAGCATTTAATCACAACTGATGTATCAACCAAGACAGTATACAGAGTCGTTTCGTAAATACCTCATTGGCTCTGCCATTATTGTGCTCTTATCTGTTCTTGGAGGTTTAGGATCAGTGTTTTATGTTCAAATTCAAGGTTATGATTTGATTTCGTGGCATCCCATTTTAGGTCATAATGTCTTTTTAGTAACAAGCTTAATGACATTTGTTTTTGGTTTTGTGGGACTTGTCATTGTCATAAAATTCATACACAAAAGATCTTTGCTCACCATTATTTCGATTCGGCATGAACCTTTTATTGATAGCAAACATTCCATTTCTTTAAATGTTGCTAAAACTTTTATTACAGATGATGCTACTTTAAACAAATCAAAGAAAACAAAACTCAAAATTGATTATTCAAAAATCTGGTATTCCTTTGGTTTGACGGCAAGTCTGATTGTCCTATTTTTTTTGATCGAATTTCTCATTCGACCTGAGATCTTTACTTGGAATTTTCAAGCAATTCCTTTTTTGATTTTAATCTGCGTTGCTTTATTCTTGATCCCCATTCAAGCAGGATTGGAAGAACTGATTTTTAGAGGGTATTTAGTGCAAGGGTTTGAACGTTTATATCATAAGAGGTGGTTTCCGTTGGTGATGACCTCACTCCTTTTTGCAGGATTGCATCTGACAAATCCTGAATTTCAAACCTTTGGTTATGGTTTAATAGGAACCTATTTTTTGTTCGGGCTTATTGCTGGCATCATTTCTTATTTGGATGATGGAATTGAACTCGCCATAGGATTACATATAGCCAACAATATGATAAGTATTTTGTTTATCAGTCCTGATTGGGCTGTATTTCCAACCGATGCTTTGTACACCACTGATTATCAACCTAAGTTGATGGAGTTTTATTTGAACATCGTGCTCATTTATGGTATTTGTTTTTTGCTATTTGCTCGAAAATACAAATGGAAAAATTGGAAAGTAAGATTGTTAGGAACAGCAAAAGATGTATTCTCCAAATGATTTAGTACACCAAAATTTTAAGCTCAATGGAAAAAAATTTTGGGAGGATCATCATGATTTAAATTTTCTTTTAGAATTTGTCTTCGACCAAATCTCTTTTCAAGATTTGGAACTAGAGCGTTTTCTACAACAATGGATTCATCATGCATCCATCAACCTCAGTAGCTCCGGAACCACTGCTGAACCTAAACTGTTACAAGTCGACAAAAAGTACTTGCTCCATTCTGTAAAGATGACGGCAAAATTCTTTAGCCTTAAAACTTTAGATAAAGCTCTTCATTGTCTGCCTATAAAATATATTGCGGGAAAAATGCAGCTCATTAGAGCTTTACACCTTGGATTGGATTTGGAAATGGTTCAACCCACCTCAAAACCATTAGTAAATTCCAAGTATTATGATTTTGCGACCATGACATCCCAGCAATTGACGTTATCTCTTGATCATATTTCTAATATTCAAACACTGCTTATTGGAGGGGGCCTTTTATCTCAAGAAACTCAGAAAAAAGCGAAAAAAATTCATTCGAATGTCTATGAATCCTTTGGGATGACCGAAACGCTCTCCCATATGGCCATCAGAAAACTTGAAGATCCCATCGGCGTCTTTACCATACTACCAAAAGTTTCTATTTCTGTTGATAATCGCTCTTGTTTAATTATCACCGCAAAACATTTGGGAATCAATCAATTAGTCACCAATGATATTGTCGAAATATTAAATGATCGACAGTTCAGATATTTAGGACGTATAGATCATGTCATCAATTCAGGAGGAATTAAAATATTTCCAGAAAAAATAGAAGAAACACTATCCTCGGCCATTGATACCCCCTTTTTTATAACATCCGTTAAAGACCATGTGTTGGGACAAAGAGTTGTCTTGGTGATGGAACAACATGAGAAGCGACTTTCTCAAACATCGATTCGAAGTATTATGAAAAAGTTACCCATTAGCAATTATCAAAAACCTAAAGAATTCATTGTTTTTGAAAATTTTATCAGAACCCCCACCGATAAGATTAAAAGACATCAAACCCTAAATCAAAAACCGTTGGCATTACTACACTTGTAAGATGCCCATATTGAATTGTTTTGATTTTGGATTATGGTTGGCTAATTCGATGCCCATTGAAATCCATTTTCTAGTTTCAGAAGGATTAATAATTTCATCAACCCACATTTGTGATGCTGCATTTAAACTAGACTCTTGGTGTTGATAATCTGCTTTTATCTTTTCAAGATCTAACGGACCATTTTGAGACGCTTCGGCACGCTTTTTTTGTAAATCAAATAAAACTTTGGAGGCTTGATCTTTTCCCATGACACCAATTTTAGCATTGGGCCATGCTAGCATCAATCGAGGATCAAAAGCGCGTCCACACATCGCATAATTTCCAGCACCATAGGAATTACCGATCACGATAGTCAATTTTGGTACGACCGAATTGGCGACGGCATTGACCATTTTAGCCCCATCTTTGATAATGCCCCCATGTTCGGCTCTCTTTCCGACCATAAAGCCCATCACATCTTGCAAAAAAACCAATGGTATTTTTCGTTGATTACAATTGGCAATAAAACGCGTGGCTTTGTCAGCACTATCACTATAGATGACCCCTCCCAATTGGACTTCACCATTTTGATGGATGCCTTGAGATCGTTGGTTCGCCACAATACCGACGGACCAACCATCAATTCGAGCATAGGCGGTAATCAACGTTTTGCCATAATTTTTTTTGTACTCATTGAATGAATTTTTGTCCACCAAATGATTTAACAAAACGTGCGTATCATAAGGTTTCCAAGAATGATCAGGAATGATTTCAGAAATTTTAGCGGGATTCCATTCGGGACTTTTGGGGTTATTTTTAGAAAAACCGGCCAGTTTTGGCGATGGCATTTTTTCGATTAAATCTCGAATGATTTGTAGCGCATGCACATCATCTTTTGCTTGATGATCGGCGACCCCGCTAATGGCAGAGTGGGTGAGAGCTCCTCCCAATGTTTCATTATCAATGTTTTCTCCAATGGCGGCTTTGACCAAATGACTACCTGCTAAAAAGAGACTAGCTGTTTTTTCAACAATGATGATTTCATCAGACATGGCCGGTAAGTAAGCCCCTCCAGCAACACAGGGTCCCATAATAGCGGCAATCTGTACAATACCATGAGACGACATGATGGCATTGTTTCTAAAGACTCTTCCAAAATGTTGTTGATCGGCAAAGACTTCATTTTGAAGTGGTAAAAAAATGCCTGCACTGTCCACCAAATAAATGATGGGGATATGATTTTCGATGGCTATTTCTTGAGCTCTAAGATTCTTTTTGGTGGTCATTGGAAACCATGAGCCAGCCTTGACCGTCGCATCATTGGCGACAACGATGCTCAAACGACGATTGATGCGTCCCAAGACGACGATGACGCCTGCAGAAGGACATCCCCCATACTCCTGATAGAGACCATGTGCAGCCAAACTTCCTATTTCAAATTGAGGCGAATCTTTATCGATTAAGAAATCGATGCGTTCACGAGCTGAAAGTTTGCCATTTTTTTTGAGTTTGGCCAATTTTGACGCTCCACCACCTAAATGAACTTTAGATCGTATGGTTTTTATTTCTTTCCACTGATGCATCCTAGTTCCTATTTGTTAGTACCACCATGATATGAAAATTTATATGACGGTAGCCCGACGATTTTACAAAAATATTTTACTTTGATTTATTGAAATCATTCGTTAAAAGAATGGGGTTTTTGAGCTGGACAGAATAGAATTTTATTTTTTCCAAATTAAGATTTATGAGTGTATCGAACCTTTAAAACGGCAATTTTTTGTATCTTTATACCACTATGTTTAAAACTCTAAAATTAGATGATGGCTTTCCATATAACGGAAATCAAAAGGTTTTGCACTATTCTGAAGAAAGGATGATCGAAGATTTGAAATACGACGTGGAGAATAGTAACAAATCAGATTCCGATAAAAAGCAAATGTGGAAAGAAGGATTAGATTTAATTGAAGAAATCAAAAATCAAAATCCACATCCAGCAAAGGTCTTTGCTCCTTTTCCAGGTTGTTTTTGGAATGTTGATGTGTATTGGTTGCACTGGGAATTAAATAAAAATTGCATCATACCTAGAATGACTTCAGCTTTTAAAATTCCAATGTCTGAAGATTCATTTGATGAAAACATACAAATGAAATATGCGAAAAAAAACATTGATTTTTTAAAGCAATATTATTCTGTTGATGAAATCATCCGTGTTTTAAGAAAAACAAAGGAAGCTACTAATCCGGATGTGTATCAATACTTATCAGATAAATACGATTTAAAAAACTTCAAAAGTCACAATTGGTGGGAAATATAAAAGCTCTTAGCGACGAGTTATACACCGTCTTATTAGACACAAAAAAAATACCAGAACTCAAGGATTACTTTTTGGTTGGGGGGACCAATCTTGCCTTAAGGTACAACCATCGCGTTTCGGTAGATATTGATTTATTCACACCCAAAAACGCAACTAATAATGAATTTTTGAAGATAAGAAGTTCATTTCTTCAAGTATTTGGAAACAGATTGATTGACGAAGTGGTCCGAAGAGATGGAATGAAAGCGCCTTCTTTTGTGCAATTTTTTATCAAAGAAAACAATCAAATGGTTAAAGTCGAATTGGTTACTAGTTTTCCAAAACTATTCAAACTTGATTATATCGATGGCATTCCTCTTTTATCTTTAAAAGATGTTGGAATTCGAAAACTTGAGGCCATGCATGAAAGAGCTACACATAGAGACGCCTATGATTTGGATTTAATCACTGATAGAATTCCATTAATGGATTTATACAAAGCCAAAATAAGGTATCGGAAAAGGCTTCGTAGGGGTGGCATTTTCTATACTCGATCAGAATACTTTAATGCACATCAATTAAGAGAGTTTGAACTATTTCAAGATGAAGTTATCCCAATGGAAGGATACCCTTCTGTCAAAGAAGCTCTCACTCGTTGGGTAAAAAAAGTTGACGAATTTCTGCCTGAATACGATAAGTTAGTGGGCAAAAAGATTTAGTCCAAAAGAGGGGTGTGTCTGAAATCACCTTATTTTTAGTTTTTATTTCATCGATTGGGACAGATGTTATATGGCTAGCATGAGTTTTCAAGACACCAGATAAACTAAAATCTCCTAAAACGCTGAGACACAAAGTGAAGAACATCCGGTAAAGATTCTCGCCAATAAGTCCATGAATGACCACCATTTCGGATACGAAACTCATGGGGAACTCCTTTTTTTCTCAAGGCGATATGTAAAAGAGCATTCCCTTCGTATAAATAATCATCATCTCCATTATCTATATAATAACTGACCTGACTAAGCTCTTCTTTGGTTTTCCCATCAATGTATGCCAATGCATTGTAGTGATTAAAATAAGGTTCTAAATCTTCTGGCTTGTAATCTAAATTGGTATTTTGGAGGGCTAATTCTAACTCTTCAATAGTTGATGGACCAAGCCAAGCGCTTAAAGGGGCACAAGCAACAAAATATTCTGGATGATGCAATGCATAAAGCAAAGAACCGCCTCCACCCATTGAAAGACCTGCAATAGCTCGATAATCCTTTTCAGATTTGACCTTAAATGTTTTTTCAATATGGGGGATCAATTCTTTGAAGAAAAAATCTTCATATAACCATTGACCATCAATAGTATTGATATAACCAATGAATCCGGTATCAGCATCAGGCATCACAATAACCATAGAGGTGGCACTTCCGTCAGCTATGGCTTTATCGGTAATATGCTTGACTTCTCCAAATTGAATCCACCCCGTTTGGTCATCACTATATCCATGAAGCAAATAGAGCACAGGATATTGCCGACTGGATAAATGATAATCTGGAGGTAAATAAACGGCATATTGACGTTCCATTTTCAATATTTTGCTTTTGAAACTTAAATCATCATAGACAACTCCAGTTTGGCCATACAATACAAACGAACTTATTAAAACATAAAACATACATACTGAAAAACTTGAAATAATGATGGATTTTAATAAATCGAATGTTAGTATCAAGTCCCTACGATGCTTTTTTATCATATCTGAATTTTAATAGTTTTCAAGCTTAATCTATATTTTTTAGTTGAAGATTTCAATTGGCTATCAAATCAAATGAACGACTCCCATTTTGTCTTATTTCTTTTTCTTTTCAGCATAAAGTTGTAAGAGACATAATAGAGACACGAAAGAGGATGCAATGATGTTCAAAATAAAGGACGTTTTGTATTTCTCATCTGTTTCATTTTCTAATGGAAACAAAAGAAAGTAAACACATGATCCTGTATAGATCAATGATATAAACAAAAATACAATCAAAATTGTACTCCTATTTTTGAGTCTCTTCATTCAGATTTTTCGATCATACTATAAATACTTTTTCGGATATGTTTTAATCTAAAAAGAGTGCTATTTTTTATTTTTTTCCTCCATTAAAAAAACCTTGATATCTGATTTAATAAATTCTTTGAGAATAGCGTCTGTGTTGAAAGAAATTAAATCTACATGTCTTTTTAGTTTTTTTTCTAACTCATCTTTTAAATTGACCAAATCAAATAGAATACATCCTCCATCAAAAGAGTAAAGCAAATCGATATCACTATTCTTGTTTTCTTCATTTCTTGCACAAGAACCGAAAAGACCGATTTTTTTGTTTCAATGGTTCCATGACTTTAATAATGATGTTTTGCTGCCTTTGGGGGAGCACGATATCTATTTAATTGGAAATAAAATTAAAAAAAGAATTTCTATGATAACAATCTGACACTAATTTTCGTTTTAAATTATTTTTCAAAGTCGAGAAATAGTTTTTGTGTTTCAAAACATATCCGCTTGATCTAAAAAGAATGAAAGCAAAATATAGTACATGCTATACAGAATACAAATTGGAATAAGAACCTTACTGATGAAGAGCTTCCTTTGGAAATAGATTTGACCGTTAGTAGATGAAACAACATGACGATGGGATTTTAATCTAATTTTTAATTTTGGCTGCGATCAACTATACTAAAGTCAATGAGATCTGAATTACTAGAAAAATCTAGAGAAAATTTATTGGATTTTGGATTTCGTAATAATTTCATACATACCAAAGACAAATCAAAACGCATCGTTCGTGTAGTTCAAGAAAATAGCTTAGAAGTATTCCGAATACTAGTTGAAAAAGGAAACATCATGAGCTTCAAGCCGAAAGAAGACCAAATCGACGAAGCAGATGATGAATTCAATCAGTTATACTCCTTACCACCACCAGATGTTGAAGATGAATCAAAACTAACTGATCGTATTTTACAAACCCTTCATTCTCCAAAAGATTTACAACGTAGGCTAAGAAACATACAAAGGGTATCAAAGTTATCTACTGAAGAAAAAGGTGTGAATATGTTATTTCTCGCACTTGGTTTCATTCACTGGTATGAAGATGAAAACAGTCAAATACTACGAAAAGCACCCATCGTACTCGTTCCAGTAAAACTCTCAAGAAGTAGCATCAAATCGCCATTTAAAATTTCATTCAATGAAGATGATATTGGAATGAATATTTCATTTTTTGCTAAGGTCAAAAAAACATACGGTCTTGACATCGAAATACCACAAGAAATCGATTCCAGTAATCTTCTTGAATTATTTGATGATCTATCTAAAAAATTAAACTTTGATCGGTGGAAAATCAATGAAAATGAAATCAAGCTAGGTCTCTTTTCATTTGGCAACTTTTTAATGTATAATGATTTAGATCCTAATACATGGCCAGAAGATGCCAAGCCCTATGATCATGAAATTTTATCCAATATTCTAGAAGAAGGATTTTATCATGAAAGTAGTCTCGGTTCTTCCGATTTTGGTGATGATATTCCTTATAAAGAAACATATCATGTTTTACCAGCCGATAGTTCTCAACAAGAAGTTATCTTTTCAATCAGAGAGGGATTAAGTACCGTGGTGCAGGGACCTCCAGGAAGTGGCAAATCTCAAACAATCACCAATATCATTTGTGATTTCTTGGCTCGAGGAAAAAAAGTGCTCTTTGTCGCCGAAAAGTTAGCCGCTTTAAAAGTAGTATCTAATCGATTATCAAAACTTGGTTTAGGCATTGTAGGTCTCGAACTACACAGCGATAAGACAAATAAAAAATCATTTTTACGTGAACTTGAAAAAGTATTAAATAGTGATTTACCAACCATCAATATTGATTTTCAAGAAGCACTTGATCAAGCAGAGCAAATTCGAAAAGAAATTAATGCCTATTCTCAAGCAGTCAATCAAACCATTGGCGATACTGGATTCACACCAATACAAGTATTTGGTTATTGTTTAAAAGCGAAAAAATCTCTGAGCGAGTCAATATACCATATAGACTACGATAAAATAACCGCAGGAAATTATCATCAATACACCAATCTTCTCAATGAGTTAAATCAAATTCAAAATCAATTAAAAGAATTAGGATCTCTTTCTTCAAGTCCTTTTTTTCAGATTCGTCCAAAAAACTTTGATTTCATTGAAAAAGAAGAGTTTTTAAGAAAAATAAAACTTCTGTTTGACGTTCTTAAAAGTATAGAATCTAAGATTCTTCATATAGTCGAAAAAAGCAAAGTCTTTTCCATGACATCTTCTTGGAATGATCTTCAACGGCTATCAAAAACTCTTGAGTTTATCAAGCAATATGATTCACATGGTGTTGAATTAAATTTTCGAAATAGGGTGTTTTCTAATTCAAAAAATATTGAAGAGTTAATCAATCTGTCTGTAGAAGTACTTGACATTCAACAAAAAATCAAAGAGGTAAGTGATTTAGTAAATAGTCGGTTTTGGAATTTAGATGTGTTTATTCATTACCAAAATCTAACCGATTCAAGTTCTAAATGGTATAAAGGGATCATTGGAAGATATAGAAAATCAAAAAAATCTTTAAAAGTTTACTACACTAATCCAAATCAAAAAATTAGTGACGCACAATTAATGGATTTGTGTCAAAGAAATATCAAAGGATGGGATATCAATAAAAAAATCAGTGATTTGAATCATTTGATTAAAAAAATGACAGACGAAAAATTAGAGCATTATTCGGATCGATGGGAAGATTTTCTTCATTCTATGAATTGGTATTTAAAATTCAATAATGAACTAAAAAACAGCCAAGTGTTTGAAAAAGGCATAGATCTTGTAAACCGCAAAGAATTAATTCAAGACTTAGAAGTAGACTTGTTGCCATTTGAAAACGCGTATTCACAGCTTTTTAAAACGCTTGAGGAAGTTTCTTATTCGACATCGAAAAGCATCAAAGATGAAGAAATCACTTCAGTCATCGGAATGCTTGATCTTTGGATTTCCAATGAATCTATTTTCACAAAATTCTGTGATGTCGTCTCAAAAATTGAAGATTTAAAAGATCAACACCATGATTGGATTATCGAAATCATAGAAAACTGGGATCAGGCAGATCAAAATTTAGTGGACATCTTCCAATATTATTGGTTTCGATCTATTGCACAAAAAACACTCCATGAACGGCCAGAACTCAGTCGTTTTGATGGTTCAAATCATTCTCATAAAGTTCACGAGTACAGTCAATATGAAGACAAACTTTTAGAGATTAACAAGTATCGAGTTCTGATACAACACTACGAGAAAATTCCAAAAACAAATATTGGTGGAGGAAAACTCGGTATGTTAAAAGCTGAATTTGCAAAAAAGAGAAAAATAAAACCCATACGAAAAATCATTACACAGTGTGATGATTTGCTATTGGATTTGAAACCACTTTTTTTAATGAGCCCATTGGCCATTGCTCAGTTTATCGATAAAAATAGTTTGCAATTTGATTTGGTCATTTTTGATGAAGCAAGTCAAATAAAACCCGTGGAATCTTTTGGTGCTATCCTAAGAGCGAAACAAATGGTTGTTGTTGGAGATAAAAAACAACTACCTCCCACTTCATTTTTTGATATGGCTGAAGATGAAAGTCAAGAAGATAATCTAGAATTTGAAACTTCTGATGTGGAAAGTATTTTAGCTCTAGCTGAGGCAAAAAATGTTTCTCAAACCATGCTCAAGTGGCACTATCGAAGCAAGCATCAAAGTTTAATTGCCGTTTCTAATCGTGAGTTTTATGATTCTCGGTTGATTATTTTTCCTAGTCCTATTGCAAAAAATGATACCAGAGGATTGCATCATTATCACACAAAAAACACATACTATGCACCAGGTAAAGGGGGGAGTGTCAATTTAAAAGAAGCTCAATTAATTATTCAAGAAGTCATCCATCATGCTATTGTAAATCCTGATAAAACATTAGGTGTTGTTGCTTTTTCTCAATCTCAAGCTCGTTTAATCGAAGATCATTTAGAGCAAGAATTGAGAATCAATCCAAATCCTCGAGTTGAAAAATATCTATTCAGTGATCATCCTGATGAACGGTTTTTTGTTAAAAATCTTGAAAATGTTCAAGGAGATGAGCGTGATTTTATTTTTATAAGCGTTGGCTATGGACATCAAGAGAGTGGAAAGTTTTCTTACAATTTTGGTCCAGTCAATAAAACGGGTGGAGAACGGAGACTTAATGTTTTATTTTCAAGATCAAAATTAAAATGTGTGGTTTTTTCAAATTTTAAAGGATCTGAGATTGATACTACCAAAGTGAATAGTTATGGCGTTCGAGTCTTAAAAACATTTTTAAATTACGCTGATAGCCGTGAATTCCAGTTAGCAGAAGTGACCAATGGACATACTGATTCTGTTTTTGAAAGTCAAGTCTCTGACTTTTTAATTAAAAATGGAATCGATATTGCCAATCAAGTAAAATCTCAAGGATTTAAAATTGATATCGCTGTAAAGCATCCCAAAGAAAAAGGTCGGTTTATACTCGCTATTGAGTGCGATGGTGCAACGTATCATTCCAGTCGAATTGCACGGGACCGTGATAAATCACGTCAATTGATATTAGAAATGATGGGGTGGAAGTTTTATAGAATTTGGAGTACCGATTGGTTTCGAAACAATCAAATTGAATCCCAAAGACTTTTAGATTATGTCCGAAATCTTATTGAAGACGAAGCAAAAGACAATGATTCAACAGAAATTCAAAATCAACCAAATAGTCTCAATGAAAGTGTCGAGAACTCAACAAGTACAGGTTCAGAATCTAACCCTATAGAAGAGAATCAATCCAAAGTAACGATTGAATACCAAAAGGATTTGAGTTCAGATGATGAAATTGGTTCCTATGAGACTTTTGTAGGTGAGGTGATTTTGCATCAAGAATTACATGAGTATTGGAGACTTGATGAATTATTACATCAAATTATTCAGCAAGAACAACCCATTCATTATGAACTATTGTTGACTAGGGTGAGAAAGCTTACCAATATAAAAAGAGCTGGGCAGAGAATCAGACGTCATTACGATTATATGCTATCCATTCTCAAGAAGAATCATCAATTAAAATCAAACAACTCTTTTTTTTATTTCGAAGATAAATTCGAAACGCCTTCAAAAAACGGATTAATCAGAAAGCGAAGTGACTTACCTAGAGACGAGTCTCCGTTCGAATTCATTTCCAAACATGAAATTCAAAATGCCATAATGCTGTATTTGGACAAATCCTACGGCGCTGTTCAATTTGAAGAACTAAGCAGTGGGGTATCTAGAATTTTTGGTTTCTCAAGAGTGACCAATCAAATCAGTGATTTAATCTCGAAAGAGAAAAACGCTCTTATTGGGAATAAGTTCGTTAAGGATGAAAATGGAATGCTTTCTCTTTTAACCATGATGTAACTGGTTATTCTAAATTCATTAAAAAACCTTTCATTCTATTTTCTTCTCATGAACCATTTCCTTTTTTTTGAGATAATACATAATTTTTAAATTTTGGAAGTTCTTCTTCTAAAATACGAATATCCATAACTAATGCTTTATAAATAGTGTCTATTTTAATTTGGAAAGATTCATGTGCAATACGATTTCGAAGTTCAACAATTTCTAGCCATTCTATTTTTGGATATTCTATTATTATTTCGGGGCGTATTTTCTTGCAAATAATTCTTATTGCTTCACCTATGTCTTGTATCTGCTTAGAAACAATAATCTGTGTTGATCTATCTTTTAGAAAATCTTCTTTTGTTGAAATATGTTTTGAAAAGTGATGTAATTCAAAAAGAAAATCATCAATGTATTCCAACCTATATAGAATCTGCTTTTGCTCTCTTGCCTTCATCAAAAAATATTGTTGCCTCGTTCAACATATCTTGTTTAATGAATGGATGAATCATATCAAACGAAATTAAATTTACTTTTTGATTAAATTGTTTCTCAAGAGAAACAATAATTCTAGCTAATTCAAGCAAGCTTGGACATTCATCAAAATCATATAATAGTTCTATTTCCTCTTCAAAAGCATCGAAAGGACTGAATGCAATTTTTGTTGGTTTAAACGGTTTCATGGCTTCAATCACAATATCTTGTTGTTTTTGGGATAACATATTTATTGAATTATTAAAAACAAAAATAGAAAGATTGTAAACTATCAAGGTTATGAAAATCCCTTCAATAATAAAAATTGAAAAGATCTGAATTCTTGAGGGATTTCTTTTTCGTATTCAGCGAATAACTCGGTCCAATCAATACAACACTTCTTTAATTTTGACGTTTTCGTTGCGATTTTGAGTCATTTTTTTAGATCTGATTAGGACTTTTTTGGGTAATCATTTTTGCATTTGAGCCCTTTTAGTAGAAATCCAAAATTTTAGTATAAAGGCCTCCCATGTCCAACCCGACATGGGAACAAAAATTACTTATGAGAATATCATCAGATACGTAGTTTAGAATCAAGAATTCGTAACAGGACCTTTTCTTATCGATCTAATAATCAGATAAATACCAACAATAATTAATGGAATACTCAACCATTGACCAGTGCTTAAACCAGGGAGATAGTCTTCAATACCTCCTTGCTTTTCTTTCACAAATTCAATGATAAATCGAATGGTGAACATACCAGTAAACATCACACCAATGAGATACCCTGGATAATTTCTTTTATCGGTTTTGTATATTCTTCTCAAAAAAAGCCACAGGATAAAGTAACCGATAACTTCATAAAGTTGAGCAGGATGACGAGGCAGGGTTTCATTATTATTTATAAACACAACACCAAAATCGGTATTGGTGTATTTTCCGACGATTTCAGAATTAAAAAAATTTCCAATGCGTACAAAACAACCGCCAATGGTAATTGGAATCGTGATGCGATCTAAAAGCCAAATAAACGATTGGTATTTGTGTCTAATCTGATATAACCAAAGACCAACCAAGACCCCAATTACAGCTCCATGAGAGGCCAATCCTTTGTATCCTGAAAAAGCATACCCATCGATTAAACCAAAAAACAAAGAAGCATTTGGATTTTCTCGAATAGGTAATAAAATTTCAATCAAATGATCTTTATAATAATCCCAACTATAGAAGAAAACATCACCGATTCTTGCACCTAATAAAACGGCAATAACCATGTAAGTGAATAACGATTCTAATTCAGCAATTTTTACATTTTCATTTTTATAGATATTTCTCATGATGATATATCCCAATCCAAATGCAACAATGAACATCAAAGAATAGATATGAATACCGAAATCCCCTATTTCAAAAAGGGTTTCACTTGGTTGCCAATTAAATCGATAGAGTATCATAGAAAATATTGAGAGTACAAATGTAAAGAATAGGGTCAGAATTTTTATGGAAGAGGATCATGTCCAGAACCACCCCAAGGATGACATTTCCAAAGCCTTTTTACCGTTAAAATGAATCCTTTGATAAGGCCATATTTTCGAAAAGCTTCTAATGAATATGCTGAACATGTTGGTTGAAATCGACACTTGGGAGGAAAGAGTGGTGAAATGAAACGTTGATAAAATAGAATGGCGATGATAAATGGATAGGATAATACTTTTTTCATCACATTATTTCATCTGATACTCTGTTCCTAAATGAGTGTCTTTTAATTCGACACCTGTTTTGGATAATTCGTTTCGAATCTTATCTGAAGTGGTGTAATCCCCCTTTTCTCGAGCATCCTTTCGGATATCAAGAAGGATTTCAATCAGTTGATGAGACAGTTTTGAATTTTCTTTCTGAGTTGACTCAGGTTCTTCTGGTAGCAATCCCATAACATCAAATAAAAAAGATTTTAAACCGGTTTTTAAATTTTGAATTAATTGCCCATCGATTTTTTTTCTGCTATGATCCACTTTTTGAATGAATTTAATTGCTGTAAAACATTGAGCAATCAGTAGGGGACTGTTAAAATCATCATTCATAACTTGATGGCACTGTTCCAACCAAGATTCATAATCGAAATTCATTTCATCTGAGCCTTGTTTTAGATTTTTGAGAGTCTGAAATCCATCTAACAATCTGGCCAAACCTTTTTCAGAGGCTATTAATGCTGATTCACTAATATCGAGTATGCTTCGATAATGTGCTTGGAGCATAAAAAAACGGACCACGTTCGGAGAGTATGATTTATTCAGTAGACTACTTGTTCCATCAAAAATATCATCAGGTAACAAAAAACTACCCGTTGATTTGGCCATTTTTTTTCCATTAAGAGTTAATAAGTTTCCATGAATCCAATAGTTTACTGGTGGTTTTCCATTGACAGCTGTTGATTGTGCTATTTCACATTCGTGGTGTGGAAACTTTAAATCCATTCCTCCTCCATGGATATCAAATGTTTCACCTAAATATTTACTACTCATGGCAGTACATTCTAAATGCCATCCCGGAAAACCGTCACTCCAAGGAGACGGCCACCTCATGATATGCCGTGGTTCGGCTTTTTTCCAAAGGGCAAAATCTTGTGGGTTTTTTTTATCATCTTGACCATCAAGCTCTCTCGTGTTATGAACTAATTCTTCGATATCTCGATTACTGAGAATACCGTACTGATGCGATTTATTGTACTTCAAAACATCAAAGTAAACAGAGCCGTTACGTTCATAAGCAAATCCTTTTTCAATAATGGATTTAATTAGTTCGATTTGTTCAATAATATGTCCAGAAGCTGTTGGTTCGATATCGGGGGGTAATACATTGAATTTAGACAAACATTTATGGAAATCAAGGGTATATTTTTGAACAACCTCCATGGGTTCGATTTGTTCCAATCGAGCCCTTTTTGAAATCCTATCTTCTCCTTGGTCTGCATCATATTCTAAATGCCCCGCATCGGTAATATTCCGAACATACCTCACTTTATACCCTAAAAATCTGAGATATCGAAGAATTAAATCAAAAGAAATAAAGGTGCGACAATTACCTAAGTGAACTTTATTATAAACCGTTGGTCCGCAAACATACATACCTACCCTTTTAGGGTGTAATGGTTTAAACACCTCTTTTTTTCCTGAAAGAGAATTGTAGACAACTAATTTTGAATTCATCAGAATTCAGTTTCCAGAGAAATCGATTTTAAAAATTCTTCTTTAGTCGTTTGTTGTTTGAATTGACCTTCAAAGAGACTCGTGACCGTGGAACTGTTGGTATCTCTAATGCCTCTATAGTTGACGCATAGATGTTTGGCTTCTACAACACAAGCAACATCTTCTGATTGCATCACTGATTGGATTTCATTGACAATTTGATAGGTCAATCGCTCTTGAACTTGTGGGCGTTTGGCATAAAAATCCACAATTCGGTTAATTTTCGATAATCCAACAACTTCATTGTTTTTAGGGAAATAAGCGACATGAGCTTTTCCAATGATGGGAAGCAAATGATGTTCGCAAGTGGAAAAAATAGAAATATTTTTACTTACGATCATTTCTCCATAATCATAATTCTTTTGAAATTTTGATACAGATGGTTTATTTTCCACAGACAGTCCATAGAATAGTTCTTTTACCCACATTTTTGCTACTCTGTATGGTGTTTTCGCTAAACTAGAATCATTGGTGTCCAATCCAAGAATTTCTAATATTTCTTTTACTTTAGGTTGGATTAATTCAATTTTTTTTTCTGGAGTTAATTCTGGTGCATGATTACTAAAGGGAGTATCAAGATTTTCGCAGATAGTACAATCTTCATCTTCAAGAACGTTAATCATTTCTTTTTTCACGGATTCATTTTAATTTGGTGCAAAATTACTCATTTTAACTCCTTAGAATTGAATAATCTTTATGTCGCAAGAGATTGTTTACTATTCTAATGATTTCTATTAAGCGTCTTTATTTGTATCATTAAAGCTCTTTTAAGTCTAATCGTTTTTGATTTTTATTGTTGCACCTGATTGTTGAACTTATCAATAAATAAATAAAAAATGCCTTTACTTTGGTCCTCTTTTTGAGAAATATTAAATTTTTTGACACATAAGTCTCGAAACATTTCTTATTTTGTTTTCGAAATCCAATGATGACATCAAGCAAAAGTCCCATTACATTCTATGAGAAAGGGTAACAACCGATTTTTCCCCTCCCTCCGTTTTTTCTTGATGTTTCTTTCGATGGGTCTTGTTCTCGACACCTGTACGTCGGATGCGATCTCTGTGGCCACCGATGCGGTGTTTCATATTGCCCTCGATGAAGACCATCTGTATG
>JAPORT010000043.1 GCA_026710085.1 Flavobacteriaceae bacterium | reverse complement strand
TTTTGGCATAGAGTGGAATATAATGCTCTGGAAACGCCACTCGCTGGTTCAGCCAATCATCGTATGGGTTGGGGGTTATCCTTTTGAAATCTATATTAATGACTGATGTTGTGTTTTTGATGCTCTCTAACCGATCACTACATCCCAAAGTATCTTTTACTCTGTGATGATAAATCTTTGCTTTTCCCTGATAATTTGGTTTTTTAATTAAAAAAGTAATCGCTATATCGATGTTAATTTCCATAGGACTCTGGTGCTCTGCAATCCCTTTTTTAGTTTTTACACGACCTACTTTACTATTTCGCATTAAATCATAAACATACACCGCATGAAACTCCTTTTCAAAATGGTGGCGGATGCCTCGGCCTCCATTTTCCGTCAACCATGAGGATGGTGTGATGTAAGCGATAATCCCTTCTTCTAATTTATCCGTTGCCCAGCGGAAGGCTTTGACGTAGGCGTTTCCTGTAAACACATTCGCTTTACCAAACCGACCATAAGTTTCTTTCACCTTTTGGTTTAGTTTTTTGTAGTTCGATCTTTTAATTGTGGAATAAGGTGGGTTACCGATAATGATGTGAATATCTTGAGTTTTTAGTTGATCGATTTTTTTTCGATTACCACTCAAATAGGCGGTATCAATGTGTCCCCTTTCTTCAATATCAAAGGTATCTGCCCAGATGATGCCATGAAAACGCTTGTGTTCGTTCATTCGGTAAAAAAAAGCGGTTTCAATATTGACATCAGCAATATAGTAGGCTAATAATTGCAATTCAACCGCATTTAATTCCCTTTCATATTTACGAACAACATCTTGTTTTCTGATCAAATCTTCACTTTCTAATAAACGAGTGATATAAGTGCCTGTTCCTGTGAAAGGGTCTAATACATGGACTCCTTTTTCCGTCATCTGTTTCCCAAAATATTGTTGTAATAAATCATCAACACTTTGATTCATAAAGTCAATGATTTCAATCGGTGTGTAGACAATCCCATCTCGTTTTGTTCGTTGTTGATCAGAAAATTGAAAATAGCCACCATAAAATTCTTTGATGATGGCTTGTTTTCCTCCCAATGTTTTAACTCCTTGGATTTGATTTTCAATTTTTTGGTAAACACCTTGTAATTCTTTTTGTTCTTGCTCCGTATAATCCGTATGGCCCCAATCTTTTAATTGTTCCAAGACATTTTCTAAGCCTTCACTAATCGAATGATTGGTTTCAATATCATAAGTGGGGAATAAATGCTTGAAAATCGGTTTGAGAATGATATGGTCTGCTAATATCTTGATGGCTTCTTTTTGTATCGTTTCCTCATTGGCATCATCATTTAATACTTGTAGTGATTGAACAAACTCTTCAAAGACTTGATGCACCGCATAATTGTTATCGATTTGATGGATGAGATGATCAATCTCCTTTTGTTGCACTTGTTGCACTGATTTTGTCCAATCCGTCCAATAGGCTCGATTACCGCATTTTTCAACAATCTTGCCAAGTAGAATTTTAGATAATTTGGAAGGTTCAATACCAGCTATTTTTCGTTTTAAATCCTCGTCAGCCGTCAAATGGCTATTGGGGGAATGAACAACATTAATTCTTGGTGGCTTTGGTTGAGGCCTCTTGATTTCTTCATTGGTGATTTCGATCGGAAAATTGGTGTTTGGATAATGATCATTTGGAGTCTCTGAACTTTGAATTTCGATGCCGCCATTCGTTTGAACCGCTATTAACCCCAATTTATTTTTTAGTTTTTGATGATACTCTTGGAATTGTTCATCCGCTTGAATGTTTCTTAATTCTATAACGACCGTTTTTTTAAGTTTTTGAGTTTCATCCTCCGAAGGCTCGATAAGTCGATCAGACCGAATTTGATTGATTTCAATATTAAAGTTTTCATCATGCGATCGTAGGGCATTCAATACTTGCCAAATAATGCCAAATTCTTCACTCTTTTTTAATTGACTTTCAGGAGATGTGTCTTGATTCCATAAAATAGGAATTAAAATATAGCCACGCTTTTTGTTATCGGCTTGTCGCATGACACGTCCCACCGACTGGACAATATCAATTTGACTTGATTTTTTGGTCAGAAATAAAATCGCATCTAAGGTGGGCACATCAACGCCTTCGGTGAGGCATTTGGCATTGGATAAAATTTTGCATGTATTTTCTTGAGTATCTTTTAACCAATTCAATTTATTGAGTCGTGAAAGAGATGGTTCCTTACCATCCACATGGTCTGCACTGATTTCTTTTAATGCACCTCCCATATCATTTAAGAGCCCTATTTTTTGAAAATGGTTATAGGTATTTCTTATTTTTTCCGAGTCTTTGATACGATTACAAAACGCCACGGCATTCTTCATGGGCTGAGTATCATTTTCCAATAAGACTTGGTCTTGATCATCGATGATTTTTCCTAATAGTTGAATCGAACCCATCAATTTTAAAGCTAAATTTCGTTCATACTTTCGTTCTAAATTCAGTAACCCTTGAGCCTCTTGGCTAGATAATTGACTGCGATAATCCATCGACTGCAATTGTTCGTTCATGCGGTCTTGGTCTAATTGCATAATTAAAACTTGATAATCGGCTAATAAATTTTCTTTAATCGCATCCCCAAAATTCAATCGGTAGATTTCATCTCCAAACATATTGGTATCACTACGATCATCCATCGAATAGGTCACCATCGCATCTTTTGTTTTGATGTTTTCTTCATAAATTTTTGGCGTAGCGGTCATATACAATCGTTTCTCACCTTTGATATTCGATTGATGATGAACTTTAACAAATAGACTACCTTCCTCATCTCTTTGATGATAACCAGCCGTTCGATGGGCTTCATCACAAATAATCAAATCAAAGGAACCCTGACCATCATTTTTCTCTAATAATTGTTGTGCTTCCATCACTCGGTCAATCGATTGATAGGTTGAAAAACAAACAATCAAACGATTTTCTGCTATTTGTTGACGTGCTTTTTGAATTCGATGGACAATCATTTCTGGATTCGTGGTGGCGGGTAGAGCCAAATCCACCGACGTATCGTTATTCTCTTCTTGATGGTCTGTTTTATTTCTCTCGATGGTATCTGCCTTACCGACTTTATTGTCTGAACAAACTAAAATAGGAATGATACTCTTTGATGTATAATTAGTCCACTCCCGTAAGGTTTGTCCTAAAAGGGCAATACTAGGGACTAAAAAACAAACAAAAGAATGTTGTTCGGCTATTTTTAATGCGGTAAAGGTTTTGCCGGTGCCACAAGCCATGATGAGTTTCCCTCTGTCTTTCGATTGAAAATAACTTTGAGTTTTATCAATGGCTTCTATTTGGTGCTCTCGTGGTGTTCTGATTTCTCCAATAGCATGATCGCCAAACTCCCCCTCATAGATGGCATTCCAATTGATATTCGCATTTTCTAAATAGCTTCTGTTCAATATATTGGCATTTCCTTGCTGGTCTAAAACTTTTTTCGCATTAGGTTGTAATATGTAAGAAGTGGTGACCAAGATCATTTTATCAAAAGATTTTTCAACTCCATTGATAATGAATTTGATATTCGACGTGGCGATAAATGTGCTTATCTTTTGAAGGGTAATCGAGTTCTGTGCTTCATAAAATTTACATTGGATGGCCCAAAACTCCCCATGGATCGTTTCTGCCACCAAATCAATACCAATATCCCCTGTTTTGATAACATGCTTTCGGTGATTCCATTCATTCCAACTGATGACATCCTTTAAGAGGTATCGATAGGTGTTATCGGTTTTAAGAAAATGAATGATAATGCGTTCAAATTCTTTTCCACCCCCATCCGGTAGATTTTGAGATTTTAAATAGGTGTATAAATCGGTGAAATTTTTAAAATCCATCAGTAAAATTTAAGCTATCAATTCCCGATACATCAGTTGCTTGCCGACCATATTTTGAAATAGCCATTTCATTTGATCTAAAACATCCCATCCTTTCAAATTAAATCGCCCGGTGAATTCTTTCACATAGCGATCCAAATGCTTCTGACTCATATAATGATACGTGCCTTTGTAAGCTCTTTTAATCCCCGACCAAAAACTTTCAATCCCATTGGTATGCACCTCGCCATTCACATATTGGTATCGGCTGTGCAAGATACAATGATGTTCTCGATTGAGATGGCGATACCCTCGATGTTCATCGGTATCAATAATGGCACTTTCCGTTGTATTTGAATGAACGAATTCATGCAATGTTTCACGATCCGTGGTATCAATGGCTTTGGCGATGACTTTTTTTGTTTTGCGACATTTCATGCCAACAATCGGAAACTTACCAGCCACGCCTCGTCCTGCGGTGCTTTGGGTTGCCCTTCGCTTTTTCAACGGCATGTTTTTTCGTAATCCACCCATAAAAGTTTCATCGACTTCGACTTCACCATCAAAGAGGGGTATCTCTTGAGCCATCGCTTCTCGTAATCGATGAATGAGATGCCATGCTGATTTTTGGGTAATCCCTAAATCTTTCATCATTTGGATGGATGAAATCCCTTTGGGTTTCGTTTGAAAGGAATCAATCGCAATGACCCATTTTCGAAATGGTAAATTCGTTTTGGCCATTAAGGTGCCTGTTCGGACACTAAAATATTTGCGACATTTTCCACACCAATAAGGCATCGGTTTTCGATTTTTTCTAACCGTAACACATTCAGAACAGCTACATCGGGGACAAATGGGTTCTTTTCCCCAAATAACTCGTTCTAACCACTTCTCGGCACTGCGTTCATCAGGAAATAATTCAAATAATTGTAATAAGGATAATGATTGATTCATGGAGCTAATTTTCAATCAATTGACGAAAATTTTGTGTAATAGAGTATATAGTTCCCTTTTTTTAATAACACCTCAATCCATTGAAATCATAGAATCAAATCATTGGGAACATCTAAAAAGAATATAGAAGTGGATGATAAAGTCCAAACTGATCCACCTAATAAAATCAAATCGACACAAAAGAAAATGAAATAACCATCAATTTCTGCTCTAAAATCTGTACTTTAGGGGCTTCATTTTTATTTTTTGAAAATCTACTATTTACCATTACTGCTGTTGTTTTTTGGAAGTGCCTCAACAAAAGAACCTACACCGAAACCCAATATTATTTTAATCATGTCTGATGATCATGCTTATCAGGCCATCAGTGCTTATGGGCATGGATTAAATCATACGCCACATATAGATCGTATTGCTGAAAATGGGGCGATTTTCAATAATAGTTTTGTCTCCAATTCCATTTGTGCTCCTTCTCGAGCTGTCATGCTTACTGGAAAACATAGTTTCATCAATGGAAAGGTGGATAATATTCAAGACTTTAATTGGGATCAAGACAATTTTGCCAAAAGATTACAATCTGCTGGATACCAAACAGCACTCATTGGTAAAATACACCTTCGAGGTCTTCCCCAAGGCTTTGATTATTCGGCTGTCCTTCCAGGACAAGGGCATTATTATAACCCCAATTTTATTATCAATGGCCAAACTCAACGAATTAATGGGCATGTAACTCCCATCACAACAGAACTAGCTTTAGATTGGTTAGAGACCAAAAGAGAAAACAACCGACCTTTTCTTTTGATTTATAATCAAAAAGCACCCCATCGAAACTGGAAAGCGGAAGAAAAATACTTGACGCTCTTTGATGACAAAACATTTGATCCCCCTGATAATTTTTTTGATGATTACAGTGGTCGTGGAACGGCTGCCAAAACTCAAGAAATGCAAATTCATGCCACAGAAGAAGAGTTAGCCAAAGCTCATGGCTCTGGGGGACATGGTAGATGGGGACATGATTTTAAATTAGTAGAAGATCCTTTCGGACGGTCATCCACTAGATTCTTAAACCAATTGGAGCGATTCGATGACCAACAGAAAAAAGCATGGCATGATGCTTATGAGCCAAAAAACAAAGCCTTTCTCAAGAACTATGAATCAATGACTGAAAAAGAGATTGCCTTATGGAAATTTAATCGATACATCAAAGACTATCTCCGGACTGTTCAATCCATCGATGACGGTGTTGGTCAGGTCATGGAATATCTCAAAGAAAATAACCTCATTGAAAATACCGTTGTGATCTATACTTCAGATCAAGGATTTTATTTAGGAGAACATGGTTGGTTTGATAAACGCTTCATGTACGAAGAATCATTGCGAACTCCCTTATTGATTCAATATCCCAATGAAATTTCACCCGGAACCCAAGTGACTCAATTGGTACAAAATTTAGATCTAGCTCCCACTATTTTACACTATGCTGATATTGATATCCCCGAAGAATATCAAGGAAAATCATTTCGAAACTTGCTTAACCATCAATCCAGCGATTGGCGTGAAGCTATCTACTATACGTATTATGAATATCCTTCAGTTCACATGGTCAAAAGACATTACGGAATTCGTACCAACCGCTACAAATTGATCCATTTTTACTACGATGTTGATGAATGGGAATTGTATGACTTGGAAAAAGATCCAAGCGAAATGAATAATCTCTATAATCATGAGGATTATACCCCTATTCAAGAGGAATTGCATCAACAATTACAAGAATTACGAGAGCATTATGGCGATTCGGATGAATTAAATCAAATGCATTTGGACCGCTACTTATCTCGTTAATTACTTGAAAATCAATTTTTAACCTATATAGAAATGGAGATTCAATAGATTTTGATAGAATCATACTCTTCAATGGACACACCTATTGATGAAATTTTCTAATATTTGTTCTTGTATTCTTACAAACTCACCAAATCAGACATATCATGAAGGAACCCGCTAGTTCAACCGATTCTAACGCATTAATCCGAGTCTTGGTCGTGGGATGTGGAAATATGGGTTCCTCGCATGCCAAATCTTACCATCAACATGATGGATTCCAAATTGTGGGACTAGTCGATCAAGGGGATGGTAAAAACAAGCTTCAAAAAGAATTAAATAGTCCATACGATTTATTTGATGATTATCCTTTCGCCTTAAAAAGGACAAAGCCTGATGCGGTTTGTATTTGTACTTATCCTGATACCCATTATGAGTTTGGTTGCTTAGCTCTCCAACATAATTGTCATGTATTCATCGAAAAGCCTTTGGCAACGACCGTTGAAGATTGTCAAAAGCTAATCAATTTAGCTAGTGAAAAGCAAAAGCAAGTGGTTGTTGGATATATATTGAGACACCATAGGGTTTGGGTCGAATTTATCAACCAAGCTCACCAACTAGGAAAACCGCTAGTGATGCGTATGAATTTAAATCAACAAAGTAGTGGTCATATGTGGCAAGTTCATAAAAGCTTGATGGCTTCGTTAAGTCCTATTGTTGATTGTGGTGTTCATTACTTAGATGTGATGTGTCAAATGGTTCAATCGAAGCCCGTAAGCGTATCAGCCATTGGGGTTCGCTTGAGTGATGAGGTTTCAAAGGATAATTATAATTATGGTCAATTACAAATCAGATTTGATGATGGTTCCGTTGGATGGTATGAAGCTGGATGGGGCCCCATGATTAGTGAAACCGCTTTTTTTATTAAAGATGTCATGGGGCCTAAAGGTTCGGTGTCGATCATTTCGGAAGAAGGAATTTATGATTCGGGATCAGATGATATCGAAAAACATACCAAATCAAATGTGATAAAAATTCACCACGCTGCTATTGATCACAAAGGCCAATTCATCAAAGGTGATGAATTTATCAGATACCAAGATGATCCATCACACCAAGAACTTTGTGATAACGAGCAGGATTACTTCTATAAAGCCATTACTCAGAGCCATGATCTTGAAGATCATTTACAACAGGCCTTGGAAAGTCTTAAAATCGCTCTGGCCTGTGATCAAGCGGTAAAAAACGGGAAAACCATCTTCTTGTAGTGGACCGTTTTGGAAAATCAATGCCAATTTGTGTTTGATATTCCTTGTTTGACGTCTAGAAATCATCATCGTATTTCATGTAGTATCAATCTCCTATCCCGAGAAAAAAGTGACATGATCATTCCTTTCATGCATTAGACATATCGGCATGAGATTGTGCTTGGAATGTGAGTAAATCATCATTCAAGCAAGTGATTTCATTCCCCAAAAATTAAAAGCTGTAACGACTCCATCCGTTTTATCGCCAGTAGATAACTTAGGGACTTATATACTTTAGTAACCAAAAAAGTTGTATCTTTATAGAGTCGTGAA
>JAPORT010000095.1:71272-113246 GCA_026710085.1 Flavobacteriaceae bacterium | reverse complement strand
AAGCAAATTCGAAAAGCGATTTCCAAAATCAATCGCTTAATGGATCAATTTGAAAGGGAACTATGAAACGTTTCGAAATACACTCGTGCGATGCGACAGAAATCAGAACAGCCGTTGATTGTTGAACGTCAAGAAGTTTAGGGGAATCATGTCTTTTGATACCCGAAAAACAGGTATCTTCGGTGTGGCAATAGGAAGATCTTATTAATCGTATCATGGCTAAAGACAAACAATTTATTAGCGAACGAGGTCGAGCCAAATACTTTCATGGTCGAGTGGAACAATTAGATCTTCTAAAAAGTTTGTTAAACGAAACTGTTCAAAGAGAATAAGGAAGTAGTCTTCTTTTTCAAGGCCCACCTGGTGTTGGCAAAACAGCTCTTATTGAAAAGTGTTGTGAAATAGCAAGAAAGAAAGATTGGCGAGTGATTGAATTAGATAACCAATGCTTACATGATTCCAAAGATTTTTTTAGGCGTATTACACAAAAGAAAAGTCTCCAGGACCTTAAAAAAGAGTATGGCGTTGATCTTTCAATCATCAAATTTGGAATGACACCTGAAAAAACAGAAGAAACGAATTATCTCAATGAATCAATCGTTCGGTCAAAATCTACCTTGTTGTATTTGGATGAAGCACAAACATTAGGACAAATCAAAACGCAGGAAAAAAGAGAAAGTATTATCAATTTTCTGAGAACTTACCATAATTTTCAATCTTCAAAAGGATTTATTCTTTTATTTGGTGGTTTGAGTAGAACAAGAGAAACTCTTGAATCATTTGGTATTTCTCGGTTTAGTTCTACTTCGGCTCATTATTTAGAAGCACTTGATAAAGAGATTGAATATAAAATTTTGAAAGATTGGTTGACTCAAGAGTTCCAAACCCCCAGCAATCCTGAAAAATGGATTGATGCCATTACTCAACGAACCGAAGGATGGCCAAGGCATCTTCAATCGTATGTCAATGCAGTCAATGAATACCTTGATATTGGAACTTCTTTGAAAGATCATACTTTGAAAAAGGTCTTGGATTTTGGGGATCACCTTAAAATTTTATACTATAAAGATCGATGTAAAGGAATCCCTAATAAAGAAAAGTACCTTATCAATATGGCAATACAATCCTTACCACCCCATTTTGAAGGAGAAGACTTTGTCTCGCTTCTTTGTAAAAATGTTCCAGAAGAAAAAGCCGATTTCTTATATGAAAGAAGCTTGTCAAAAGGGATTATTCACCTTGACGATAATGATGTTTGTTCCATTCCGATCCCTTCTTTGAGAACCTATTTGAAAACACATCACAACGCTCCAAGATTATCCCCCGAAAACTATGAAGCTCCATCAAGAGATATTGAGAAAGAACCAATTCAAGATAAATACATAAGTCCCAAAACATTGAATTAGTGGGGGAGTATGTTTATCGGATGACGAATGACGTTAAAAATTCGTTTCCAAAGATTCCGTGGGGTAAAATAGAAAAAATGCGTCATTTATTAGTACATCAATACCATGATGTACATTTAAAAACAGTTTGGGATATAGCGTTATCACCGATTTTCACGTACTTAATTAACCGTAGTGACATCCCTTTTATTTAAACCCATTCCGTGTCAAAGCCTTTATTGACGCACTTTGGCATCCTCTTCATTCCCAATCCACGATTTATGATACGGTATTTTATGAAATACACCGCGAGTGCTTTCCACATCATTTTGGAAAAATCACATCAATCAAACCCCTCAAATCCCCTAATAACAACGATTTGATTACTTTTTGTTCGCGTCATCTTATGTTTTGTGATTTTTTATTATCCTAATCACGGCAATAAATCAAGGAATAGGAACATCCATCATTGTTTCTTAAAACCCAAGTGAACGGCCCACAAGCATGATGAAGCCCTCCGCATGTATTCTGTCGAAAAAGCCTCCGCACAACAAGTCGCCCAAACCTTTGGCTCTAGCTACCGAGCCTTGACTTCTTTGGTGAGCGATTTTAAAAAAGAACTTCAAAAAGAGCTACCCAATGAAAGGACTCATGAGGGATGATTTTTTGTTCAGAAACCAAGAGGAAGACCGGTTTCGAAAAGCGTGCCGGATGTGGTTCAGCAAATCGTGGCTTTCAGAAAATTGATGACATCAGCCATTGATTCTTTGCCTTTGGTTTTTAAAACCAAAGAGTTGCTATCCGTTTTATCTCAAACGATTTCGATGGAACAAGCTCAAGATTTGTATAACAAAATGCTTTTTAAAGGGATTGTGGATATCAATGAATATGGATTGTGTTCCGTGCCTATTCCCTCATTAAAATATCATTTAAGCCTCACCTATGGGAATCATGAAAAGGTTCTTCCAACATCAATCATTATCGAGAAATCTGTGATTCCTGAATAGGAACGATTTTGATCACTTCTTCATGCAATTTGGAAGGTTGCTAATACTTCGTTTTTTCAAGTTTGACGGACAGGCGGTAAATGAATTTGATGCCTATTGATGGATTGGACAATAGTAGGTTCGACGAAAGATTGTTGTTGAGACTCCCCTTTTTTCTTCGACGAGTTACACCAATGGTTTGATGTATGGTATGACGAATGATCATCAATTTAACATAAGACTTTACCTATTCAAATCATTCCAAGGTTAAATGGGGATGTCGAATGTTGGGTTGAGGACGAAAAGTGAATCTAATCAGAGAAAAAGCAAATAATATGTTCTACTCCCTACAAGCAAAAAGTCAAACGCAATACTTGAAAAAACTTTATGTTGGGACAATAACGGAATTAAAAATCAAATCCTAAACCAAAAGAGAGTCGAAGACCCTCATCACTATTGAATGCTGAAATTTTGACTGATAACATCTCTGCAGCATTCATAAAAAATCCTCCCCCTAAAGAATTTTTCCACAGATTTGTTTCATGGCAATCGAGAGTCGTTTGACCGCAATCCATCCAAACTCGTCCATAATCAATTCCACCAAAGAACCCCATTCTTATGGGTAATAATCCCGTTTTCATGTTATTGAAGACCCATCGAAGATCCGTGCTTTGAACAAATGACGTTTTGCCAGTAAATCGCTCGTTCCGAAACCCTCTTAGTCCATTTTTAGCACCAATGGTTGCTCCTTGATAAAATTGAAAATCATCACCAATATTGAAATGACTGCGAAAGTTTGTCGCTAAAACCAATTGACCACTTGGTATCAAGGGATAATTGAATCCAATCTCAGGAATAACATAACCATAATTTTTTTGAGAATTTATATGGTAATTGAATCCTGCATCAAAAGAAAATTGAAACCCTAGTGTCGGAAAAGCAATATTGTCTTTATTTTCAAAATGATAGTTGATTTCACCCCCAATGAATTCTTTCTTTTCAAAAACATCTTCATCAATCGATGAAATATCTAACACCCGACCTTTGGTTCGTTCAATTTCATTACTCTCATAAAACACACCGACTCTAAAACGACTTCCTAAGTCTCCTCGCCAAACTAGTGAAGGTTTTAATTTCAGGGTTTTAAATTTTACTCGATTGAAATCTAAAGACTTTTCTTCCTCTAGATTATCAGTGCCATTACCAAATCCAAAGAAATTGATCGCATAATTGGGACTAGTGAATATGCCTTCAATGCCAAAATTGACTCCATGAAAAACATGGGCAAACTCACTAGAATAAGCAATGTCAAAGCCTTCTGTAGCGAAATAATACCCTATATTTAAATGATGCTGAGATGTAAATGGATTACGCTCAAAACCAAAGTTCTTATTTGATACACTCCAACCTATTTTAAATCCATCATCTGGATTTGCCCCTAAAGAAGGTAACATGAGAGTCTCGCTTGTCTTTACCTTTTTAAAATGGTATACATTGGTTTGATAGTCATCAAGAAACTTTTGTTTTCCCTTTTTAGTAATCACCTCACTTTTCTTGGATTGATAATCATAATACGTAACCCGTTTTCCATTTCTAATATTAAAGGTGTCTTTGTTTTGACCTCCTATGAATCGCAATCTGATTTCATGGTCACTATTCTCTCCAAATACATGAAATACATCCTCATCATCCAATCCATAAATCCATATTTCTTGAGTTTGTTGATGAGAATAAACCCGCTCATGAAAAATCTCTCCTTTTTCACCTTTTTGAATCCGAAAGGCAGTGATTTTCGTCATTCCATTTGGCAAACGATGGACATCAAACCAATCATCTTTATTGGTTCCTTTAATCACTACATGTTTATTCAGAAAAGCATGATATCTATCCGATATTTTTTGAAGATTCCTTCGTCTAGCTTTTAGTTTTCGTTTGATTTCTTCAACCGTTTCATCTCGAACTTCTTCTGGCATGTTTAAAAATGCTCGATCAATTATTTCATCTGTGATCCCCTTCTGAATGATAGCTACTTGCTGGTCCCAAACACTCTTTCCGGATTGAACGATTAATTGTATGTCCAATGGATAAGGTGGGAGATTGACTCCTTTGACATCCACTAAATCATCAGAATACTTTCTGAGTAGTCTGGAAAATGGAACCAATCGAACCGCTGCTCCCAATAAAAACCCATCGGACATGACTGAAAATGCTTGGTCTCTGTCTCGAGGCAATGGTCGCATTACTTTTTTACCATCTTCATCAAACTGAATCCAACGCCATTGATCTTGATGTCGATCCCAATCTCCGATTAACATATCAAATAAACGGGCCCTTATATAGGAAGCTTCATCAAGAACAAAGTCTTCATCTTGATGCAATTTTTCGAGCATATCAGGGGTGCTTAATAATTCATCTTGAAACCCAAAACTAGCTTGATGACCGTGCCCCTCCGAAGCGTGTTCTTCAATCATGTATAGTTCATCACCAAACTCTTGATTAAAAGAACCTAAAGCATTTTGTTTCGGAACATAATACAAGACAGGATTGGTATGAAATACGCCGACAGCATCTGATAAATCAGCAATGACAAATGGAGCATATGGATGCGATCCCGTAAAGACATCCAATAATAAACTTTCTGCAACGGTATCATCAAATTGCCCTTCTATATACTGATCTTTAAACAGTACAGCCTGTAGATACTGCAGCGCCTGCTTTCTCAAGGCTCGCATGACATATTGCGTTCCATTCTTATCTTCCAAACGCAGTGATTTCGATTGATTTCCCCCACCTTTTCTCATAGGTTTTAATCCGCCAAAAAGCGTATCGAGGTTGACAGTTGGGGCCTTTACTTTTGTGCTATAATATTTTCGATAACGTTCACCCCATAACCATTTTTGAAGGGCGGTTTGATCCACTTCTTCATCGGTATAAATCGTAGCCGAAATGCTAGCTGCAAATTCTGATGAATAGTTATCGACCTGTTTCTCTGTGTTTGGAGGAAAAACTTGACTTTCAAATACAATTTCGTTCTCTTTTGCCTCATAAAAGCGTACATAAGATGATTCATCTTTAAAAATATCCAAACGGACAAAGCCATGGGTTGCATAGCCAAATCGCCCCCCATCGACCACACGAACTGGAGAAATGATGGACCCTGATCCACTGATGATTTGATGTAAATTATCTTCAACCAAATACTGTAAACTATGCTCATGCCCTGATACAAAAATCACTTTTTTATTCGCTTGAGCGATGGTAACCATCCGTTTTTTAAGTTCTCTATATCGCTTATTTTGAATATCTGCACTATTGAGTCCACTTGTCTTTCGAATGACATTCTTCAGTTTTCCAACTAATGGTAAAGGCTTCAAACCACTCACCAAAGAATATTGCCCACCATGAGGACCATTCGCATACATTGGATGGTGCATTGCCACAATGGTTGTTTTGCCTCTAGCTTTTTTGATCAGATTATCAAATTCATCTAAAAAATCTTCTCGTGTTTTGATATCACAATCATCATTTATTTTGGGATGTTTATTCCAATTGGTAAGATACCATTGGCTATCAATAATGATTAAATCAATCTCCTCAGTCACACGTCGTCGTATCATAGGACACCCATCTTCTGGTAAAAAAGTATTTTTGCCGAGATGTTTTTCTACCAAATTTTCTTGTCTTTTCAAACCGTCTAATCCATTGAACCAGTCATGGTTTCCAGGCAAAAAGATGGTATTTCCTTTAAATTTTTTGGTGACGTCAGTCTGAACTTTCAATCGATAAGTAGCTAACGCGTAACCTTCGGCCGATTTTTTTGGAACTCCGTGATCATAAACATTATCCCCTAAAAAAATCACTGTGGCATTTGTTGATGCACGATCTAATTCTTTCTTAAAAGCCTTGAGCGTTAAAGAGCCTTCGTGAAGATCTGCCTTTCCAGCATCACCAATGAAATAAAATGAGTGATGAATTTCTTTTTCATGAGGAAAAGACCCTTTCGTTATCGATCTGTTTTGAGGTTGGTATGTTGCACAACTTCCAGATAGCAAGAGAAATGCAAGATAAAATAGATTTTTTCTCAAGGAAAAAGCAATAGCGTACTAGAGATTGCCGATGATGAATAAGACCACGACACCTATAAAACCAACCATAAATGTCAAATATGATATTTCAATAAGAAAAAAAGCATTTCTAATTCGCTTTTCAAACATATGAGCTGCTCTGGCTTGATTCCCTATTTGAAGTTTTTGATTTTTAACGATTTTATCAAAAGCTTCTTCAAATTCTTCTTCCGAAACGTGAGCATTGACTCCGGTCACGAAAACGGTTTCTTCCGTTTTTAATTGACGTTTTTTCGTGTTCTGCCTGATAAATAAATAAGCGCCAAAGGAATTTGGCCGAGAAGCATTTAATGCAAATAATAAAGACAAAAAACAACAGACGATTAAGATTAATCCAATTAGACTTCCCAACTCGACATCCCTAACATTGTTGTAAAACAAAAAGACTCCTGAAATAATAATGGAGTTCATCCGAATCATAATGGAAGCTTTTCGGTCAATGATATTGAAAGAATTCACATACAATCTATTCTGATTCCTTAAAAATGTCTGTAAGGATTTTCTTGGTTCTTTTTTACTTTCAAACTGACCAAGAGTGCTCTCTTCCGTTTTTTTGACATCCATTGATTTCATACGAATCAAAAGTACAATAAGAATTCATTTTGGGGATGATAGTATCAATGCTCTTTAGAACATTCATGCCCTTTATTTTATCCATTCCAAAGGAATCAACACCTAAAATAGAATCGATTCATTCACACCAATTTACTTCTTCAATTTCTGATCTATGACCTACCGATCATCATCGAGGTGAATGACAAATCCATCTTATTTGTCAAGAAAGAAGGTGACGTGAAATGGACATCAAACAGAATTTGAATGAGTATAAGTCCTATTGTCTTTATATTTGCCGAACATCCCATACCTTGGGTAAGGACTCAGAAGTATGCTAATTGATATCTTACTTAGCAAGAAATATTCTCGCTCACCGATTCAAAAACCTAAAAAGAAATATTCTGAATCAGTTTCTCGAAGTGTTGTCAAAGCATTTAGTTGGCGATTCTTGGGGACTCTTGATACGATTTTGATTTCCTATTTCATAACTGGTACCATTGTTGAGGCACTTTCTATCGGATTTATTGAATTAGTCACAAAAATGGTGTTGTATTTTATTCATGAAAGGGCATGGAATAGACTGAGTTGGGGGAAAAAAAGTGAGTGATGAGTCACAATTTAGATCGACTCAATCAAAAATTTCAAGATGTATCCTTAGATCAAGGGTTATCTCTTTTATCTGTTGAAGGTTTTGAAAAGATCGTATTTTCATCTTCTCTAGGTCAAGAAGATCAGATGTTAACTCATGTGATTTTTACAAATGACTTACCGATCACCATTTTTACCTTAGATACTGGAAGATTGTTTGAACAAACCCAACATCTCTTAGAACAAACCATGACTCAATATCAAAAGTCAATTCAGGTGTATCATCCCGATCATCAAGAACTTGAGGATTTTATTCAGGCCACCGGAGTTAATAGTTTTTACCGCAGTATTGAAAATAGAAAAGCGTGTTGTCGTATCAGAAAGACCAACGTATTGAAACGAGTCTTGAAGGGAGCCGATCTTTGGATAACAGGATTGAGAGCACAGCAAAGTCAGCATCGTCAAAATTTGAAACGATTTCAGTGGGATCAACAATTTCAAATTACCAAATACAATCCCTTGATCCATTGGACTCTCAAGGAAATCAATCATTTTATCGACCAATTTAATATTCCTCAAAATCCATTGCATGCTTTAGGATATCCCTCCATTGGATGTGCTCCATGCACGAGACCCATCAAAGCTGGAGAAGATATTCGAGCTGGCAGATGGTGGTGGGAAGAAAGCAAAAGAGAGTGTGGGCTTCATATCAACGAACCATTTCAAAACATCCAATGATTACCTCAAACTATCTTGAAGAACAAGCCATTTATATATTGAGAGAAGTCGCAGGGCAATTTCAAAATCCAAGTCTTCTTTTTTCTGGTGGCAAAGATTCTATTGCCTTACTCCATTTAAGTCAAAAAGCATTTGCTCCTGCGACCATTCCATATCCATTATTGCATATCGATACAGGACATAATTTTCCTGAAACCATTCGACATCGCGACTACTTAGTGAAAAAATATAATGTCACCTTACATGTTGGTTATGTGCAAGACAGCATTGATCGAGGGACCGTCATTGAAGAAAAAGGCAAAGATGCTAGTCGTAATATATTGCAAACCACAACCTTATTGGAAACCATTGAACGTTTTAAAATCGATGCTTGTATTGGAGGAGCACGACGAGACGAAGAAAAAGCAAGGGCCAAAGAACGAGTATTTTCTGTTCGAGATATTTTTGGTCAATGGAATGAAAAATTACAACGCCCCGAAGTCTTTGATTTTTTAAATGGCTTGATCCATCATGGAGAAAATGTGAGGGTTTTTCCGATTTCGAATTGGACAGAACTAGATGTTTGGGAATATATTCGGGATCAAAAGCTAGAGTTGCCCTCTATATACTATGCTCATCAACGAAAAGTATTTCTTAAAAATGGACAATGGATGCCTGCTAGCAAATTATCTCAAATTTCTAATGATCAAATCGAAACCAAAATGGTTCGTTTTCGAACTGTTGGGGATTTAAGTTGTACTGCTGCCGTTTTATCTGATGCTCAAGATATTGGTTCGGTGATCCATGAAATCAAACAATCCTCCTTTTCCGAAAGAGGGGCAAGAATGGATGACAAACGTTCTGAAGGAGCTATGGAAGAGCGAAAAAAAGTCGGTTATTTCTAGACCTTGAAACAAATCATTAGAATTGCTACTGCTGGTAGCGTCGATGATGGTAAAAGCACCCTGATCGGTCGATTGCTTTTTGAAACAAAATCTTTAAAAAAAGATCAGTTAGAACACATTGAAGAAAAAAGTCGTATTGACAATAAAGGGTATGTCGATTTTTCATTAGCAACTGATGGGCTATTGACTGAAAGAAGGCAAGGCATCACCATTGATGTTTCTCATATTTATTTACAAACCTCAACCCGACGATACATCATTGCTGACTCGCCAGGTCATGTTGAGTACACACGAAATATGGTGACGGGTGCTTCAACAGCACATGCTGCCATTATTTTATTAGATGCACAAAAAGGAGTTTCTGAACAAACCATCAGACATTTCAGAATCACCTCACTATTAGGAATCTCTCAATTAATTTTTGCGATTAATAAAATGGACCTTATCGGCTTTTCTGAACTTAAATTCAAGGAAATTCAAAAAGACATTTTGAGCCTGAATCAATCCTCCAATCGATTACATCAAAAATTATTTTTTATTCCTATTTCAGCTCTCCATGGTGATAATATTGTCTCTAAAAGCGTTCACATACCATGGTATCAAGGAAACATATTGCTTGATTTAATTGAACGATTAAATGTTGTGGAACCATCATCAAAAGATAGCGTTTTGAATGTACAATATGTTTTGCGTCCTAAAGACCAAACTGGGTCTGTTCCAAGAGGATATGCTGGAAAAGTTGCCTGCGGAAAATTCATGAATCACTCAAGTGTGGTGGTATTTCCAGGTTCTAATGTTTCCAACATCACCAAAATAGAGCATCATGGGAAAGAAACCCATGAGGCAAAGGAATCTGAAAACATCACCCTCTATCTAAAAGATGACATTGATATTTCTCGGGGTTCGGTCATTGTTTCAGATCCTCATACCCTCCAAAAGACGAACCGATTCAAGGCGACTGTATGTTGGATGGAAAGCGATGCTTTAGAACATGGAAATAAATACTGGATGCAACATGGGGTCAATCGTATTCTTTGCAAAGTGGTTTCAGTAGAAGGGAAAATGAACTTAATTACTGGCGGGATTGAAAACATCAATTATCTTCAAATCAATGATTTAGGTAAAGTTCAATTTCAATTGGGACAAGAATTGCTCATCAGACCCTTTGCAGAGAACAAACCACTAGGGTCTTTTATCTTAATCAATTATTTAACAAACAATACAGCAGGAGTAGGATTTATCAACTAAAAGATGCTACAATTCCATAATATTTCTAATGACCATTCGCGTGGCTTCAATCAATACGATTGAACTAACGAATAGAAGCCAAAAAAATTCTACGACTTTGATTCTTTGAATCAGAATATAGTTTAAAAGGACAACAATCCCCACCACCATCAGCTGGGCTACTTCAACACCAAAAGCAAATCCTACAAGAGTTACAAATGCTTCTCCTTGATCGCTTGCTTGTCTAAAAAAACTGCCAAAACCAAATCCATGAATTAGTCCAAAAAATAAAGTAACCAACCAATAAAACCATTTTCTGTCATAGGTTCTTGTTGATTTTTTATTTGTAAAAATATTTTTTGTCGCCACCAAGACTATAGACAGAGAAATCATAAGTTCAATCCAGTTCATGGAATGAGGATAAAGACCCATGTAAACAACAAGCATCGAGACACTATGACCAATGGTAAAGATGCTTACAATGATGATTAAATCTTTCCAATGCTTCAATGAAAAAGGCAAAGCCATCACCACCAAAAAAAGCACATGGTCTAGCGCCGTAAAGTCCAACACATGATTAAAACCTAATTTGAGAAAAAAGAACAGTTTGTCTATCATTCTTTTGGGGATTGTTTTAATTCAACAAGTGAAACTAAATCTTTTACATCTACTTCCTTTATCAACATCGACCATCACATCCTCAAAATCCCTTTTTCTTTTTTATTTCTTCATATGCCTCTTGAATTAGCAAAAACTTTTCTTTGGCACTTTGCTTGATGGCGGGATCGTCAGAACGTATTCGATCTGGATGATATTTTTTGACCATTGTCCGATAAGCTTGCTTGATTTCAGCGACACTTGCGTTAGGACTTACCTCTAAAATGGTAAAGGCAGAATCATTGACCTGAAAAAACATGGCTTTAACACTATCATAATCGGCTTGAGTAACCCCCAAAAGCCGAGCAATCTTTTCAATTTCTTGGACCTCTGCAGGACTGATTTTTCCATCAGCTTCAGCAACTCGGAACAGAACATGCAATAACGTCGCTCGAAGTGCATATTTTAATTTTTGACCAAACTCTCTGGCGATTTCTCCTGAGCTGAGATTTAAATAATTCGGATTATTCCGAACAGTACGGACCATACGATCGACTTCGACAGGCCCATAAACACTTGAAAAATAACTCCTGATGAATGTTTTTTCACTTTGTAAAATATTGCCATCTACTTTTGCAATCCTCATGGCTAGCATGAGGATTTTGACACGTAAATCAAGATGCCTAGCATCATTTTGATAAGAAAAAGCAGTTCTTGTTCTTTGTGAAGAACTGGAAAATAACTTTTCAATTAAAAAGCCTACGAAATACCCAATAGTTGCACCAAGAAACCATGGTTTGATGAAAATCAAACCGAAAAATGCCACTAAGAATCTCAAATCAGAAAGTCATTAAACCGGAAGAAAATATCTCACTCTGATGGTTGAACAAATCTAACAAATTAATCAGCTTTGGTTGGGATATTTATACCTTTGCAAAAAAACACATAGTCATGTATCCAGAATCATTAGTTGCACCCATGCGATTAGAGCTTGTTCAAGCAGGATTTAACGAACTATTGACTTCATCTGAAGTTGATGATGCTCTTGCTGAAAAAACCACTGCCCTAGTCGTGGTGAATTCCGTTTGTGGATGTGCTGCGGGAAATGCTCGTCCAGGGGTCATCTCTTCTTTAAATCACTCTAAAAAACCAGAAAAATTATATACGGTTTTTGCTGGCGTCGATAAAGAGGCTACCGACACTGCTCGATCAAAAATGGCCCCTTTTCCGCCTAGCTCTCCAAGCATTGCCTTATTCAAAGACGGAGCATTAGTTCATATGATTGAAAGACATCATATCGAAGGTCGTCCCGCATATTTGATTTCAGAAAATTTAGTCGAAGCCTACGATCAATACTGCTAAATCTGCAATCGATGGAGTTTGACCCTCCATTAATTGACCGGGAACACAATTCTAAAGGTTGTGCCTATGTCGATGATTGATTCATAAGTGATCGTACCCCCATGGGATAGGATGATGTTTCGGACAATTCCTAAACCAAGCCCTGTTCCCGAATTTTTTGAAGTGAACTTAGGTTCAAAAATGGCGTTTCTTAACTCAGAGTTGATACCACATCCATTATCTCTTACTTCAACAACAATTTTATCATTTAATCGTTGGAAATCGATGACAACATAACCTTCTCTTTGGTCTGGGATGGCTTGTTGTGCATTAAGAATTAGATTATTGAGCACTCTTGTCCATTGATTGACATCAAGGGTATAGATGATTTTTTCATGAGAAGATTGTATTCGAACATCAAAATTGGCAAAAGAAACAGCTACTAATTTGGTATGGTTGACCAAATCACATTCAGTCAAGTTCTTCTTGGGTTCAGCAGTAAAATACGAGAAGGATTCGGCCAATTCTGACATCGAATTAATTTGTTCAAGTAAAGTCGAAGCAAATTCTGATAACTTCTTTTTTGATTTTTTTTTGTTAACGTCAAATTGTTCCATAAAGTCTTGCACAATCAATCGCATGGGGGTTAATGCATTTTTAACTTCATGAGCTATTTGTCTAGCCATTTCTCTCCATGCATAATCTTTTTCTTGTTCCACTAACTGGTTTGCGCTAGCGGTTAATTGATCAATCATTTTATTGTATGCTTCAATAAGCCCCAAGATTTCAATCGGCGCATTGACTATTTCTAATTTTTCATTTTGAACTTGTAAATCCGTTTGATTTAATTTAATTCTTACTGATTCAATGGTGCGTGTGACAAGTCGAGCAATAAAGAATGCAAATATGATCGTCCCTATTAGGAGAAAAATATAGATTTGATAAAAGCTCTGTAGAAAAATATTAAGTTCATTTTCTGCAATATCGATATCCGAAAAATAGGGATAAAATAAAATAGCATAGGGTGTATTCAGCGGATCTTTTAGTATCCGAAAAGAAGAACTATACTGATCCACTTCTTTGATATTGGTTTCTAGAATTCGATTTTCTGGAGCCTCTTTTATTTGTTCAATCAACTCTGAATCCAATTGATAATCATTGGTCATGACTTCAAGAGGAACGAAAAAAGAAAAGATACTTTGTCCATTCATGGCAAACAAAGAATATTTGACACTATGTATCTGATTGATTTGATTAAAATCATTTTCCAAATTTTTCCATTTTTCAATATCTAATCCTACTAAATTGTATTTATCGACGATGTAATCAATATGACGAATAATTTGGGATTCTTTTCTGTTCAACCGATTAAAATGATATTTTTCTCTTTGTGCTTCATATTGATACGAAGTTGTTAAGATGACTAATAATCCAGAAATCACTAAGATTCCAATCATCGCTAAAAAAAACTGAACTCGAAGTGATCTTCTCAGCGATAGTATTCCTTGTATTCTTGAAAGAAGTTTCATCGGTTAACTTTTCATATTGGTTTGACTTTTCGCGATTATTTGAAGCATAAACTTAAGTCTTTCCATCCATCGAATAACTGGAATTGATTCATCGGTTAATACAAGTTTTTTTGAGGGACGTCTTTGAGAGTTGATCTCTGATTTTTTAGACAACAAAGGTATCAATTGAAATTGCTAATACTAAATTGCTTTCTGTATTACATTTCTAATATGCGGGAAGTTCGTTAAGGATTCCAATCTTTTTCCGTATTCAGCAATCTCCTAGAACCCATGAGTTCGTTGTTCTTTCAAATCCTCTAGCGTTTCAAACAGTTGGTTGTCTAGAAATTTTTCTCGGACCTCCCCCCTATCTGCTCGACGGGATTGCGTTCTAGGCTGTTGGGTGGTTGTTCGATCAAAACAATGTTTTCGGGAATCTTGAAGTCTTTCGATTGGCGACATCGGGCTTGGTCCACCTGCATGATGATCTTATATTCTTTGAAATCCTGAGCCACTTGTTCTCAAAAGAGATGCATCATCTCGGTATCGGAACATTCGTCGATCACTAAAAAAAAAGATAGTGGATAAAGTTTGCCTTAATCAAATCCACCAATCGCCATTGGAGCGCTGAAAGTCTAATGGCATTGTAATACCAGCCAACCGATCATAAAACATAGGGTCTAACCATACTCCAATGAGAGGATTTATCCCCCACCTGAGGATGCTCGACTAACGTCTATGGCTTCATCCGTTTTTTTGTTCACTATTTCCATCGGCTACTAACCTATGATTTGGTTGCAATAATCTCATGGTTTTGGTTTCTGATCTTCTGATTGCCGAACCTTCAAAAGATGAAATAAATCTTTGACTCGTTGGTCAACCGCTTTTTTCCAAATGGCCATTGGAACTGGAAGAACTTTAAAACGACGAGCTCATGCGTGGATACGGTAGCACTCTTGAAAGACTTCCTTCGCCACCTTGAATTAGAATGTTGCTTCGCTTCATATCCTAAAATGTATAGCAAAATATAACTCATAAGATATCACTTAAACGGTTGTCCTAATTTTGGAGAACATTGCACTCTATATGGTTTTCCGATGAACACCTCAACTTCGGCTATAGATTTTTTAGGGTATCCTTTCTTTGAAAGGATTTCCAATTGGCTCCTTTGCTCTTTCAATCATGTTTTCTGTTGAATCCTTTTTTGAAACGTCGAAAAGAACCTGTTTACCATAGTCAACCAGTTGGCTACGGGTGTTACTATTGCACTAGATAGTTGAACTTATAAATTGATTTTAAACTCTGTAACTAAAATCTTCACATAGAAATAAAAATAAAAGTGTTGAACTACGTATCATATTGCTTTCACTTATTTAAGTTTGCAGCCGAATTTTCAGACGCTCAACTTCAAGCCACAAATGACACTAATTATCAATTCTTTTTACATGGTAATGTTTGCTGTGTTCTGTATGTCATCATACCTATGTCTCTGCTACTGTCTTAATAAAAAATAAATAAAATTTAAACTCCTTTGGTAGTAGCACTTATCAAAGGAGTTTTTTTATTTATTAAACGTTAAACAAAAAAATTTATGAACAAACATTTTATTTGGACGGGGTTCAAACCCGTTCTCATTGCAATTTTATTTGGTTCTCAGTCATGGGCACAATACACTATATCTGGAACCGTTGTCGATGGTGATACCGGCGCACCTTTATTAGGTGTTAGTGTTGTGATTTCAGGAACCAACATTGGTACGTCTACTGATTTTGATGGCAACTATTTGTTGACAAACATCGAACCCGGTGATTATGCCTTAGTGGCATCATTTACAGGATATTCTTCTACCTACGGTCAAGCGAGTATCGGAAATGCTGATGTCACAGTAGATTTTGAATTAGAATACTCAGCTTCTATTTTAAATGAAATCGTGGTCACAGGGACGGGTTCTGCCATCGCAAAAAAACAATTAGGGAATAGTATTGGATCTATTTCTACTGCCCAATTACAGAATTTACCCATCAATAGTTTTTCTGATATTTTGCAGGGTCGAGAACCAGGCGTCATTACCTTACCTTCTAGTGGATTGACAGGGGAAGGTTCTCAAATCAGAATCCGAGGGAGTGCTTCTCTATCACAATTGAATGAACCTATTGTTCTCATCGATGGCGTTCGAGTCGATACTGGTGGTGGCTTCGGTGGTGGGCTTGTCGATTCAGGTGGTGGGGGATCCTCATCACGACTTGATGACATCAATCCAGAATCCATTGAACGGATTGAAATCTTAAAAGGAGCTTCTGCAGCCACCTTATTTGGTACGGAGGCATCCAATGGTGTCATTCAGATATTTACCAAGCGTGGACGCATCGGAAAACCTATTTTTAATTTTAAAGCGACTCAAGGAATCATCCATTTTCCCAAAGGGAAAGTGGCTGATAATACGGGATGGATTAATGGTACGGCAAGCAATGCGAGCCAACGGGTCACGGATGTTTCTTCCGTCTTAGGTTTTTCCATTAGGCCTTATGAATTGATTTCAACTAATTCCTTTGAAGAACTTTATGATACCGGGTTATCCAATGTATTCAGTGGTGATGTTTCAGGTGGAAACTCATTGATTAGATACTATGTAGCTGGTCGCTATTCTTATACCGACGGTCCATTTGGGGGCCAAGAACGAATCGGCTATGAAGAAGGGCAATCAACCAAAGCATCAGATATCGACGAACTAACCCAATTGAATTTGAATTTGACGATCCATCCATCATCCAAATTTAATATCAAATTAACCACTGGATTTACTTCTCGGTATCTAACCACCATGCAAAACAACAACAACATCCGTGGACCTGGAACGCTAGCTCACTCGAGCAAACCTGAATTAATAACTCCTAGAAACACAACAGGTGCTCCATCTTTTGCGACCGTTGATGAAACATTACAATTATCCATTGACTCTGAAATAAGCCACTATAATGGAATCATTGGAATCGATTATTTTGCCAATGATTGGTTAAAAATTCAAAGTGTGTTCGGTATCGACTATTCTAGCCAGCAGAGCACCGAGTTTTGGCCTTTTGGATACAATATTGATGGTATTTCAGGAGCTACGACTGAAGGTATCAGGCTCGTAGATAACAGGGATTTTTTATCCCAATCGGCTGAATTAAAAGTTTCTTTAAAAAATCAAATCACATCGAACATGACATCAGATTTCATCTTAGGAGGACAATATGTATCCCAGCAAGTTTCAGTTGCTGGAGCTTCGGGTGAGGCTTTTCCTGGTCCCGGTTTTGCGGTAACATCGGCAGCAGCCAATCAAAATACTTTCGAGTTTTTTCAAGAAACCATCAATACAGGAATTTTCGCTCAAGAACAAGTTGGCATCAATAACTCAATTTTCTTAACCATTGGTGCTCGTTTGGATGCACACTCGGCTTTTGGTAGCGAGTTTGATGCAGCATTTTATCCGAAAGTCTCCGCATCCTACGTGGCATCTGATACCCCTAATTGGTCGAATATCGGACCGATTAGTTCCTTGCAACTCAGGAGTTCTTATGGTTTGTCGGGACTCCAACCTGGAGCCTTTGATGCATTTACAACCTATACCGCTTTGGCTTCAGCGACCGGCGCTGGGATAGCTCCTAATAATTTGGGTGATGCTGATTTGGCACCAGAAGTTTCTAGTGAATTTGAAATTGGATTCACTGCAGGACTCTTTGATAATTCAATCAATCTGGAATTCACCTACTGGGATCGAGTGACGAAAGATGCCCTATTCGCACGACAATTTGCTTTATCTGGTGGCTTTAGAAATCCCCAATTAACCAATATCGGAGAACTTGCCGCCCATGGCATCGAAATCAATCTCAATGGATCGGTTCTCAGAACCCAAGATTTACAACTTGATTTATTTGTCAATGGGGCTTATTATCAAGATGAAATCGTGAGTCTTGGTGGAGCTCCTCCATTAAAAGTTGGAGGCTCCTATCCCAGATACCGAAACTTTTTGATTGAAGGTTATTCTGCGGGATCCAATTTCGGCGCCGTACTTCAAGATGTCGGTCCCCATGAACTTCCCATCGATATTGCCAATAAGGATGGACGACCCGATACTCGTGAAGAATTAGTCACGTTCTTTTCGGGGAAAACAACCCAACAAAATGCAAAAGATCTTGGTATGCCGACAACCGCTGGGACTGGTGGTGTGCTCCTAAAAGATGAAGATGACGATGGGGATTATCTCGATCACTTTTTAGGAAAGTCCGCTCCAGATTGGACAGGTTCTTTTGGAGGATCTTTAGATTATAAAAACTTCACCCTCAGCACCACTTTTGAATATAAAGCCGGGAATTTTGTAGTGAACAATTTAACAAATGCTTTTCGTCAGGCAAACGCAGTGGTTGGTCGGAACCTACCTAGTTCTGCACGCATCACAAGAGATTATTTTACGGGCGGTGTTGATGGTAATTTTAATCCATTAAATGATCCCAATGTGCGGGTCGAAGCCCTCGAAGAATGGCTCTATGATACGCTAGCTTTAGCTCCCTTTTCTGGTCTCAATACATTAGAAAAAGCAGATTTTATTCGATGGAGAGAAATCAGTTTGGTGTATCGTTTCGATCAAAATTGGCTCGAGTCTTTTGGACTTGAAGCAGCATCAATAGGTCTATCTGGCCGCAATATCGCATTGTTTACTTCTTATAGTGGGGTCGATCCAGAAATTAATTTTGTTGGAAGAGGCTCACAATCTACACTGAATCAAAACTTTGGTCAAGGAATCGCTGCATGGGGGTATCCGATACCGACACAGCTTATATTAACCCTTAAAGTTGGTTTTTAGTCATGAAAATAATTAAAACTATATGTTGTAAGATATCCTTTTTAGGGATATTCTTAATTTCTGGGATTGGCTGTGAATTGGAAACAGATAATCCTAATAATTTACTTGAAGATGGATTAAATATTACCGCTTTTACACCGATGGTCAATGGGACTGAAGGGGCCCTAGTAAGAGCTTATGGAAATATTTTAGCTCCCTATTCGACGGCTAGTGATGAATTAATTTGGATTGGATCTCGGGATGCTTGGCAACAATTAAATTATGGAAATATCAGTAATCCTAATAATGAATTTACGGATGCAGCATACTTCTATGTGAACGAAGCTAGATTCTGGGCGGATGATGTCATCAAGCGAGGTCTGGAATTTCAATCCGACCCCGCTTACGATAATGATAGTGATTTAGTTCGAGCCCATATTTATGGAGCCATCATTTACATCGTCATTGCCGATATGTTTGATGACTTTGTCGTCGACTCATCCAAGTCTGAAGCAGGGGCACCAGTGGGTGAGGCCAATATGGTCAATCTTTATGATACGGCCATTGGTTACCTAAGAGACGCTCTTGCACTGAATGCTGGGTTCACCGGAGAAATTAATGCTCTGATTGCTCGTGCTGAATTTTCAAAAGGAGTATGGGGAAAAATCAATCCTGTGAACACCTCTGATCCATTGGTTCGTTCGAATACTGCTGTGGCTGCCGCCAAACAGGCCTTGAGTACCCTGTCGGATGATTTTTCTTATTTGCTTCAAACTGATGCGAAAGCACCTGAAACCATAGGGGCCTTAGATATTGCTGGAGAGGTTAATCAACGAAATGAGATGAGGTTTTCAGATGAGTACATCATTGTCCACAAAGAAGGAAAAAAACCAAATGCAATAAACGACGGGGATCCAGCAACGACCATAACATTGAATGATCCTATTGATAATATTCCATGTCCTGCACTTTATAAATTCGTCAGAGCGTTTACCGAGCCCGGATTGTATCCAAATTATCCCGTTGTTTCCGCTAGAGAAATGCATTTAATCATTGCTGAAGATGCTTTAGCAACAAATGATATGGCAACTTTTACGAATCATATCAATGCCTTAAGAGCATTAGATGGATTAACAGCGTATTCGGGACAGGTGGATGCTAAAGATTTATTAATTCATTCAAGAAGAGTTCATTTATTTCTTCAAGGTCGAAGAATTGCTGATCATTATCGATTCAATGATCCATCAACCTATTGGATAGCCAATACGGATGCCACGACTTCTCCTGGCGCGTTGTTTCCTATTACGATTTCTGAAATCCAGTCTAATCCAAATATTAACTGAGCTTTAAACCTCTTAATTCTTATAAAAGCCGTCCATTCAGACGGCTTTTTGTATTTAGTTCTATACCGATGCGTGGGGATAGATATCTAAATCTCCGCAATGAAATAATACGGCATTCCGAAAGTGTTTGAAGCGACGGAAGTCGCTAGCCATGGTAATGACTTCTTGTATTTTATCATTCTATTTTGGCTTGGGATGGCTCCCAAACCAGTGCATTGAGTACTCCTCGGCACTGTCGTTGAATGAGACGATAGACCTCGATTATTTCTTGAATTCCATTTTCTAAGATACTCATGGCCATCAATAAAAATACAAGGCCGCTTTTGTTGCATTGACTCCGCGAAAAAAGGCTTTAAAGTCTTCTCGACGTTGGTAGGAACGACTCACAAGGAGATTCAACGGTGGGATGCCTTTGAAGATGTTATCTTGTTTTTCGGTTCTGTTTTTTGAGTTTTTTAAGAGTGTATACCGATGGTATTTTAACTCTATAGGTTGTGTGACTTCCTTTCTCCGTACACCTTCGATGCCATGGTTCTTTGACTCGTTGGAATCAATCGTGGATTAAAACCGTTCGAGGTAACTTTTTATCGATGGCATTGATGCCGACTTACCACCTATCGGTAGTGGCGGTAATCATTGGCTATCTTGTGGGGTGGCAAAGCACATTCGTGAGCCGATTGGTCACCGCTGGTTCATGCCGACCTGGTGTGATATCCAATTTTGTTCCTTTTTCAGTATCGCTGAGGATGGTTGCGTATTAATGACCACGGGTAAAGCTCTTTTCATCCAAACTCACAGGCTTTGGGTTTTGTTGAAATTCACGCAAGAGAACTCGTTGGACACTGCCTTGTCCAATACGCAATACTCTATTGGGGGGGGGCACAACGGAAAAAAATTGCTGTTTGCTTTCTGTTTTGACAATCTTGAAGGGATGGGATTCTATGACCCGATTCTCCAATTAAAAAAGGTATCGATGGGACGTTTTGGTTTAAGGCATTTCTAATGTCTTGATGCCTTGAGAAGTCTACACTCGGGAGATGCGACAAGGCACAAAGGTTTTGTGTTCATCATGACCTCAATGATACCATTGACGATGATCGTAAAGAGTCCCTTTTTCATCGATCGGAGGCAAACAAAATCGCCACCAGCCTACCAAACATACAAGTTGACCATGCCTTTTTGGTGGTCAAATTCACTCTTGTCAATGATCTAATCAATCCCTAATCCCAGGGATTGAAGAGTGGATTCAAAACGTATGCTTTCACCAATTAAGTGGTAAAAGATTCGACTTCCCCGAGGGTAAATCATCAACATTAGAAAGTTTATTTTTCATCCATTTCTAGATAGCTTTCCAACCAAAATCGACTAGCATTGACATGAAATGTCATCCATATTCCTAAAGCCGTGGAGCGATTAATGCTATAGCTGTATTTATGGCAACTATTGAGAAACCTGATACAACACAAGTTAATGCTACCAATGCAAAAACTAAGACAATTATTGCAAAACGTTTATGGATCAGATGAACTACAATCATTTATCTGAGGGAGCTTCTCATTGCACTAGATAATTAACTTGTATCCTTATGAGCATGAACAGTAAACTGCAAAGACAAGTTTACTGCTTTATTGGAAAGATGAATTTGGTGATTTTATGTTTTCTGAATAAGATACAACATCACATCAAAGATTTTCCCTTTGTTGATTGTATCAAAAGATAACATTTGATTGAACCATTTCCTATGACGATTAAAATTTAAAATGATTCATGTTGCATAAGCGATGATGAAGATTAACATAAATACCTAACAAAAAAATATCTTTACTTTTCTACTTTTACACTCATGGTTTTTAGAACGCTTTCTGTTTTTTTTCTAGTCTGTTGTTTCTTAGTTCACATTCCTTGTGAAAGTCAGTGGCTTAAAGAAAAAGGAAGTGCCTACATCAAACTTAATTCTTGGCACTTACTGGCCGATAAACATTTTACCAATATGGGGAGTATCGATCCAAATGCTACTAGAGGCTTATGGATTAATAGTCTTTATTTTCAGTATGGTTTAACCAAGAGACTCAACTTAACTGGTTATATCCCTTTTTCTGTGACAGCATACCAGTTTGCTCAAGTTTCTAAAACTAAAGGAGATGAATTACTAAAAAGAGGCAGTTTATCAAGTTTTGGGGATACAGAACTAGCATTAGAAGTTGGGTTATTTAATTATGGAAACTGGGCATTTTCATCATCTCTAAAATTTTCTTTTCCTACTGGAAATTCAGAAGGAATCACAGATACGGATGATGAAAAATTACTGGAGATTGGTGCAAGTTTTCAAACAGGTGATGGAGAGTTTAACTTACAACCCACATTCAATATGGGTACTGGGTATACTATCGGTCAAACACCGAGTTATTTTAAATCCAATCTAGGATATAATTTTAGAACCGAAGGTTTTTCAGACGAAGTACATATCGCTTTAGAAAATGGCTTTCAATTTTTAGACAATCGACTGCTTTTATTGGGTGCTTTTCACTTAACCAAATCCTTAAAAAATGGCAATCGTGAATTGAGAGATGATGTATCGTTTTTTGTTGATAAACTTGAAAGTTTGGTTGCCCGAGTCGAAACTGCTTTTGAATTATTCGATCATTTTGGAATTAGTTTTGGTCTTGCATACCCTATTTGGGGACGATTAGGTTTTCAAGCTACAAGCATTTCTGGAGGAATTTATCTTGATTATTGAGATCCCTAATTTCGATCATAACTCAATTATTCTAAACTTTTCTATTGGGATCACATCGAGACACATTGATGCTGGTTGTTTTATTCGAAATCATTTCCGAAATGACTTTTCCCGTAGCAGGGCCGAGACTCCAACCAACCATCGCATGACCTGTGGCAACAATAAGATTAGAACATCCATCAATTCTGCCGACATAAGGCATGCCATCGGGAGTTAGAGGACGAAATCCTACTTGTATATTCTCACACTTTTGTTCCCTAAAGTTGATACTAGGATAATAGCTCTGTGCTGCCTTTTGAATAGCTTCGACTCTATTTTTCTTTAATTTCATGTCGAAGCCTGAAATTTCCATAGTTCCCCCTATTCTCGTTTTGCCCAACATAGGAGTTATGGCCACTTTGGATTCCGTCAAAATGGCTGGCATTTTGATATCGGTATTATCAATTTGAAAACTATAACCCTTTCCGGGTTGGAGAGGTAAATCACGACCGATTGTTTTTAATAATTTCCCACACCATGACCCATTGGCCAAAATGATTTGGTCTGCTTGGTGTATTTGATTCTCAGACTGAAGTGATACTGCATTGAATGGAGATTTTTTTAACTTCAAGATTTCAGTACCAAATTCAAATTGAACTCCTTTTTTAATGAGATATTGGTACATATGATTCATAAAGACATCTGGAGTGCAATGAGCATCATCTTTGTACCAATAGGCACCTTGAATATTCATGGGGGCATTTTGCATCTGATCCACTTCTCGTTTTGTTAAATGAATCACATTTAATCCCAGCTGTCGAGCCCTTTTGGCTAATTGTTTTTCTGATTGTTCTACTTTGGACGTCCTGTAAGTTTGCAATAACCCACTCTCCGTAAAACCAAAATCAAAATTTAATGTTTTGTTTAATTCACTATAAAGTTCTTTACTCAAGAAACTCATGTCAAGCAAGGTGCTTTCCGAATTTTTCACATTTTTCTTATTGGCATTTAGAATAAAACGTATTCCCCATTTAAGAAAGTGATAATTCAATTTTGGTTTGATAAATAGCGGCCCTGATGGATCTAAAAGATATTTAACTGCCGATTTCAAAACTTCGGGATTCACAAGAGTTGTGAAGTGACTAGGAGTCACGTATCCTGAGTTGACATAAGAGGTCCCACGGCCTATTCTTGATTGATCGTAAACCACTATTTGGTGACCTTCTTCTAAAAGATAGTAAGCACAACTCAATCCCATGATGCCGGCACCAACAATCGCAACTTTTTGTTTCATCAATTTTTATACAAACCCTTCCAGTCTTTGCTAGAAAATTTTTTTAATGCAATATAATTTGTCATGATTGTATATCCTAATTCGTGTTTCCCACTTTGCATCTTGACTTTCCCTCTTTATTATTTAGTTTATATAACTCTTTTTTTGTCGTAACTCCCGAAGTTCTATTGATCGTCATTCCTTTTTTGATATCCACGTCCCATTGAAGCTCTTTTGCTCCTTTTTTGGTATTCTATTGAAAACCTTCGTTTGTCGTTCATCGATTAGATTTTTAAAGATGAATGTTCTGTTTTGGTTCAACTTAAGCTTAGTGAATGATTTCATCTAATCATTAATCCCCTCCAGTATTTCATTTATTCTCAGATCTGTTTTGATATCATCATTTTTTCTGCTTTATCAAATGTTTTTCGATACGTTGAACTATCGGATAACCTCACATTTTGCAACATTGCTTTTTTTTTGAAAAGAATGTATCCATTCAACATAAGGATGCTATATTGCAAATCGAATCAATGGCGTATCGATTCTTTTTCAAGAATTGTTGAAGCATTTGGATAAACGCTCTTTTTCTTTTAGCACATCTGCTACTATGAGGGCTTCACAATGAACGATTCTCTTATACCTTGGAGGAGAAACTAAGGGCTTTGGGATTTTACTTTTTCAGCAAACCCCAACTTTAGTTTGTTTTTCTTTCCTTTTCATCGTTCCTCTGTGTCAATCATAAAGTTTATGGTTATCGGTTGATTCCATTCATTAATGACTCCCTTTTCTCACCCATATTCAAACCAAGGCTCTCATGAATGATTTGAGCACCATCTTCACGAAAGTCGTCCTCTTCAGTTTCTGATGTGTTCATCAATTCGGCAACTATAATCTCTATGGCGGCCTCTATTTTATTTCTTTTTAAAAATGCGTGAACCATTCCAAAAACCCGACCTATTCTTTCAGAAAAGTGGTCCTTCAATCCAGTGGTGATTCTTGGAATATCATACATAACTTTGGATCAATTGCCTAAGACCTCATCATGCATCATTTTGAGCTCGTATTTTATGCTTTACTGAGCCAAATAGTATTCACTGTTTGGCTCAATGTGTCTCTCCGTTTTTTTATTTCTAATGCAGAATATCAAAATCTGTGTTTTAGCATATGAAATTCCCTTTTTAAGGGGTTACATGACCTGAAATCCTTTTGCATATGCATCCTGAGGATCTACAATAATTTGATTGTATCCAGTAATACGAGCTTGGGCTTTAATCGATGGAATGATTCCTGTATAGGGTCCAATTTGGTCCGTGGACTCGACTTTCCCAATGAATGTCGAGCCAATGATGCTTTCGTGGACAAAGGTCTCTTTGACTTTCATCTTTTTTTTTGCAACCCATTGAGCCATTCGAGCAGAAGTTCCAGTACCACATGGAGAACGGTCGATGGCTTTTTGACCATACAAAACGGCATTCCTAGCATGGGAAGTCTTCTTTTGAGGTTTGCCAGTCCACAACACATGAGAACAGGTTTTGATGTTTGGATCCAATGGATGTTCCACATGTATGATTCTATTGATCCTATTTCTAATTTCTCGTCCCATTTCAATCAATTGTAGTGCAGAATATTCTTGTAGGTCTTGATAATTTTCTTGTTGATCAACAATAGCATAAAAATTGCCTCCATAAGCAATATCAATTGATAACTTTCCGAGGACTGAAGAGTTGACTTCAATTTCTTTTTGGTACAGAAATGAAGGGACATTATAAAGTTTGATCCATTGAACTTGGTTGTTTTCTAAACGATAAGCAACTCGGATCAGTCCAGAAGGAGTTTCAACATTTAATACGTTTGGGGTTTTAGGTTGAACTAGTTTTTTTTCTAGTAGCATGGTTGATAGCCCGATCAGTCCATGCCCACACATTGGCAAACAACCACTAGTTTCAATAAATAAAATCGATACATCATTTTTAGCATCTGTGGGGGGATAGTAAAAACCTCCACTCATCATATCATGGCCTCTTGGTTCAAAGACTAACGCTTGTCTTATCCAATCGAATCGATTGATAAAATCGATTCTCTTTTCAGCCATTGTTGCGCCATTGAGCTTTGGTTTGGGACTTTTGACAAGCCGAACCGGATTGCCTGCCGTATAACCATCAATACAATCGAAAATATGAATTTTTTTAGGATCCACTATTAATGAATCCCCCAGGTACCATTGACCTCTCTCGTGAGTTTTAACGGATTCATTCTTTTTAAGGCATCGGGTAATAATGCATCAGGGCAGTCTTGAAAAGTAATGGGCCTGAGCCAACGATAAATGGCATCCGTCCCTACTGAAGTAAATCGAGAGTCCGTCGTTGCGGGAAAAGGTCCTCCATGGGTCATTGTTGATTGTACAGCAACTCCTGTTGGGACGCCATTGAATAGAATTCTTCCAGCCAAATGATTAACGGCTTGAGAAATCTCAGAAACTTTTTTCACCTCCGATGGATTCCCCAAAATAGTCATTGTCAATTGTCCCTTCAATTTTGGAATCATCTTCAGAAATTCATCAACGCCATCAAACAATACCAACAACGTATACGGACCAAATATTTCGTGTGTTAATGATGATACGTCGATTAAATCATTGATTTTTATAACGCCACAAGTCGCACAAGAAACATTGGATTGGTAAACCTTGAGTTGAGGGGAATATTTTGAAAGTTGGGTGATTTGATCTGTATAACTTTTGAGTATGTTTTCATGCACCATTGGACCCACTTCAGATTGAATAATCCTTGAAATCAAATCACGGACCAACGGATGATTGTCATCTTTCGATTCAATGAAAATCAATCCTGGATTGGTGCAAAATTGTCCCGAACCAAGCAATACCGAATCGGCTAGTTTTTGAGCTAATTCTTTATCCGTATCTAAATATTCTTTTAGAATAATCACTGGATTGACACTGCCCATCTCTGCAAAAACGGGAATAGGAACCGTTCTTTTTTGTGCCAAGTCATAAAGTGCTTTTCCTCCAGAAAAACTGCCTGTAAAACCAACTCCTTTGAGCTTGGGATGTTTGATTAAATATTGTCCTATATGATGGCTTGAGCCATGTAAGTGTGAAATCGTCCCACAATGTAGTTTGGATTTTTCAACTGCTTGAATCATGCATGTTGCCACCAATTCAGAAGTGGCCGCATGGTAAGGATGTCCTTTAATGATGACAGAACAACCTGCTGCTAATGCTGAAATTGTATCGCCACCAGCTGCGGAAAAGGCCAAAGGAAAATTGCTGGCACCAAATACAGCAATCGGTCCAATAGGCATCAATACTTTTCTTAAATCGGGGGATATTTCTGTCGCATCATCAATTTTAGCTTGGAGGTGTTGTCCCTTTTCAAGGAGTTTGATGAAAGTCCTTATTTGCCCAATCGTTCGGGCAAATTCTCCATCAGCTCGACCTTTTGGAAAATGAGATTCCGCTTGATACGTTTCAAGAATCAATGGTTGATGACTTTCCAATTCAACTATGATGCATTCAAGCAATTGTGCAATGTCGCTAGGAGCCAACATCTTTAATGTTGCGTATGCAAGCTCTGCCTGATCTAATGCATGATTTATTTGATTCGAATCGGCTTCAAAGAAAAGCGTATTCTTCCATTGATAAAATGATTTTGATGGAGAAGAAGAAACATATTGTCCTCCAACTTGACTAAGACCTTGTATCATTTATAAAGAAATATTTGGGCGTTCATTTAATGCTTTTTTGAGAATTTCGTCAATTTCAGATTTTTTTTCATCAGTTAATGGTAACCTCGGTTTTCGAACAAAACCCGTTCCCAATTGAGTGGTTAATTCGCAATACTTGATGTTTTGTACTAACTGAGGAGATAGATCCAGTTCTAAAAGAGGCAAAAACCACCTGAGCAGTTGGTGAGCTTTTTGAATTTCATTCTTTTGTGCTAATTCATACAAGGCGACCGTTTCTGCAGGAAATGCATTACAAAGTCCCGCAACCCAACCTTGAGCACCAAATACAAAACTTTCAAGAGCAATTGTATCCACACCACACAAAATGTGGATGCGGCTCCCCAATCGATTGGTTATTCGTTGCACATTGGTGACATCTCTTGAAGATTCTTTGATGGCTTGTACATTAGGAATTTCAATCAAACTTTCAAGCATGTCAATACTAATATTGATACGATAATCCACTGGATTATTATAGAGCATAATGGGTAGTGTTGTCGATTGTGCGACATCTTTCAAATATTGCACGGTTTCTAATTCGGTTGCCTTATACCGCATCGGAGGGAGCAACATCAAACCGTCAGCACCTCCATACTGAGCCAACTCTGCGGCTCGAATAGCACTTGAAGTCGAAGATTCAGCAATATTGACGAGCACTGGAATTTTATTGTTGCATATGGATAAGGCTTTTTTGAGAAGACGCGTTTTTTCAACTTGTAACAATGTAGATGCTTCTCCAAGTGATCCTCCCAAAACAACGCCGTGGATACCAGCCGAGATTTGAGCCTTTAGATTCTTTGAAAAGGCAACTAAATCTAATTTAGAGTGCTCACTAAACTGTGTCGTAATGGCGGGATAAACACCTCTCCAAAGGATCTTAATCGGTTTTCGCATTCATCCAACTTTATATCAAAATTAAGCATTTGAAAACAAATTGATGACTTCATCGCTGATAAAACCGATGGGAATAACTTACCAAAAAACCAAAGGCAATATAGATCTAAAAATTCTCCTACTTTAAAACTTGTTTCGTGTTTTTCTTTAATTTTATATTCTCACTTTACCACTTTGGTCTATCATTTCCGAAAAATAATGAATGGAGCATCTTCTCGTATTAGAGTAAGCCCAATCATCAGTTTTTAAAATGGGAAACTTGAATCATAGCAAAATCAAGCAAGAATAAAAACGCTAATATGGCTTTAGATCGAGGTTTGAGCAAAATTTTTCACAGACGAGAACAAGAAAAGAAACAATTTCAATCTTTTCTAGATACCATGAAACGTGCTAAATCAAGAACCTCTTTTTTGGTACAGGGTTCGCCAGGTGTGGGAAAAACTACTTTATGGGAAGATTGTTGTGCGATGGTTAAAAAACAAGGTTGGAAAATTGTTTTGATTGACCGTTCCACATTATATGATCTTCAAGATTTTAGAAGTCGTTTAGGCCGAGAATCTATTTGGAAAGTTTGGAGTAGACCTAAAATACCACTAACAACATCTTATGATTCGATCCGTGTTGGCACAGAATTTAGAATCAATCACCACACTTTTCTTAAAACATTGAATTCACTTAAAAAGCTAACTATTATTGCATTAGATGAGGCTCAAAAATTGAGAAACAAAGATTTATCATCCGATAAAAAAGCCATCATTGGAGATGTGTTAGATCATTTACATAACAACGAGGAAAGAATAAAAATGCTTTGATTTTTTTAATGAAGTCAAGAAAAAATCATATTTCAATCAAAAATTAAATCAAAAAAAAGTCAATATTCACTCAAAAAGAGAAACCATGCCGAGCATCGAATCGATGGTTTTTGTAATCTATCTCTTATGTCAAAAAAAGAGCTAAGAAGAAGTTGATTCCTATGCATTGTTACTATGAATCACCTATTGGAACTCTTGAGATTAGAACAAAACACAAGGCTCTAGTTGGTCTGAAATTTATCACAAAAAAGACGAAAAACATAGAACAGCAAACCCCATTTCAACAAAAGGTATGTAGGCAATTGAACGATTATTTTTTTTATAATCTAAAAACCTTTAACATTGAAATAGAGCTTGAAGGAACTGATTTCCAAAAAAGAATTTGGAATTATCTCGAAACCATTCCATATGGGACCACTGTTTCTTACCAATCCGTTGCAAATGCATTGAACATTCCTAGTTCAACCATAGTCATTGGAAAAAGCATTGGGAAAAACCCCATTTTGATCGTGATTCCTTGTCATCGCGTCATCGGTATCGACGGGGCTTTGAAAGGTTATTCAGGGGGGCTCCATCGAAAAGCCAAACTTCTTGAGTTAGAAAATAAAAAATATTTTTGTTCACTTCCTTTGGAAGATTAAGTCTTATGAAGATTTTGAATGTTTTATCAACAATCTTTTACATTTTGATTTGCAAGTATAGCATCCTTTACTTTCTGGATTACACTTACATCTATAAAGCGCTTCGAGTCACCTATTTCACGGGGCATTCCACCGCTTTTTTAGAGGATTATCCTTTTTTTGAAAATACGACCATAAAAGCTAGCAATGGCCAACCTTGGCCAATACATAAAAAATACAATACTCTTGACTTATCTAAAAATCAAAAGCAATTTCACAAAGAATCGGAATCCATTGCTTTTTTGGTCATTAAAAACGATGAAATTCTTTTTGAACAGTATTATGATGGCTTTTCTGAAAAATCGAAAACCAATTCATTTTCTATGATTAAATCATATGTGGTAGCCCTTTTAGGAAAAGCCATCAAAGAGGGATACGTGGATAGTCTCCATCAAAAAGTTGTTGATTTTTTGCCTGATTTATCCGGTGCATATGCTCATAAAGTGACCATGGGGGATTTGGCAAGTATGTCCGCTGGGATGCAATGGAACGAAGAATATTATTTACCATTTAATGTTACTGCAGAGTCCTATTTCACTCCTGATTTGTACCATTTGATGATGGATATCCCCATTTCACATGAACCAGGTCTTCAATACGACTACCAAAGTGGAGCAACCCAATTATTGGGTTTGGCCTTAGCAAAAGCCACGGGGATGCCCCTTTCTAGCTATTTGGAACAATCTTTCTGGTATCCTTTGGGCTATCAATCCGATGCACTTTGGCAATTAGACTCCAAAAAAAATCGAAATGAAAAAGCATTTTGTTGTTTGGCATCCAATGCCCGAGACTTTGCCAGATTAGCAAAACTTTATAAGAATCACGGCCAATGGAATGGTCAACAAATACTAGATTCAATATTTATAGCTCGCAGTTTAAATCCTCGCTTTGAGGATACCCCAGATTATGGATATGGGTTTTGGCTCAAAGAATTTCAGGGTCATCAAGCTTTTTTGATGCGTGGACACTTAGGCCAATACGTCATCACTTTCCCATCAGAAGATTTAATCATTGTGCGATTAGGGCATGAAAAATTGGAAGAAAATGTTCATCCTTTTGCATCAGATATAGAACAATTCATGGCCATGGGGTTGACGATCAATGCACAACTAAAACATGATACAACACTTTGATACAGAAAATTCTTACTCTAGCTCTTGCAAGCTTTAAACAGTTGAAACAACACTCACAATAATGACAAAAACCGGAGAATCATTTCTTTTAAAATGGTTTTTCTATTGCTGTTCTATTGTTGTATTGGGACTTTCTTTGCTTGCATTCGTCCGGACGTTTTCATACATAGATAGTCAAGGAACTGATTTTTTTTCTAGTGCTTCTATGGCCTTTTCCAATGTGAGTCTTTGTGTGATTTTTATTGAAATAACTTTAAGATCCAATAGTCTTTTTATTCGACTCTTTTATTCATTGGTTTTTTTATACACTACTCTGATTTTGTGCGTTTTACTCTACTATGTTGATGTCCATGGAATTGAATCTGTTGATGCCGTGATTGATTTGGTTTTCTGTCTGTTTTTTTATATCGCCACTTCATTTATTTTATCTTATGGCATTCGAGGAATGCGTTTGCCCATAAAATATGGTTTAACCAATAAGAACTAAATCGATTCTCTAATTTCTAATTCAGAACCATTGTATGTCAGAACATTGTAATCCTCTGAATGTAAAACAAAAAAGAGTCATTGAATAAATTTCGTGATCGTCCCTTTTATTTTTTTAAATTGAAGTGCGTTTTTAACCGTTATTTTTATGAATCACAAAAAAGTATATTGGAAACAGAATTTGAAGTACTTGGCAATTCTTCTTTCCATTTGGTTTGGTGTTTCTTTTTTATGTGGCATATTATTGGCTGATTTTTTAAATCAGTTTTATCTAGGCGGATTTCCTCTTGGCTTTTGGTTCGCTCATCAAGGCTCCATTTATGTCTTTGTCTGTCTGATTTTTGTTTATGTCTATCTGATGAATAGACTTGATAAAAAATATCATTTGGATGAAGGTTAATTTTATTATTGGATAACCTATGGATGCCCAGTTTTGGACCTATTTATTCGTTGGAGTCACCTTTGCTTTATACATCTCCATAGCAATCATATCCAAAGCGGGATCGACTAAAGAATTTTACATCGCTGGATCAGGCGTTCATCCACTTGCAAATGGAATGGCCACAGCGGCTGATTGGATGTCAGCAGCTTCTTTTATTTCAATGGCTGGACTGATTGCCTTTATGGGATTTTCAGGAGGTCAGTTTTTGATGGGATGGACTGGAGGTTATGTTTTGTTAGCTCTATTATTAGCTCCCTATCTCAGAAAATTTGGAAAGTATACTGTTCCTGATTTTATAGGCGAACGATATTATTCCAAAAACGCGCGTTTGGTGGCACTTATTTGTGCTTTATTTGTCAGTTTTACCTATGTGGTTGGGCAGATGAAAGGAGTAGGTGTTGCCTTTGCAAGGTTTTTAGATGTCCCCTATGATACGGGGGTTTTAATCGGTATCGGCATTGTTTTTTTCTATGCCGTGCTAGGGGGAATGAAAGGAATTACCTATACGCAGGTAGCTCAATACTGCATTTTGATTTTTGCTTTTACCGTTCCAGCAATCTTTATTTCTTTACAATTCACAGGAAACTTTTTTCCTCAAATGGGACTAGGCAGTCGAACGAATGATGGGGTTTTCCTATTAGAACAACTCAATCAATTAACCCTCGATTTAGGGTTTGATCAGTATACGCAAGTCAACAAGCAGAACTTGACCAACATGTTTTTCATTACAGCAGCATTGATGTTTGGTACCGCTGGACTTCCTCACGTGATTGTCCGCTTTTTTACAGTTCCTAAAGTAAGGCATGCCCGTTTATCTGCAGGATGGGCTTTATTATTTATTGCCATACTTTACACCACGGCACCAGCCGTCGCAGCTTTTGCTCGTACCAACATCATCCATACGGTCTCAGAACAACCCTACGAATATTTACCCCAGTGGTTTAAGAATTGGGAAGGAACAGGTTTGCTTTCTTATGAAGACAAAAACAATGATGGTCTTGTCCAGTATCGTGCCGATGCATCTGCTAATGAACTGACGGTTGATCGAGATATTATTGTTTTGGCCAATCCCGAAATAGCCAACCTACCACCGTGGGTCATTGGGCTTGTTGTGGCTGGTGGCCTAGCAGCCGCATTATCGACGGCAGCAGGATTACTATTAGTCATCTCAACGTCGATTTCCCATGATTTATTGAAAAAAAATCTTCGGCCAAATATTTCAGAAAAAAATGAACTTTGGGCAGCTCGTATTTCCATTGCGGTTGCGGTTGTCGGGGCTGGTTTAGCAGGATTAAACCCTCCCGGATTTGTTGCCGAAGTAGTAGCCCTTGCCTTTGGTTTGGCTGCATCCTCTTTTTTCCCTGCCATCATCTTGGGTATTTTTGATAAACGAATGAACCGCGAAGGAGCTGTGACAGGAATGATTAGTGGCATTGTATTTACCATGTGTTATATTGTCTATTTCAAACCCCAATTAGGAGGGATAGGAACTCCTGAGGGTTATTGGTGGGGGATATCACCAGAGGGAATCGGTACGTTGGGCATGCTGATCAATTTCATAGTAGCTGTCTCCGTATCAAGATTAACAACAAAACCATCACAAAAAATTCAAGCATTAACTGAATCGATAAGATATCCAAAGGGTGCTGGAAAACCCAAAGAAATTCAAATACGATAACCCCGCATGAAGCATTAATATTCATCTATGAAACGAATCAGTAGCTTACATCAATATTGTCATCAATACCAAAAAAGTATTGATGACCCTGAAAGTTTTTGGGAGCAAATAGCTGAAGATTTCAACTGGCATCAAAAGTGGAATAGGGTTTTGGATTGGGATTTCCAAACGCCCCAAATCAAATGGTTTGAAAATGCCAAACTCAACATTACTGATAACGCCCTTGACAAACATGTCGAAAAGCATCCCGACAAAGTCGCCATTATCTGGGAGCCTAATCATCCTGATGAATCCGTCATCAAACTAAGTTATAGAGAATTACATGATGAAACTTGTCGGTTTGCCAATGGGCTTGAAACGCTAGGGATCACTAAAGGAGATCGTGTCATTATCTACATGCCTATGGTTGTTCAGGCAGCCATCGCGATGTTAGCTTGTGCTCGCATTGGAGCCATTCATTCGGTCGTGTTTGCCGGATTTTCAGCACATTCATTGGCCGATCGAATCGATAATTGCCAAGCTAAATTGGTCATTACCTCTGATGGAAACTTCCGAGGTGAAAAAACCATTGAAGTCAAAAAATTAGTCGATCAAGCTCTAGCATCCACAAAAAGTGTCCAACATGTCGTTGTGTTCAAGCGAACAGGACAACCAATCTCAATGAAAACGTCTCGTGATATTTGGTGGGAAGACTTAGTTTCCAATATCTCAACAAAACATCAGCCGACGATCATGGATGCTGAAGATCCTTTATTTATTCTGTACACCTCAGGATCCACTGGAAAACCAAAAGGGGTGGTTCATACCACGGCTGGTTATATGGTCTATACCGCTTATACCTTTATCAATGTTTTTCAATACCAACAGAATGATATTTATTGGTGTTCTGCTGATGTGGGTTGGATTACAGGTCATTCTTACATCGTCTATGGTCCCTTGCTGGCAGGAGCCACAACCCTTATGTTTGAAGGTGTGCCGACTTTTCCACATCCAGGTAGATTCTGGGAAATCATCGACAAACACCACGTGAATCAATTTTATACTGCCCCAACAGCCATCCGAGCGCTTCAAGCTTACGGAAGTGATCTTCCCAAAAAGTATTCTTTGGAATCATTAAAAGTCATTGGCTCGGTTGGTGAGCCTATCAATAAAGAAGCCTGGCATTGGTATCACAAACACATTGGTCGAGGAAGATGTCCTATCGTTGATACTTGGTGGCAGACCGAAACTGGGGGCATGATGATATCACCGATTGCAGGTGTTACTCCGAATAAACCCACCTTTGCCTCATTGCCCCTACCAGGCGTTCAACCCGTCCTGGTCGATAAAACCGGAAAAATTCTTGAAGGAATGAATGTCAAGGGGAATCTCTGCATTCAATTTCCATGGCCAAGCATCTTGAGAACCACATGGGGAGATCATCAGCGTTGTAAAGAAACTTATTTTTCTATGTATCCTGGCATGTATTTTACTGGTGATGAAGCCAAAAGAGATCATGATGGCTATCTGCGTATTTTGGGAAGAGTTGATGATGTGATTAATGTATCAGGTCATCGATTGGGAACTGCTGAAATTGAAAATGCCATCAATGCACATAAAAATGTGACAGAATCTGCCGTGGTTGGATTTCCTCACCAAATCAAAGGGGAGGGAATTTATGCTTATGTTGTTTTAGGAGACGATTCATCCATGGATCATGATACCATTATCGATGAAATTATTCAGGAAGTTCGTCTTTTTATTGGCCCCATCGCTAAACCCGATAAAGTATTATTAGTCCCCGATTTGCCAAAAACCAGATCAGGGAAAATCATGCGTCGTATTTTAAGAAAAGTGGCTAGTCAAGACATCCAACAACTGGGCGATATATCGACCCTTTTAAATCCAGACGTGGTCCAAGAAATTATTGAAAAAGCGGGGCTTGCCTCATGATTTTTCAACCCCTCTCGGTTATTTTAATATTTGGTTCATCAACGCTAATAGAAATCTTCGATTCAAGATCCTTATGGTGATGGATTGGGGATACTTTCTTGGATACGATTGATTTCTTTGAGGATCTCCTCACCGAGGTCCACTTCAATGCTTCCAATATTTTCTTGCAATTGCGCCACCGTGGTTGCGCCAATGATGTTGGATGTCAAAAATGGTCTGCTCGTGACGAATGCCAATGCCAGTTGAGCCGGTTTGAAACCATGTTTTTGAGCCAATGCAACATATTTTCTAGTGGCCTCAACACAAGGGCCTCGATTATATCGATCATAATGTGGAAAGAGTGCTAATCTTGACTTCTCTGGTTTTTTCCCATCTAGGTATTTTCCAGAAAGAGTTCCAAATGCCAAAGGAGAATAAGCGAGTAGTCCCATATCTTCATTGTGGCATATTTCAGCATTACCCACTTCAAACAGTCGATTGACCAATGAATAAGGATTTTGCACTGTACGAATCAAAGGTAAATCATATTCTTTGGCGATCTGTAAAAACTTCATCAGTCCCCATGGCGTTTCATTCGATACTCCAATATACCTGATTTTACCGGCTTGGATATGAAAAGCCAATCGTTGTAATACTTGATGAAAATTATTTTTCCAAAGCGGCCCTTCATAAAAGCGATATCCTCTTTGTCCAAAAAAGTTGGTCGGGCGTTCTGGCCAATGCAATTGATATAAATCAATATAATCTGTTTGTAATCGGTGCAAACTGTTTTCTAATGCTTGATCTATCGCCTCATCTGAAAATCCGAGATTATCTCTGATGTGAGCCACAAAAGCTGCGGGGCCAGAAACTTTTGTTGCGAGAACAACCTGATTTCTTTTCCCTGTTTTTTGAAACCAGTTTCCAATGATTTTTTCGGTATCCCCATAAGTTTTTGCATTGGGTGGAATGGGATACAACTCCGCAGCATCAAAAAAATTAACGCCTTGATCGACTGCATAATCCATTTGTTGGAAAGCCTCTTCTTGATTATTTTGTTCTCCCCAAGTCATGGTTCCAAGGCAAATTTTACTCACTTTGGTTTGAGTTCCTGGTATGGTGGTGTATTTCATCATTTATCTTACGTTAAAATCGGATACAAAATACCAAAGAAAATATATTTGGAAGAATTTCAAGTCTTCATGACAGAATGTATTAACAATTAGGTTCATTAACGAGGCATCGTATTCTTTGGATTATCATCCTTTTCTACTTTTTTAGACTCTTCTATTCTTTTCAGAATTTTTTCAATAGATAGCGTAATGGTTCTGAATTTATCGTCGATAGCTAACCATCTGACCTTTTGATCTATTTCAATAACATGAGTGATGATTCGACCGCCATCTCTTTTTCCTTTGCTTTTAGATTTGATGGTTTATTCCATTTTCCAACAATTATTCCTTAACGGCACACCTTGTTTTGGATTGTTTTTTAGCGATTTGATTCATTCGTTGGTCTCTTGAACTAATGAAGGAAATTTCTTTCTTGAGTTTCTTAAAATCTTTTTGGTATGAAAACGTTCGAACTATCGGATAACCCATTCAAGAAGCCTTCAGCCGATTCTAATTTTAGTTTTCCTTGACTCGCTAATTCAGATTCAAGCAAACTTTGTTCAAATCCCCATAAAAACTCTTCGTTACTCTGGTTGTAGTCTATTATGTTGGCATCATTTAAATTTTCATGAAGTCCCCTATTTCATCTGATTTTTCATACCGTGAAACATCAATTTCCACCTCTTTTCGTTCTCCATCTGGACTGGAAGTTAATTTTCCATTCAAATCATCCGTTCTTATAATTCTTACATATTGATGTTTTTTCAGATCATCTAGCAAGTCATCCATGTGATTTTTTTTAACATCGAAAATTACTTTCACATCTTACAGAATTAGGATGTTAATAAAAAATTGCAAACAAAGTTTCATTCGAAAGTTAAGGTAGACATTTTATTCATTATAGCACTTTTATAAAGTTCTGCACCCCAAAATGATGACTGAGTGGGGACTTTTATAACGATGAGGTTTACAAACGAGGCAGTGCGTTCTTTGGATCTTTATCTATCCACTTGGGCTTTTCAACTTGTTAGATCGGGTATTCTATGCCAAAATGATAAAATCTATTTGATACGTCGTTCTTCCGGTTTCAACATCCCTTAAGTTTTCGCCTCAATCCGATTGTCATTTTATCTTCCATTTTCACTCCCATATAATCGGCTACCTTATAGAATTCTTTTTTTAGTTTAGGACTTTGAACAATAAGTTCCCAAGCAGATTCCAAATTAATTCCCGGATAGTTATGAGCAAGATCATGGCGCATATCTCTTAAATTGAGCAAGGGAATGTTTTTAAATTGGTTGACGACCTCTTGAGGAATATGTTTTACATTCTCACCAACAGTTTGTAATTCTAACAAAATAGTTCCCTGAATTTGCCATGCATCTATAAAGTCGTCAAATGTTTTGAGTTTATTATCTTTTACGATAATAATGATCTTTTCTAGTGAATCTTTAATGATGTTCAAACACAGATGGAGGTCTTTTTTCTTTTGGGTTTTTGTTATGAAAAAATATTCTTAATTCGCCTAAAACCTGTTTTTTGATGTATGGGTTTATATATTCAAAGCACATTAAATCTACTTTTTTGTTTAGTTTTTTCCTAATAGCTCTTTTTAACCCTGCTAATTCTGCTAAATCAGGAGTGTTGTTGAATGAGTATAAAATGTCAATATCACTATCTTCTCCATTATCTCCTCTTGCATATGAACCGAAAACTCCAATTTTAGTTGGCTCATAAGGTTTCATTTCCTTAATAATAATTTGTTTTTGTTTTTCAGTTATCACGATGCACAATCCTAATGACTTACAAAACAAAGGTAATTAAGAATCGTTGTAAAAACCGAACTTGTTCATTGTTTACTTTGATATACTTTTATCACTTTGGCATATACTTCTTTCCTCTAAATCCTTCTACTCTTTTCGGTATCTCCTCGATAGGGAAACTAATGTATTTATCATCCATCACCACCATAATCAAACTTTTTTATCTCCTTCAATAGCTTGGAGTCATGGCTCTACATCCATACTCGTTTCCCTTTGCTTTTGGATTCGATGCGACACTCCATTTTCCAAGGGTTCTATAGGAGTAAATCGATACCATGTATCAACATTGATTAAGTCTTTGTCGTGCATGAATTTTTGACACTTTACAGAAAGTATCGAAGAGGACTTCGATATAAAGACGATAGCCCCGAATATGCCCAAGGACTTGAAACCAAAGAAAAAGCCAAGCAATTACTATCCAATGACTTCATTTTCCAATTTATAATCTTTGAGCAGTTGAAAAAGTGGAAAAACAATTCAAAAGACTGAACCCATGAAGTAAATTGACAATCAATCCTACATCAAGGCTGAAAACCTAAAAGCAAAGCAATGGATACGCCTTGCGTCAGTACCAAAGCCCCGTAGAAGTGAAATCCGTGAAGTTGAATCATAACGACTCAATTCCTTTACTCTTATTAAGCTTTATGAGATAGTTGCTCCATCATTAATTCTGTAATCAATGATGATAGAGGTTGTATCTTTTCTTTTAAAGGTTTTTGAGGATCTTGTACCATCAAATTATCTACCAATCTTAACGCTTTTAAGTATTTATCTCTGTCCTTTGTTAGTAAGTTTGGTAAAAGTTCTTGGGTATTTGGAATGACTCCCAATTTTAAACAAAGCACAAAATAGCAACAAGCTCTCGCCGTCCGTCCGTTACCATTAATGAACGGATGGATACAGTTTAATTTCCATAAAACATATGCTGATAAAGTAACTATATCATGTTCATTCCAATACCTATTGACTGAATTTACAAAATGATCCATTAAGGTTGGTAATCGGAAGTGTTCTGGGCACTCTATGTTGCCTACTTTCACATTGCATTGTCTATACTCACCTGCAAAAAAATGTAAACAAGCGATGGCATGATAGTTTAAGGCTTTAATAACTGTTTGAGATAAAAAATTTTGACTGAGACTTAACGAACTTTCTATTATAGAAAGCAAAAAATTAAGCTGCCTCAAAGAATTTTCAAACTGTGTTTTTTGATATACAGGATGTTTTTCAGTATGAGTTATTTCATGTATAATCATCCATAAAATTTATCTACAACCTCTTCAGCTAGTTTCCTTGACTTTTCACTATAATCCCCAGAACAAGACATCGCATAATTAATCCGTTGCTCTCTTTTGTGTTCTGCTGATAATTCTCTTTTAGCACTTTTTTTTAACATTTGAACTAAATGGTCATTTGATGTTGATGAATTTTTTTTCATGTTTTTTACTTAGATGAGTGAATATGGCATTAGTTTGTTTGGTAAATGTCTATAACGTTGGTTTTATTTGCGTTTGCATGCCTCAATTTGAGGCTATGGTTTATTTTCCTTAGAATTCCTTGATTTGAGTTCTTTGAAATACCTCCTTGATTCTAAAAAACTAAGGGTTAAAAAAATTAAAACGCCTGTTAAGACGGATATTAATAAGATTTCGGATAGGGGCATTAGGGGGTTATTTATTGGTTTCTTTTTCTAAACCCTTTTGGATACTTTTTAGAACCTCATAACTCTTTTTGTTTATTTTGAGATTTTGTTCTAATAGCTCTTTAATATGGTTAAAAATAGGTGTTGGGTCTTCTACTTCATTCATTTCTATTTCATTTAGTTCTGGCTGGAATGGTCTCCCTGCAATTTCTGACGTTAAATTTATTGATTTCATTAGAGGTGTTGTTTTATTAAATGATTTTGTTAGTTCTAGGTTTTTAAATGAGGGGAATTCTACTTGCTCCATTAACTCCTTAAAATAATTCGGTATTGTTGATTGTTGTATTGGTTTCATTTGCTTTATTGCTTTTTTAATGTGTTCTGAAACTTCCATAATATAAAATTTGTGTAAAATTAGTGCGTTTGATTAACTCCGTTCCTTTACATTATTGGATGGTGCATTGGGATTTGGGTTTTTATAACGTCTATCCGTGTTTTGATTTGATAATTTTGATAGGCTTATAGCTCGGTTAAATTGTTGCATTCTATTTAATTTACTAGCCGTTAGGGTTGATTTTTCTATGTATCCTGGCGTCTCAAACTTTTTCATTGTGAGTTAAAAGAGAACAAAGATAAACAAAATAAATATCTTAATGATAGTGATTTCCATGTGAATGATGATCATGGGGGTCTAAATGTGGGTGGGTGTGAGGTCTTATCAATACGGCTTTTTCTCCGTTATTCCTACAATCGTATTGGATTTGGTATTGCCCTGTAAATAAATCACGCATTTTGCGTTCCCAATCATCACTTTGACCATTAATTTGATGTTCCCAATCGTTACTCTTAGAATTGTAGATACTCCAATCTTTGTTTTTATCGGTTTGTCCTTTGGGTAATTGTGGGTTTGAGTGTCTCCCTGACATGATTTGTCCTCGTTGATATAAATGTTCTAATCCTAATATAGTGTGTCCTAATTCATGCCACATAGTCCTTAATAACTCTATGAACTCCCCATTTTCCCAATAATCCTTTGCAACACTTATCCCAACTTTATCTGAACAAGTATAATACGCTAGGGCTCTAGGTTTATATTCTTTTCCCGTTTCTTCATGGATGCGATATGGGATCTCACTTTTATCATAAATCTCAAATTCATAATTTTTTGTGTCAATATGCGATAAATCCAATCCATAGCGTTTGGCGTCTTGTATAAACGCTTTGAGATAACTATCAAAATCACCTTTTTTAATTTGACTATAAACCTCATCTTGTTGATAGTAATTAAGTATTATGCTACTCCTAAAAAACATATGACTCACATCGGTTACTTGGCTGGTGTCCCATTGGCTTAGGTCTTGGCTGAAACTTGTAGCACTATAAAACATCGAACTCATATCGGTTACTTGGCTGGTATCCCAACTACTAATATCTTGGTTAAAACTTGTAGCCCTATCAAACATATGACTCATACCGGTTACTTGGCTGGTATCCCATTCCCCTATATCTTGGTTAAAACTTGTAGCC
>JAPORT010000095.1:0-71137 GCA_026710085.1 Flavobacteriaceae bacterium | reverse complement strand
TTAAAACTTGTAGCCCCATTAAACATCGAACTCATATCGGTTACTTGGCTGGTATCCCATTGGCTTAGGTCTTGGTTGAAACTTGTAGCCACCGCAAACATCCCACCCATATCGGTTACTTGGCTGGTATCCCATTGGCTTAGGTCTTGGTTAAAACTTCTAGCCAAATAAAACATCCCACGCATATCGGTTACCAAAGTAGTGATTACATTTTCCACATTCTCTCCATTTCTGATCATTTGATCCAACAACGCCCTATCAACAATCGTATAAGTTTCCCCCTCAAACGCTATTTTTCTACCCACTAAATTTTCATTTGGGTTTAGTTGTAAATACAATGGATTGATTTTAATGGTTACACCATTATCACTCTTACTTAAAACACTAATTTGCTCTACTAACTTTTCTATTTCTTTTTCCAACCTTTCTATTTCCTTATTTGCGTTTGCAATTTGTTGATTTAACGCCTCAATTTTTTCTTTTTGATCCTGATTTAAGTTGTTGATATCCTTTTTAAGTTTTTGGATAGTGCTATTGGCATTAGTTAAGTCCGTTAGTAGTTTGTTTATTTCATTTTTCTGATCCGTTTTATTTTGCTCTAACGTGCTTATCTGACTTTCAAGAGTTGTTATCTTATCATTTAAGGTATTTACTTGGCTTTCTAAATTAGATTTCCCACTAGTTAAGGTGCTATTTTGACTTTTCAAATTAGTGTTCTCACTTTGTAAACTACTGACTTGGTTTTGCAATTCTTTGATTTTATCCTCATCATCATTAGAACAAGAGACTAAAATAAAGACAATAAAAAGTGTGGTTAGTAAATGTTTTTTCACTAGGTTGTTGGCATTAAAATATGTTGTCAAAATTAGTCTCTACGACTGATCTGGCTTATTAAAAACGCTATGAATTTCATCTAATTGATCAAACGCTAGGGGTTTTCATCATAGCTAGTATGGTATTCCATTTCATGATTGTCAAAAAACACATGAATTAACCAAAAAAAAATCTAAATATCCAACACAACCCCCGTTGGACAATGATCGGAATGCTTTGCATCAGCTGAAATATAGGCTTTGTGTATATGAGATTTTAAGTTCTGACTTACCATACAATAATCAATCCGCCATCCCAAGTTTCTATCTCTTGCATTAGTTCGGTAAGACCACCATGTGTAGTTATTGGGTTTTGGATTCTTGTATCTGAAGGTATCAATAAATCCGCTATTGATAAAATCATCCAACCAGGCTCTTTCTTTTGGTAAAAAGCCTGAAACATTTTGATTTCTAATCGGATCATGAATATCAATGGCGCGATGACAAATATTAAAATCTCCACAGATGATTAGATTAGGAATTTCTTTTTTCAAACCATCAACATAGGATTGAAATTGATGCATGAATTCAAATTTAAAGCCCAATCGTTGAACATTTGATGCCGAAGGCATATAAAGACTGATGACTGAAAATTGACTAAAATCAAATCGAATAATCCTACCTTCTCCTTCTAGGGTACTAACAAACGTATCTTTCGTTACTTGATTAGGAGGGATTTTAGATAAAATGGCCACGCCACTGTATCCACGTTTCTGAGCAGGATTTAAATCAAAAGAATATCCCAAGGACTTGATTTTTTCTTCAGGAATTTGATTCTCTTCAGCTCTTACTTCTTGAAGACATAATATATCGATTGATTCTGATCTTAACCAATCAAACAAGCCCTTTTTGTCTGCTGATCGAATGCCATTGACATTATATGAAACGATATTGAGCATTTTAAAAAGTCAACTTGTTATGATTGGATATTACAGTGTTTTTAATGCGGAAATCATATCTACTTTATGAGCAACTACTTGTTTTATTCGATCGATAGCAATACGTTCTTGCTTCATTGAATCCCGGTTTCTTAGGGTTACTTTTCCATCATCCAATGAATCAAAATCAATCGTGACACAATACGGAGTACCAATGGCATCTTGTCGTCGATAACGCTTGCCAATGGTGTCCTTCACATCCAATGAGATGGCCCATTCCCATTGGAGTTTGTCATTAATTTCTTGAGCAAAACCAACCAATTCTTCTTTATTGACAAGAGGTAAAATAGCCAACTTCACGGGAGCTAAATATGGAGGCAACTCAAAAACAATTCGTTTTGAGGCATCTTCTAAGGTTTGTTCTTTTAAGCATGCAGAATAAATCGCTAAAAACATTCGATCCAATCCAATGGAAGTTTCAATCACAAAAGGAGTATAGGTTTTGTTGGTAAAAGGATCAAAATAGGAGATTTTCTTCCCTGAAAATGTTTGGTGACTAGATAAATCAAAGTCCGTTCTTGAATGAATGCCTTCTAATTCTTTAAATCCAAAAGGAAATTTAAATTCAATATCGGTTGCATCATCGGCATAATGGGCTAAATTGATATGGTCATGAAATTGATAATTTTCTTTATCAAGCCCCATGGCATGGTGCCATTTTAATCGTGCTGCTTTCCAAAAGGAATACCATTCTTGCTGACTACCGGGAGGAATAAAGTATTGCATTTCCATCTGCTCGAATTCACGCATTCTAAAAATAAACTGACGAGCTACAATTTCATTTCGGAAAGCTTTTCCAATTTGTGCAATTCCAAAGGGGATTTTCAAACGCGACGTTTTTTGGACATTGAGATAGTTTAAAAAGATACCTTGAGCCGTTTCAGGACGCATATACAAATCAGAAGCTCTTTTTTGAGCGGCACCCAATTTGGTTTGAAACATCAAATTAAATTGTTTGATATCAGACCAATTTTTTGATCCGCTATCGGGACAAGCAATACCACATTCTTCAATCAACAATTTCATGTCCAAAAAATCACCTTTTTTCATTGAAGAAGAAAATCTCTTTTCGATTTCATTGATTTTAATTTGATAGCCAATAACTCTCTGACTAGTATTGATAAAGGTAGAACGGTCAAACTGTTGTCCCCATTTTTTGGCAGCTTTGAGGATTTCTTTTTCTATTTTCGCTTCGATTTTTTTAATGTGATTTTCAATCAATACATCCGCTCGATATCGTTTATTTGAATCTTTATTCTCAATCAATGGATCATTAAAAGCATCGACATGACCTGATGCTTTCCATGTGGTAGGATGCATGAAAATGGCCGAATCAATTCCCACAATTTCTTGATATCCTTCAACCATCGCTTTCCACCAATATTCTTTGATATTGTTTTTCAATTCAACTCCATGGGGTCCGTAATCATATACGGCACTTAATCCATCATAGATTTCACTCGATGGGAAGACAAACCCATATTCTTTAGCATGTGCAATAACTCTTTTAAATTGGTTGGATTCTTCCATGGAATGCAAATTTATATGATTGGATTGGCCTAGTCAAAAGAGTTTTAATGGTCGGGCTGATTTCGTATGATAAAACATTATGGAATCCATATTTAATAAACGAGCAATCGTCAAAAGTTTCAGTTCCATATATTTTAGACTCCAATCATGACAGAACTTCTAACCTGAAAATGAAATTTGCATGATTAACCATTAGCACCGATTTTCACGGATTTAATTGACCGTAAACCAAACACTTCCACAGGCTCCATGGTTTTATAAACAACTGTATTTCAGTTATTTGAATCTATCTTTTTCCCATTGGCTCTTCCAGAATACGGTGCTTTAATTCTGTATTTTGAATCATTAATACCGATTACTGTATTCATTCATAGATGCCTCATCCTTAAAGCGTTGTATATCAGCTATATCGAATATTTTAGATGGTAGATTCTTGTGTTTTGTTCTATTTAATTATTTTTATCACGGCAATTAAATACCGTATATGAATATCACTCATTTCTTTTTAAAACCCGAGCTCACCTCACACAAACATTACGAAGCTCTCCGGATGTATTTTGTCGAACAAGCTTCGGCTCAACAAGTCGCCCAGACCTTTGGCTTCACCTACCGAGCCATCACTTCTTTAGTGAGTGATTTTAAAAAAGTGCTTCAAGAAGATCAGGCGGATGATTCTCTTTTTTTTGTCCGTAAGAAGAAAGGGAGACCGGTTTCCAAAAGCTTGCCGGCCTCCATCAAGATCATCGTGGCTCTAAGAAAAAAGAATCGTTCGGTGGAAGATATTAAAATCGCGTTGGATGCCCTAGGCGAAACCATTTCAGAGCGAAGTATTCATCTCATTTTAAGAGCCGAAGGTTTTGCTCGCTTACCCAAACGAAGCCACCAAGAGAAAAAAGCGATGGGGCCATCGATGATTCCAGCTCCCAAAAGTAGAGGTCTTTCTTTTTTAGAAGCAGAATCCTTCAAAGTGGGCTCCGGTGGGATGTGATGCTTTCTGCCATTGGTGAGACATGATGGTTTGGATGCCATCATCGAACAAAGTCGCTATCCGAAGACCAAGACCTTATCTCGTGTTTCATCCATTCTGTCCTTTCTCGCTTTGAAGTTGACGAACATCAAGCGTTATCGTGCGGATGATCTCTGGTGTATGGACCGAGGGCTCGGTCTTTTTGCGGGATGGAACCACTGACCCAAAACCACTTGGTTTTCATCGTATGCGAATCGAGTGACGGTCGCCATGAATACGGATTTTTTGAAAAAGATGCGCGATTTATGGGGCAAAGAGTCGCTCTATAGTGATACGGTCAACTTAGATTTCACGACGATTCCTTATTGGGGTGATGATGGGCATTTAGAAAATCACTGGTCGGGGAAGCGGAATAAAGCCTTAGCCAGCATGCAAGCGGTTCTAGCTCAAGATTCGGAAACAAGGATCATCTATGATGGGCGGGTTGGGGTCCTCCATCGACAACAAAATCAAGAGATTTTAGAGTTTTTAGATTTTTACAAGTCTGGAAATCCCCATCCCAAGCCACTGCGCTATGTGGTGTTTGATAGTCAGTTCACGAGTTATCAAAATCTATCGCGTTTGGATGACGATGGTCTCTTGTTTATCACCATTCGAAGGCGGGGAAAACACATGATCCATCGCATCGGCCAATGGCCTAAAACCAGCTGGAAAACGTTACGAGTTGAGCGATCTTCAAACAAAAAACAAACGCTCCAAGTACACGATGAAAAAGTTTTTTTGAGAGGCTATGATCAAGAGATCCGGCAGATCATTGTGACCGGCCGTGGAAAAGTCAAACCAGCCGTGATCATCACCAATGATTTTGAAAAGCCCATCGCCCAGATCGTTCAAAAATATGCGCGACGATGGTTGGTTGAAAAAGCCATCAGCGAACAGATCGAATTTTTTCATCTCAATCGGATGTCTTCTTCGATGGTGATCAAAGTCGATTTTGATTTAGTCATGACCCTCTTGGCTTACCATCTCTACCGATTGATGGCACATCAACTAGAAGGCTTTTCCAAGGCAACGGCTCCAACGCTATTTCAAAAGTTCTTGGCCAATCAAGCCGACGTGAACATTAAAAAAGAGGGCATCGAAGTTTATCTCAAAAAGAAAAGAAACCTACCCTTACTTTTGAACATGATGGATGAGTTCCAAAACTTAAACTATCCATTCCTTGGCAATAAAAAAATCCGGTTCTTTGGAGCGTCATATACCTGATGATTTACGGTCTATTTTTTGCCGTGAAAATCGGTGATTAATTCAACTTTTAATCTATGACACTTTAACACATTTCAATACATCATATTGTACTTGCTTATAAGTCAAAATAATTGAAGATTTGATTGAAAGCTACCAAAACAATCTCTTTTATTGAGTTCCTGCATTCAAAAAAATAGTGTCTCAAAAGAGTTACTCCATGAATATAAAAAAAAGACTCACCATGTTGGTTATGGTTGTTAGAGCCTAAATGAAAAATCTCCTGAATTCTTTAGTGCTTTATCGACATTCAAAATCACTCATCTTTAAACATGCATATGGGTGGACTATCAGCACTAGCTTTAGCAGGACAGACATATTATGCCTATTTTTATTGAAACTTTCTTTGGTTATTTAGTCCATCAGGTCAAAAATGACCTTCTTGGTTTTCAACTCAAGATTGGGAATATGACATTAATTATTGGACCACTTCTTTTTTACCTCATGATATCGCATTAATGAATCATCGTCAAACGGATACAGGTATAGAAAGAGCACAATGAGAATCCCTTTTTTAGCTGAAAGAAAAGTATCATGAGACGAATGTTATCAGAACATAGAATCTATGGCTATCCATGCTAATGTATCTTTAGTGCGAAAGCCGTTGGAAGGAAGTAATTCAGATACAGTGAAAAGACTTTTTTGATGTTTTTGTGAGATGTGTCATTTAAAATGGTTTCATGAATGAGACTTATCTAAAATCGACTTAGTAAAAGGGGGGTTATCCATTGTACAAAAGGAGGGGCGTTACAATCCAAAAGAAAAAATCAAGCAATATGGCTTCTATTGGAAGTCCGACCAGTAACTCTAAAAGAAGAATACATCGGATAAAGGGAATAGCACACCTATGATAGCACCAATTTTTTAAACAAAATATCACAAACGAAAGTATCGATTTATAACTTTGTCAGAATAAAATTTGTCCGCATACAAACTCTTATTTATTAAACAGTTGGTTTTGAATTCATTACTTGGAATGGGATTTTATTTAGTGACTCCATTTGTGATGACTCTATGAATTCAATCAAGCCCATTCATTTGCTTTGGCTCATCATCATACCGGTTGCCTTCATTAAATGTGGTCAAAGGGGGACTTTAACCGGAGGACCTAAAGATTCCATTCCTCCCATTCTGATCAATGCCTCTCCTAAAATGAATACAGTCCATTTTGATCGAGATGAAATTCGATTAACTTTTGATGAATTCATTACACTTAAAGACATCAATAATCAATTGGTCATATCACCACCATTGGAAATTGGTGCCTATACTTTAAGTCCGAGAACTGGAGCCACAAAAAGAATTTCGATCAAATTAGTTGACACTCTTTACCCCAATACAACTTATACTTTCAACTTTGGCAAAGGAATAGCAGATAATAATGAAGGAAACATTCTTTCGAATTTTGCTTACGTTTTGTCCACAGGAGAAACCATCGATTCATTAACTCTTTCTGGATTGGTGGCTGATGCGATTGCATTAAAACCTCCTTCCGATATTTCAGTCCAACTCTATCGAATCGATTCGACCTATACCGATTCTATTATTTATTTAGAAAAACCCCTATACGTTGCCAACACACTCGATAGCACTTATTATAAATTTCAAAATCTAAGTCAAGGAAAATACCAGCTTATTGCTCTTAAAGATCAAAACGCTAATTTTTTGTTTGATCAAAATCAAGACAAAATTGGATTTCATACCCAGTTTGTCGAACTTCCAAAAGATTCTGTCGTGAATTTGAAAATTTTTGAAGAAATCATTGATTTTTCCTGGGCTCTCCCCGAATTTTACAATCATCATTTGATATTACAAGGATACTATGGCCAATGGTCCGACCAAATGATGGAGATGATCAGTGATGTGCCAAATACTTTTGAATCAATAATCACCCAACCTAATGAAACCGATTCGTTGTATTATTGGTTCAAAGGAGCTGAACTCGATTCATTAAAATTTCAATTTTTTCAAAAAGATTCCCTCATCACAAGAACCTTACGTTTTACGAATCCAGCAGAAGACTCTCTCGTCATTAATCAACTAACAGTCAGTACCATCCATCTCAATAAAACATTTGATTTATATGCCAATCGCCCTATTGTCGCCATCGATACAACTCTGATCCGCATTTTTGACATTGACACGGCTCTTGTGCCGTATCAAGCTATGATTGATCCAAATAAACATAAAGTTTCTTTCAATTTTGAAGTCACGCCCAATGATCAATACCAAATTCATCTCCATCCGGGGGCTTTGGTTGATTATTTTGAAGCAACTCATGATACTCTTGAACTATCCGTCAAATCCATAGGACTTGAAGAATATGGTACCATTACAGTTAATGTGATTGCCGATTCTGAACTTCATTATATTTTACAACTCGTCGATAATCAAGGAGAACTCGTTCGATCTGTGGTTAAAAATCCAGAAGATGAAAGCTATGTGTTTCAGTATCTTTTACCAGGAACCTACTTTGTTCGACTGGTCAAAGATCAAAATAATAATGAAATTTGGGACACTGGAAATTTTTTAAAGAAAATTCAGCCCGAACAAGTTATTTATCATCCCGATACCCTTGAACTAAGGGCTAATTGGGAGTTCAATGAACAGTTTCATGTATCGCAAACCGATCTCGATCTTTTAGAAACCCCAACCGATTCCTTAGTGAATTGAGTTTTACTTTATCTAATTCAACGGTGGCAATCTCTTCTTTTTCAATCATTTTTGGTGTCATTCGCTCACCCAAAGCATCATGAATTCCAGAAAGTCCCAAATAACTCAACCCATTGAAATCTGTTCCTATTCTGTTGACACCGATGCAATAGGACATATTTTCCATGGCTCTCGCCTTTAATAATGTCCGCCATGCATTGTTCCTTGGTTGAGGCCAATTAGCCACAAAGATGATGAGATCATAATCTTGAGTGTTACGGCACCATACTGGAAAACGTAAATCATAACAAATTCGAGTGCATATTTTCCACCCTTTATAATTCCAAATTCCTTGATTGGTTCCCGAAGAATAAACCCTCCGTTCTCCTGCCAAACTAAAGAGATGTCTTTTGTCGTAAACGTGTTTTTCTCCATCTGAATCGATCCATACCAATCGATTATAATATTGATTGCCTTCTGAAATGGCCAAACTTCCACAGATTACAGCTGAATACTTTTTAGCCATTTTTTGCATCCAGTTAATGGTGTCGCCATCCATTGATTCTGCGATTTTTTGCGGCTGCATACTATAACCGGTATTAAACATTTCAGGTAAAACAATCAAATCCGTTTCAAGATTTTGTTCAGACAATAAACCTTCAATTCTATGGCAATTCGATTTGGCGGAATGCCAATCGATATTCATCTGAACAATCGACACTTTTAAATGCGTCATTTTTGATTTGAATGAGGGATTCGATACTTTTGATTTTTAATAAACTTGGAACTTGTTTCCACAATACTTTGGTTTGATTTTGATACCATATTAGGTTAGGGATCTTTGAATCATCACGTTGCATTTGGATACGATTGTCATATACTTCAAACAAAGGTTTTTACTTAATTTACTGATTTTGTATTTGTTATGGCTCATTCTACTAGTCATCGTTTGGAATCAAAATTATTTACCTCAATATTTATTATCGCTTTATCTTTCTTACGTTATCTTCTGTTTTGTTGAGTTGATTCATAAAATACAAAAAGGATATGTTTTGTACCATGAAAATTATTTGATGAAACGATCTTTTTTCAAATCCCGAAAAATTAACTTCAGCGATTTAAAACATGTGCAATTTACTCCCTATTATATCGAAATCATCGACCAAAAAAGAAAAATACGATTATTTAAACATAGTCTTTCACGCAAAGATTTTCGATTTTTAGAAACAAAACTAAAAACCAAATTTCATTTGGGATCGTGCGGATAACAAATCCTTTACAATCACCCCAATAGAAACTCTCGATTCATTCGAGCAATATTTTCAAGTGATATCCCTTTGGGACATTCTATTTCACAGGCTCCTGTATTGGTGCAATTACCAAAGCCTTCTTCATCCATTTGAGCGACCATGTTTTTTACCCGTCTTTTTGATTCCACTTGTCCTTGTGGCAGCAATGCATATTGCGATACTTTTGCCGATACAAATAACATAGCAGAAGCGTTTTTACAAGCAGCAACACATGCTCCACAACCGATGCATGCAGCAGCTTCAAAGGATAAATCAGCATCTTCCTTAGGAATGGGGATCGCATTGGCATCTTGCGTATTGCCTGAAGTATTAACACTTATAAAACCTCCAGATTGTTGTATTCGATCAAAGGAAGTACGATCGACCACCAAATCTTTAATCACAGGAAAAGCTTTCGCTCGAAAAGGTTCAATGGTAATCGTATCTCCATGCTTAAAACGTCGCATATGCAACTGGCAAGTCGTTACAAATCGATCAGGGCCATGAGCTCTTCCATTAATGAATAAGGAACAGGTTCCGCAGATTCCTTCGCGACAGTCGTGATCAAAAGCTACTGGAGATTCTCCAGAAGAAATAAGTTGTTCATTGAGTACATCAAGCATCTCAAGAAAAGACATTTCTGGATTGATTTCATTCAATGCATACTTTTCAAATTTTCCTTTGGATGCTGCATTTTTTTGTCGCCAAATTTTGAGTTTTATATTCATTTAACTATTAAGAAGTTATTTGTATGATCTTGATTTAACTTCAATATCATGATATATTAGTTCCTCTTTATGAAGTTTGGGGCTGGTTGGTTTTCCAGTATACTCCCAAGCTGCTACATACATGAAATGTTCATCATCTCTTCGTGCTTCTCCCTGTGGCGTTTGAGATTCTTCTCGAAAATGCCCTCCACAAGATTCGGTCCGGTCAAGAGCATCAATGGCCATCAGCAAACCTAATTCAAAAAAATCGGCAACTCGACAGGCTTTAGCCAATTCCTCATTATACTCATTGGCTCTTCCAGGCACAAAAACATTTTTTTGAAAATCTTGGTGCAATTCTTTGATTTTTTCAACAGCTTCTCGAAGTCCTTTTTCGTTTCGAGACATGCCACAGTAATCCCAAATAAGGCGTCCTAGTTTTTTATGAAAATAGTCAACGCTTTTGGACCCTTTTTGATGGATTAACTCATCGATTTGTGATTGGACATGTTGTTCGGCTTTTTCAAATTCTTTTGAATCAATGGAAATAGGACCTGTTCGGATATCATCGGCTAAATAATCCCCAATGGTATAGGGAAGCACAAAATAACCATCAGCCAATCCTTGCATTAACGCAGAGGCTCCCAATCGATTGGCTCCATGATCTGAAAAATTAGCTTCTCCGATACAAAAGCAACCTGGAATGGTGGTCATCAAATTATAGTCGACCCATACCCCACCCATGGTATAATGGACCGCTGGATAGATTTTCATGGGGGTCACGTATGGATTTTGATCGACTATTTTTTCATACATCTGAAATAAGTTGCCATATTTGGCTTGAACCACTTCTCTGCCGAGTTTCATCGTTACTTCTGGATTGTTTTCATCCAAACCTTTGAGATGAGCTTGTTCTTTTCCATAGCGTTCGATGGCACTTTGAAAATCAAGAAATACAGCATCCCCCGTCACATTAACACCATAACCGGCATCACATCGCTCTTTAGCAGCTCGTGACGCAACATCTCGAGGCACTAAATTTCCAAATGCTGGATAGCGTCTTTCTAAAAAGTAATCTCGTTGATTTTCTGGAATATCTTCTGGTGATTTTTTTCCCTTTCTAATGGCTTGAGCATCTTCTAATTTCTTTGGGACCCAAATGCGACCGTCATTACGAAGAGATTCGGACATCAATGTGAGTTTTGATTGGTAATCTCCACTGACTGGAATACATGTTGGATGGATTTGTGTAAAACAAGGATTGGCAAAAAAGGCTCCCTTTTTATGAATTTTCCAACCAGCTGAAACATTACTTCCCATAGCATTGGTTGATAGATAAAAGACATTTCCATAACCTCCCGAAGCAATCACAACAGCATGGGCAGAATGTCTTTGAATTTCTCCAGTAATTAAATCACGAGCGATAATCCCTCTAGCTTTTCCATCGATGATGACCAATTCCATCATTTCATGTCGGGAATACATGTTGACTTTTCCTCTTGCAATTTGTCGATTGAGAGCAGAATAACATCCCAATTGCAATTGTTGGCCCGTTTGGCCTTTGGCATAAAATGTTCTTGAAACTTGCACTCCTCCAAAGGATCGATTATCTAGTAGGCCTCCATAATCTCTAGCGAATGGAACTCCTTGAGCCACACACTGATCGATAATATTTGAAGACACTTCGGCCAAGCGATAAACATTGGCTTCTCGAGCTCTGTAGTCTCCTCCTTTAATCGTATCATAGAACAATCGATAAATGGAATCGCCATCACCAACATAATTTTTTGCCGCATTAATCCCTCCTTGAGCAGCGATGGAATGCGCTCTACGCGCAGAGTCTTGAAAACAAAATGCTTTGACATTATATCCTAATTCGGCCAATGTAGCAGCTGCCGATCCACCAGCTAACCCCGTACCAACGACTATAATATCGATGTTCATTTTGTTGGCTGGAGAGACCAACCGAATGTTACTTTTATGAGTTGTCCACTTTTCTGAAAGAGGCCCTTGAGGCACTCCAGAAGATAATTGAAACTCTGTTTTAACGGCCGTACTCATTTTGATTTTTCATGAAAACTAGAACTAATACATCGAAAAATAATCCTTATGGATAAGGTAAATGATGCACCGAAAATAAATGATGATACAGTGCGATCACTATAAAACCCAAAGGTATCACAATAGCAAACGCCCTAGTGACTAAAAGCAACGATTTTTTAACTGAATTTTTCAACCCAAGGGTTTGAAATGAGGATGAAAAGCCATGATACAGATGCATGGATAAAAAGACAAACGACAAGACATAAACGATCACTCGCCAATACGGTTCAAATTTATGGACTAATTCTTCATAATACCTTTGTTCATCAATTAATTCAGCATTAAACATGCTTCCTTCCACATATTTGTGTTCCATTTCTGGTATCCAAAAGTCAATAAAATGCAACACCAAAAACAATAATACGACACCGCCTGAAATAATCATGTTTCTCGATACCCAAGAAGCATTTTTACTTCCTTTAAATTGGGCATAAGGAACACCTCGAGATTTTTTGTTTTGAATTTCAAGAATAAAACCCATCACAAAGTGAAAAACAATACCAAAAATTAAAATCGGTTGCAATACAAATTGTACCAACCCATGATAACCCATGAAATGAGACCATTGATTGAAAGTCGATGGACTAATGACCGATGAAAAATTGATGGTAAAGTGCTGTATTAGAAAAACCACCAAAAACAGACCTGAAAGGGCCATGGCCACCTTTCTGAGAATTGAAGATTTTAAAATACCCATTAGTTTGATGCAATTTAATCCAAAAATCTCAAATTAAATTTCCAAGTTCTGGTGGGATGATAATTCTTCAGCTCTAATGATTGAATTTAAAATGTATGAATGATAAAATTTAGTGGGCGACTTTATGGTATAATTTATCGACTATATGGCTAGGTTTTCCAATATATTTTAAAAAATACTCGCGTTCGACCTCTCGATCACAATCATGTAATAAAATGTGTTTATATTTCAATTTTGAAGCCGTATAAACGCTTTGCATACGGCCGGGCCTTTTGTCTTTATTACCCCTTGGTGCATCAATAAAAATAACATCCCAATTCAATTGATAAGCTATATTGGGTAATTTAATAGTGAGTTTTTGTGGATTATCAATAATTTTCTTCCATTCTCTTCGTTTGGTGGTGTATTTAACTTTTTCAATTAAAATATCCGGATTCATCTTTCTAACTTTTCGAATCCATCTTCTGTCATTTTCAAAAAACCAAGTTTGTCCTCCATGATTGATTTTTATCCAATAGGGACCATCCCTACCAGCTCCAAAAACAAGTACATTTCCAGGGCTATATTCTTTGATTAGCCTCCCGATGTATTCATACTCTTTCAAAGAGCATTGATTCGGATTTGAATCTACTAAGGCTTGAAAATCAAGTTTCATCTATGACCACCAAATATTTTGTTTGATACCGCAATTAAAGAAAATTTTTTAAAGTGGTTCATTTTTTTGTTATTCTGATAGGATAGAATTCTAAAAATAATAGCGTTTTTAGGTATGTTCAATGAATAGAAAGTCTTGTTTTAAAACGATGAAGAAATAGCAATCATTTCATTCTGGGTTTCAAAATTTTATAATTCCATAATTGGTTTTGACTTTTGATTTTGAGCGTGTTTGATGTCGAATTTTATTGTTTAATTCCATTGCTTTTGAACGTTTGTAATCTCGTTTATGATCTAAATGAATACATATTGCTCGATATCGAATACATTTGCCCTTGATTCCAGCATTTTCAAGTCTTTCTCCTAATTCACGGTCTAGACCACCGTACTCCATTCGTTCATCAAAACCATTGGTTTTAATGATGTCTTCTTTCCATCCAGAAGAGTTGTGGCCATTCCAAGTTGGTTTTGTTGGTGTTAATCGATTAGCGATAGGTGATGCATATTTTGGAATCAATAATTTTAATAGCAATTTAGGGTTGTATATTCCATTAGAAATTAACCAAACGTTTGAAAAAGATCGATTTGATTGAATATCCCTAAGTGTGATAGCTTGGCTAGTACTCATTGGAAGTTTGATGTACCCTCCAGATAAAAATCGTCCTTTCGTGGCATCGGCAGCATGAACCGATAAAAAATCTTTTCTAGGAATACAATCCCCATCAGAAAAAACCAAATAATCATAATGAGCTTTGACAATGGCTTTATTTAAAATTTTAGTTTTTCTGAATCCTTTGTCTGCCTGCCAAACATGCTTTATTGGAATTCCATTACCTAAATATTTTTCAACGACTTGAGCCGTTATTGCGTCCGATCCATCATCAGCAACTATTAGTTCAAAATCACGATGTGTCTGATTTAAATATCCGCAGATTACTTTTTCCAACCATTCTGGAGACTGGTATGTAGTTATGATTACTGAAATTTTCAAAGCAAAAAAGAATATAGACGGTACAAGTTATTTCAGCTTACATTCTAAAACACCATGGTTGTATTCATTGGGGGACATCATTAACCATAAACAAGGCTAGAGCCAATCTCTAATGAGATTACAAAAGTTTGTTGATTCAGCGCAATTTAGTTTAAAAATTCCATGTTTCTTTGCATTGTAATGTCACTTTATTAAAGTTATTCTAATCTAGAATTGACTTATTTTAGTTTGGAATCATCAAAAATGAATTTGTTTTAAAACTTTGGTTTACTCAATATGGCAACTCCACAAAAGATAACGGTTCCTATCGATGCCGTCATAACATGGGTTGACTCCGAGGATTCTAAACGACAAAAAGCCATTGAATCTTATTTGTTAAAAAATAACGAGTCAACTAAATTAAAAGTCAAATCGAGTGGTAAAAACCTCCAAGAGGTAAAATATGTCGTTCATTCTATCTTAAAATATGCTCCTTTTATTCGTTATATTTTTATCGTAACTGGTAAGCAAATACCTCCATTTTTAAGATCTAGCGACCATATATCTTATTTAAAAGTAAAATTGATTGATCATCAAACTATTTTCAATAAAGACATTTCTTTTTTACCGACATTCAACTCGATAAGTATTGAAACGAAACTATACCAAATACCCGGATTAGCAGAACATTTTATTTATTTCAATGACGATGTTTTATTACTTAAACAAACTTTCGCAACGGATTTTTTTATTGATGGAAAACCAGTTATTCGAGGAAAGTGGAAGAGATTTAAAGAGCATATTTTTTATAAAAAATTCCAAGTGAGGAAAAGAAAACCCCAACCTAGTTATGTCTTAGCACAAGAAAAAAGCGCAAAAATCATTGGATTTGAAAAACTCTTCAAGTTTCACCATACTCCCTTTCCAATGCGCGTATCAACTTTAAAATCATTCTTTTTAAAAAACCCAAACCTTGAGTTGAATAATATCAAACATAAATTTCGGAACAAAGAGCAGTTTTTGACTCAGGGAGTTGCAAATCACTTAGAAATAAAAAATAACACCTGCATCATCGTACAAGATTATCAACTCATTCATTTTAGACACTATAAAAAACCTATTCATTGGCTTAAGTTTAAATTGAGTTATCTAAGCAACAGAAAAAAGAAACTCTTTTTGAATTTGCAAGATTTAGATTCATGTCCAGAGAATAAGATGGCATTCATCATAGAATGGCTCGAAAAAAAATACAAAATTTAATTCTTGATATTTACCCGCTTTTAAAAGCCTTTCGGTTCAGGGGAGTAGGACAATCGTTTTTTTAAAATTCTAAAAATCTCATTTATGGTTTATTGCCATCTTCAAATGACAAACTTGGGGAGCTATGGATTTGGATTGATGTTATTTAATTTCGATTCTTATAATCAAAAACTAGATTATGAGCTAACTCTGATTCATCAAATCTTCAATTTGGTCAATTTCAATAGGAATCTCCCCCATCAGATTGAATGGTTCCCCTTGTGATTGTATCACCACATCATCTTCTAAACGAATTCCGATGGATTCCTCAGGAATATATATTCCAGGCTCGACAGTAAATACCATATTGGCTTCCATAGGTTGTTCGAGTAAACCATAGTCATGAGTATCTAGTCCCATATGATGTGAGGTGCCATGCATGAAATATTTCTTATAAGCAGGACAATCCCTGGATTGATTCTCAATGTCAGCACGATCCAATAATCCCAGCTTGAGTAATTCACTAGACATCAATTTGCCAACTTCGATGTGAAATTCTTTCCATATGGTTCCAGGTAAGAGCATTTTCGTTGCTTGATTTTTTACTTCGAGAACCGACTGATAGACTTGTTTTTGTCTTTTCGAAAAGACTCCAGAAACAGGAACTGTTCGGGTCATGTCACTACAGTAATTACCGTATTCCGCTCCGACATCCATCAAAAGCAGTTCATTGGCCCGACATTGTTGATTGTTTTGAATATAATGCAATACCAAAGCATTTTTTCCTGATGCGATGATTGGTGTATAAGCAAATCCTTTCGAACGATTTCGAATGAATTCATGAATGTATTCCGCTTCGATTTCATATTCCCAAATACCTGGTTGAATCAATGGGAGCACACGAAGAAATCCTTTTTTAGTGATTTGGCATGCCTGTTGGATTTGGTTGATTTCTTCTGTTTTTTTTATTGACCGTAGTTTTTGTAAAATAGGATTGCTTTTAGCAACACGATGTGCTGGATAGGTATTTTTACAATAATGAATAAACCGTTCTTCTCGAGTTTGGGTTTCTACAGCTTGACGATAGTGTTCGTTAGTATTGAAATAAAAAGTATCCGCACTAGAAGATAGTTTTTTTAGGACTCTTTCAAATTCATCAAGCCAACAAACTGTTTTAATTCCAGACAAATTTTGAGCTTGTTCTTGAGTGAGTTTAGGGCCCTCCCACTGGGCGATGTGCTGATCAGTTTTTGTAATAAACAGCATTTCTCGATGCGATTCTTCTAAGGCTCTTGGAAATAGTAAAAGAACGGTTTTTTCTTGGTCAATTCCAGTGAGATAAAATAGATCACGATGCTGCTGAAAAGGCATAACAGAATCTGCACTAATGGGATATTGATCATTAGAATTAAATACCGCAATGGCATTAAACTCCATTTGTCGCATAAATTCTTTTCTATTTCGAATGTAAAGATTCGGTGTAAGTGCTTTGTATTTCATTATTAAATTGTTCTTTCTATCTCAAAAAAATGGTGTTCCTAATTCCTGCCAAATTGAATTCTATAGGTTGTCGAAAAAAGGACCCATTGAATATATTCAGTCCTTTGGAATCAATCATATGAACTCCAATCAAAAAATTCATTACTATTCCACTGTGTTTTTACTCATTCCCAATCGAATTTAAAAGCAAAAACTGGAAAGTTAATCGATGCTTTCTACTATGAAAGGAATTGGCTTTATTCTGTGGCATTGATGGGACTTTTAACGACTCTTATATTTTCAAAATAAACCCTCCCTCTTTTTTCAATTGCTTTTCTTTTTTCATGAGGTATTGATAACTATAAAAGAATATTCTTCTTAATCTTCTTTTGATTCTTTGCAATTGCCGTCGAGTTAAGTAGTCATCTTCATGTATAAGCACTTAGTTTATGATATTTCACTTGTTTTACGGCATCCCTTAATTCCATAAAGAAGTGGGCTGTCGCTACGGGTAGTTTTTTTCCACCCATGTTGTTCGATATAGTGATTATACATTACAACTAAGTCGCCTCCTTTTCCCCTATCATAAAACGCATCGTTTTTCATTCTTGGATAGATGTTTAATATATCAACATGGGAGACGTACAATATTGATTGTAGCGCCATCTAGGAGTAGATATCGTACAGCACCACAGACGGCATCAGCGATAAATGGGATATATCGATTCCTCATCTCCAATAAAAATTCTTCCTTTCCTGTTAGCATTTCTTTTATAGGTTTTTCTTCAGAAACAAAATACCACTTCTTATCTCTATCATCCTGCCACCTATCATTATAATATCATCATCTAAATATTTAATCTCTTCGGGATAACGGAAATAGTGTATTTCTTGTGTTTTTAGATTGCGAATTTGAACCTCAAAACTATTCATTGGTTCTGCGGTGTTTATATCTACATAAGAAGTCATTTTGATATCTAATACCTCCCATTCGACCGATGATTGCAAACTTTCTTTGACGATAGTACCCCTCTTCAAGCGAATCTGTTCGGGTTTCTTCGGCCCCATAAACCCATGACATTGATTGAATGATTGCAATACATGAAAGGATTGGCATTTGCTAAGCGGGGATCTCTTTGGTATTTTCTTTGAGTATATGGGATTTATTGAGTTAAATGAAACTTGCTATTTTAGTAACAAGAGTTGCTATTAATAGGATAATAATTGTGGTATGGACATTAATTGTCCCGCCATGCCTTCCTGTCCTATAATTCAGAGTATCAAATTTGCTATGCAAACCTCTAATATCTGTTTTCATTTCTCTAATATCCTCTCTGATAGGATTTATTAAGTCTTGTATCTCTTTTTTTATTTCTGACTTAAATTCTGATACGTCTTTTTTAGTGGCTGGTTGATTTTTCATTATTGATGACTTTATTCTCGATGTATGTTGATCTTTCTTCTTAGTTCCTTTTGATTGACCTTTAATTGCTTTTCAGTAGCCTTGCCCGTTGGCTCTTGCTGGTGGTCTTTTGTATCGATTGTAATTGAGTGATATAAGCTCCTAAGTCCGATTCGATCCCTGCCTCACTTAACGCATTGGGTAATTCCATTTCGACACCTAAATTGAAGCCTCGCAAGGCGATCAAGTCCATCAGTCCCAAAGGTTTCTCTCCGATAGTTCTCAAGGGTTTCACACCTCTTAGGCACTCCTCTTTGAGAAATGTTTGATAGTGGTACTTCATCTTTCCAACTAGAAACTACCAAAATAATAGAAGTTTTTAACTTAAAAATAAAACTAAAAGATATTTATCAAAGCTTTAGTTATATGATACTTGACTGGTTCTTTGATGCCATATGACCAAAACAATGAATAACCCTACCAATATTGATGGAAATAGAATCATGGTTTGTAAAGTTTCTTGACCTTGGTAAATATCTAATTCAGTGCCGGTTAATCCAAGGGCTTCTCCTTCGGCTTTTGCGGTATCAATCCACCGACCAATGATTGGTTGTAATGAGGCTGCAGCGACCATACCAACTCCCCCCACGATAGATAGGCCAATAGCTCCTGTTTTAGGTAATCGTTCGGCGACTAATCCAATCATATTGGGCCAGTAGTAACCAACTCCAACAGCAAATATCACTGCTGATACATAGAGCATGAACCCACTTTGAGAACTGAATAAATAAATGCCAATAATGGCCAAAACAGAACATCCTAACATCAATGCTGGTTGTTTGAAAATAGCCACTAAAACGCCTCCAAAATAACGTACTAGAGCCATCACACCTGCTACAATCGATAAAACAATCATCGGTTTTGCACCACTACCTTCAAGAACTTTTTCAATCCAATAGGTTGGACCAAATTCAGTGTTAGCTGTAAAAAACATGCATAACAATATCAATATAAATCCAAAAGATACCATGGATTTAAAATTAGTTAGTAAAGACTGTGGACCCGAAACTCTTGGTTTGGGAAATGTTTGTCCCCAAAACAAGACAGCATAGATGATAGTTGGAATCATGATGATCCACATCAATGATTGCCAAGGCCATTGAAGTCGATCCCCCAAAAAGAACGATATTAATCCTCCTAAAAGAATTCCACCCGGAAACCACATATGAAATCGATTCATCAATTGATTCATTTTGTTTCCTTCAAAAGCATCCGCTATCACAGGGTTACACGCTGCCTCGGTACAACCATTACCAATTCCGATAAGTAATGTCGAAATTAACAACGTCTCATAGCTCCCCGCATAAATCGTTAAAACAATACCTACGGTATGAGCAAAAAAAGCAAACTGCATGATGAGCTTAGGACCAATGGTATTGTACAATAATCCTCCTAAAACCATGGATATCGGAAATCCAAGAAACCACATCTGATTGATTCTTCCTGTTTGTTCCGAAGAAAGATCAAACGCCCCTTCTAATTCTGGAATGATTCCTGCTCGAATGCTGAATGAAAAAGCAGTGGTAATCAATGCAAAACAACTCGCATAGAATAATCTATTTTTATTCATTGGAAAAAATCTATTTGATTAGTTAGGTGAAAGTTAAGAAAAAATGAGTTTACCTTTTTCTCAATGTTTTGTGGCACCCACATTTTGAAACACCACACCCTTTAATCGATTGAGGTTTTTTTGGAAGAACTTTATAAATCAGATAAACTATTGCCCCAATAACAAGAAAAACAACAATGATGTTCTGAAATAAATCCACTATTGTAAAATTTGAAAAGCGAACAAAGATACCACATAAGCTAGAAAAGTCATTGAAAACAATTGTATCAGAGGCCATTTCCATGTTTTGGTTTCTATTCTAACAATGGCTACCGTACTCATACACTGAAGAGCAAAAGCATAAAACAACATCAATGATATTCCTGTTGCCAAACTAAAAAGGGGCTTTCCATCTGCTCTTTTTTCATTGGCCATTCTCTCTTTAATCGTTTCTTGTTTTTCACTATCCACTGAATAAATAGTGGCTAAGGTCCCGACAAAGACCTCTCTTGCTGCAAAAGAAGAAAGCAGTGCAATACCTATTTTCCAATCAAATCCTAATGGTGCTATCATTGGCTCAATGCTTCGTCCTAAAATTCCTATGTATGAGTTTTCCAATTTATATGACTGAATTTGATCTTCCAAATCGATGCTTTGATCTGTAGTATCCTGCTGTGTGATGAATTCTTCTGCTTGCTTGAAATTATCTCTAGGACCATTAGTCGCCAATACCCATAGTACAATAGAAATCGCTAGAATGATTTTTCCTGCTTCGACAATAAAGGTTTTGGTTTTTTCCCAAACAGTATAAAACACATCTTTCAAAAGAGGCACTTTATATGAGGGCATTTCGATAACAAAAAAACTTTTTTTGTCAATCATAAAAGATTGATGTAGCACCCAAGCCGATAGCATTGCTGCTACAAATCCAATGAGATAAAGCCCCATCAATGTCAATGATTGGTAAAATCCTTGATCAGGAATCACTAGTGCAATTAAAATAGCATATACAGGGAGTCTTGCAGCACATGTTGCAAAAGGAGTTACTAAAATTGTGATGAGCCGCTCTCGCCAATTTTCAATATTTCTCGTAGCCATAACCGCTGGAATGGCACAAGCCGTTCCAGACACCAATGGAATAACACTTTTTCCACTCATCCCAAACTTTCTTAATCCCTTATCCATTAAAAAAATAACCCGTGACATGTAACCACTCTCTTCTAATAGGGCTAAAAAGAAATATAAAAGAGCAATTTGAGGAATAAAAATGACGATTCCACCAATGCCAGGAATAACACCATCAGCTATCAAGTGGGTCAAATTGCCACTGGGGAAACTATGTTTCACCCATTGACTCAATTGTGTAAATGAAGCATCAATAAAGTCCATTGGAATGCTACTAAAATCGTAGATGGACTCAAAAATAAGCAGCAAAATGGCAAAAAAGATGACGTATCCAAAAACTTTATGGAGTAATACTCGGTCTAAAATCGATCCAATACTTTTGGCTTTTGACGGATTTACAGTGAATGTTTTTTTTAGTACATCGTTAATGAATACATAACGTTGAATCGTTTCTTTTTGTTGTAGTTTTTTTAATGATAATGTACTTAATGTCCTAAAATCTGATGTATCCGTGATTTTTTTTCGCTTGAGTTTGGTAAAATTGGCTTCTTGAGTTATCAAGAGCCAGAGGCGATATAATGATTCTTTTGGGAACGTTTTTTTTAAATCATGAAAATAATTTGAATCAATTTTGGAAATATCAAAGATTTCTCTTATCGAAAGAGTTTTATAGTCTAATAGGACTTGTTTGAGTTTTTCAAATCCAGTGTTCTTTCTAGCACTGACAAGAACCACTTTGGTGTCGAGTTCTTTTTCTAATCGTTTGATATCTATTTCGACCCCTTTTTTATCCATTCGATCGGCCATGTTAATGGCTAAAATGCTTGGGATATTCAGCCCTTTAATTTGTGTAAAAAACAAAAGACTTCTTTTGAGGTTTTCTACATCAGCAACAACAATGACAACGTGTGGGTAATCTTGATCTTGTTTATTAAGCAATGTTTCAATGACAATACTCTCATCAATCGAATTTGCATTCAAGCTATAACATCCTGGAAAATCAAAAAGTTTTACTTTAAAATCTTTGCTGAGAGTCCAAGTACCTTCTTTTTTTTCAACGGTTATTCCTGGATAGTTACCTACTTTCTGATTTAATTTGGTGAGTGTATTAAAAACAGAAGTCTTTCCCGTATTAGGACTTCCTAATAAGGCAACCTTTAGTGTTTGGGGCATTTTAAGTTTTCAATCGGACGAAAATATTTTTGGCTGTTTCAAGTCGAATTGCTAAATGTGATTGATCTATTTTCAAATAAATGGGATCTTTAAATGGTGCTCTATGTAAAAGGGTAATTTCGTTACCAGGCAAACAACCCATTTCAATTAACTTAAGAGGTAATTTTTCTGTTTCAAATTGATCGATAATCGCTGATTGCTCTTTTTTCAATAAGTCCAATGAAATCATTATTTAGAATAATTTTAAATAGAGAGCAAATGTATAGAAATCGCACATTTATATTTTTTCTTGCCTTGAGCCAAGTGATTATACAATTAAACCTCTATTGTCAACTCAAAAAATCCTCTCATAGTTCGAGTCCTTATGATGTAGAGAAAAAGATTTTATCTAGTTTTCCGTAGAGTATCGTGGGTCTATTTCAGATAAGTTGCGTATCTTCTTTTGATGAGATCTTAACATCACATCTAAGTTAAGAACTTGGAAAAACTTTCTTTTTGTTGCAAGGATTGTTTGGTAGTCTTTTTTCTGTGGTTTCATATCTTGGAGTTTTTTCATTAAATCAAACCATAAACTTTTTTCTTAATCCTAATTGATTTCAATTGACGCACTTTTCTTTGAGTTTATTCGTTCTTATGTGTGTTTCTATTGCATTTACCTTTGTCTGATTGGAAGTCCGATCACATTCATTTTCTTGAAACAGTCGTAATCTTTTAACATTCAAGTGTTCTTATTTTCTAAAACTGAGCTACAGATTTGAGCAAATTAGAATGCTAACTCTTATTTATTGGTGTTTTTGAGACAGAAGTATTAAAAAAGCCAGAAAGAGTCTCTTTACAGTGATGACCTGGTTACAATCGATGTTTACAATTTCCGATACTCTTTTTTTAGAATTCTGATATCTTTTTCCAATTGACTGATTTCTCTTTGATTGGTTCCATCATAAAAGCCTCTAATTCGTTTTTCAGGATCAATTAATACAAAATTTTCTGTGTGGACCATTTCAAGTGGGTTATGTGTGGCTTTGACGACTAAAAAAGATTTTCGAGCTAATTCAAATATTTCTTTTCTATCTCCTGTAACCAAATTCCATTTATCATCAATGATTCCCTTTTCCATACTATAGCTTTTAAGTTGTTCCACGGTATCTATTTCAGGAGTGACACTAAATGATAAAAATTTTACTTGTTGATCCTCTAAAAATCGATTTTGAAGATGGACCATATGATCTGTCATAATGGGGCAAATCGTAGGACAAGTGGTAAAAAAGAAGTCCACAATAAAAATTTTATTTTCATAATCAGCTAGTGTGACCAACTGATTATTCTGGTTTAACATTCGAAAATCTTTGACTGTATGAAATCTTTTGATATGTCGAAGAGAAGAATCCACTAATTTTGATTCAACCATGTTGGGTTGATAAACTGGAAGTTGTTTTACTGGAGACAACATCACAAAAAAAAGAGATGAAATGATGATTGAAAGGCCAATCAATGTCCAAATGATAATGCGATATTTTTTGTAGGAAAACAACATGACAGTACTCTCAGCAAAAATAATTCTTTACCAGTCGGTACAAGCCCCCATCGATTATCTTGATAAAAATGTCGTTGATTCAATTCCAATATAAATCCGATTTTGCCATCTATATTTCGATTGTTCCACTTCTGATGGAACTAACTTAGTTTAGTCAATTTTTGGATCCTAGCATTAGGACTCATCATAAGCTCGATTCTGACTTATTCTCATAAATCAAAATGATTATTGTTTCCCATTTTTACCTTGCTTGGATTCAAACAATCAAAATCAATTTTCACTTTCCATTTACATCCAAATAGGATTAAATTTGCGAACCCTAAAACAAATCATGGATATTTTTTTGATTAAAGCTTTTCAATTTTTATTAAGTCTTTCGCTTTTGATTATTCTCCATGAATTGGGGCATTATATTCCTGCAAGAATTTTTAAAACTAGAGTTGAACGATTTTTTCTTTTTTTCGATGTCAAGTTTGCTTTATTCAAAAAAAAAATTGGAGAAACCATCTATGGTATTGGTTGGTTGCCACTAGGGGGGTACGTTAAGATTTCTGGAATGATTGATGAGTCCATGGACAGGGAACAAATGAAACAACCTCCAAAACCATGGGAATTCAGATCAAAACCAACATGGCAACGACTCATCATTATGCTGGGTGGGGTGATTGTGAATTTGTTATTAGGTTTTGGTATCTATATGATGATTCTTTTTATTTGGGGTAAAAATGAACTGAAATCAGAAGATCTATCATTAGGATTTCGTCCTTCTCCAATAGCCCAAGAATTGGGCTTTCAATATGGAGATCAATTGATTTCGGTCGATGGAAAAGAATTAGATAATGTATTGGATATCAACCGCTTGTTACTTTTAAGAAATACTGATTTTGTCCAAGTCAAACGGAGATCAGGACAAATCGAAACGATTTCAATACCTAAGAATCTTGGAGATAAACTGTTCCAAAATGGGGAAATCTTACCTTTAGAACCCTCTATTCAAGCCATTATAGACAGTGTGATTCCTGGATCTCCAGCATTTGATGCTGGAATTCAATCTGACGATCGGATTGTTGAAATTTCAGACCAAGTAGTGTATGATTGGTATCAAATGACCCAATTGGTGCCAAAACAACCAAATCAAACTTTAGAAATCACCTATCTAAGAGATCAAACAAAGCATTCTATTGAATTAACTACCGATCAAAATGGTCATGTTGGTATTTTTCCTCAACTAGAAAACTTTGAATTTCATAACCGAAAGCTTTCGATAACCGAAAGCATCACTGAAGGATTCGAATATGGTTATTGGACATTGTATGATTACATTGCTCAATTTAAATATGTTTTTACGAAAAAAGGAGCTTCCCAACTCGGCGGTTTTGGGACGATTGGAAATCTCTTTCCAAGTGCATGGGATTGGCGGCAGTTCTGGGCAACGACAGCTTTTATTTCCATCATTCTCGCTTTTATGAATATTTTACCAATTCCTGCTTTAGATGGAGGGCATGTTTTGTTTTTGCTCTATGAAATGTTTACGGGCAAAAAACCACATGAAAAGTTTTTAGAATACGCTCAAATCATCGGGTTTATCTTTTTAATTTCTCTTGTGCTGTATGCCAATGGAAATGATATCGTTCGATTTTTTAGTTCCTAATATGGGGTAACCCTTGAATTTATAAATTTGCCATAATAACTTTCCTCCTTAGCTCAGTTGGTTAGAGCATCTGACTGTTAATCAGAGGGTCCTTGGTTCGAGTCCAAGAGGGGGAGCTTCTTCAAAATGATTTTGAGTAGAAGATAGGGCATCTACTGATTTTGTATTCAGACGCATCTGCAAGAATTGAAAAATAGGTTTTTGTGAATCCCATTTTTTTTGATGTGTTGCTTTTGAAATTCTTTCTTGTCTTCAATCGATTCTTATATCATTGATTTGATTGGATCAAACTTTATTATAATTTTAAGCGGTTTTTTGGTTTCAGTTTTTGATGTTCAATATTTTCATATCTTCCAATATCCCACAACTTACTGTATTCCATGCTCGTCATAACAGACATCAACAGGTCCACGAGTTTCCCTTCAAAGATGTCGATTCGCAATGTACTTGCCTACAATTTTACCTGAAATGAGAGCAGGGGGAACGCCAGGTCCTGGAATCGTTAACTGGCCTGTGAAATAGAGATTTTTGAGTTTTTTTGATCTAAACTTGGGGCGCATAAAACCAATTTGGTTCAGCGTGGTTGCCAAACCATAGGCGTTTCCTTTTGTAGAACTATAGTCGTTTTTAAAATCATCGACACTGTAGATTTCTTTTAGAATAATATGCTCCTTTAATGGCACGTTCAATCGTTTTTCCATTCGAGACAGGATTTGTTTGAAGATTCTTTCATGCTGACGATTGTTAGATTCTAATCCAGAAGCAATAGGGACTAATAAGACACAAGATTCTTTTCCTTTTGGAGCTACCGTAGAATCGGATACACTGGGAAAGTTTGCATAAAATAATGGTCTGCTTGGCCATTTTGGCTTTCCGTAAATCGAATCCAAATGGGTTTCAAAACCCACATCAAAGAATAAAGAGTGATGTTTGGCTTCTTTTATTTTCTTGTCAAACCCCAAATAAAATAATAGAGCTGAGGGAGCAAAAACTCTTTTATCCCAGTACTTCGGTGAATACCTTCTATATTTTTTTTCTAATAGCGATTCTGTATGTTGGTAATCAGCACCCGATACAACAATATCTGCTTGATAAAATTCATCGTTCATTATAATTCCAGAAATTGCTTTTTGATTATTGGCTACTATTTTTTGAACTGTTGTATTGTGCTTGAATTTTACTCCCAATGATTTTGCCAGTCTTACCATTGCTTGGACTACACTTGACATCCCCCCTTTTGGATACCAAGTTCCTAATTCAAAATCCGCATGGTTCATGAAGTTAAAAAAAGACGGGGTTTGCGATGGTTTTGCCCCAAGAAACAGTGATGGAAATTGAAGAACCAGTCTTAAGTCGGGGGTTTTAACCGTTCTGTAAACTATTTTTTTTATGCTCTGAATGAAGTGTTTCGCATTCATGACCGTTTCAAATGAGATGAGATCTAATGGGTTCAAATTTGGTCGATACACCATTTGATTCATCGCAATTTGGTAATTCTTTTTTGCCGATTTCATATACCTTTCGACAGCTAACCGACACCCTGGTTCGTATTTTTCAAAAGAATCAAGAATTTTTTCGAGACTGTTTTCAATGACTAGATGACCTCTTTTTGTGAAGAACACTTCATATGCGGGATCTAAACGAAGTAATTCGAGAGAATCACTCGTGGATTTTCCAAAATCTTGAAAAAAGGAATCGAATACATCGGGCATCCAATACCAAGAAGGGCCCATATCAAATTGAAACCCATTTTTTTTTAAAATTCTAGCGCGGCCACCTGGTATGTCGTGTCTTTCGATGACCGTGACAGAAAATCCACTTTTAGCCAAATAACATGCAGCAGATAAAGAAGAAAATCCTGCTCCAATAACAAATACTCGTTTACTCATTTAAAAACTATAAAACCTATAACCCGATCAATAACGATATTATCTACTTGTTTTATCCAACCTCAATGTCATTCTATTTTCAGTCAAAACATTTGAATTTCATCCAACATTCAATCCCTAAAGTTCAATATTCGTAAATAGGGTTGAGTAGATTATGATGTTCCACAAATTTACTTTGAGCCGCCCATTGTATGCCGTTTATTAATATCGTCCAAGATTCAGGGTGAGTCATATCTTTTAAGGCATGCCCTAATGAGCTATAAAACACACGTCCTTTCCCAAAATGTTTGATCCAAACAACGGGCATCACCGCTCCTTGAATCCATTGATGAGCTTCAGATTGGAATACCGTTGTGGCTAATACGGTATTATTGGGATCGACATGCATGTAGTACTGTTCGGTATGTACCGAAAAATCCTCTATATCTTTCGTGATGGGATGATGTCCATCGATAACATGCACTTTGTAATGAAGCTGTCCCCCTGGGTGACTTACAAATTGTCCACCAACCATGTATTGGTATTGTGTATTGTTTCGAAAAGAATCTCCAATACCTCCATGACAACCAGCAAACCCAGTCCCTGATTTAATGGTATCAAGTAATCCCTTGATTTCCTTTTCTCTAATATCACTCATCGTGATGATTTGAATGATCAAATCAATGCGATCCATAATGTCAGAATCAGCGTATATTTCAGTTGAATTTGAAACGATGACTTCTGCTTTTTGCTTGATGAGCCATTGAGATATCACTTCAGATTTTATTTTTGGCTGATGCCCCTCCCATCCACCATAAACTAAGAGCACTTTTTTACCTTCCAAAGTTGACATTACGGTTTGACCATAGGTATCAATACAAAAAAGCATTAGAAAAGCACTTATGATTGTCCTCATGATTCGCCGCATTCTGTAGTGAATACACCCGTCATTGGCTTGAAAACGCATCTGATTTAACATCGTATAAGTTCAGAAAAGTAACTAAAATTTGAAGGTCATTAGGTTTGTTGTAAGCAATATATCAAATTCATCAAAGAACTCGTTTCCTTTTTTATATTCGTACTAATGAATTCAAGTATTTTTTTCTTTTTTTCGATTTTATTAATAGGATGTCATGAAAGAAAGAATTCTTTAGAAAGTAACTCTAATCCTCAAATGATAGATTCCGTTTCGCCACAGAATGATTTCATTGATTTTGAAGTCCCAAAACTTTCTGATGAAATCTATGAAGAAGCTCAACTAGACGATCAGTGGGATGATCTTATGGATGTAGAAGAATCGGTACTCGATTTAATTGGATTGGATAGCAAGGCTGCCGATACTTATTTGATTGAAATCGATGAAGATCTTGAGTCTATGGAAGATGAAACCTTTCCGGAAAGTTTTGAAACCCAGTCCATACGAAGTCGGCTTGCTCTAACGAGAGCTTTTGCTCAAAAAGCCGTTTTTTACACAAGATCTTATGATGCCGATTCTTTAGATATTGCTTTGGCACAATTTTTTAATGCCTATAATGCTCTTATTGCTCGAATTGAATCAACTCATATCGAAGCCATGAGAAAGACTAAAGATTCATTACTGTTTCGTGAGTTGGATTCCAAAAGTCTCGATAGTCTCAATCCAATGCTCATTCATGATACATTACAGATCGATTGAAACTGCATTTTTTACACTGACAGTTCATAAAACATCAAACAATCTTTTTGAAAGATTGCACCAAAAAGGACCGTTGAAAAGCAAAAACCTAATAGGTGACTTGATCCCACTCCAAATAACTCCCCTGTTCTCAGGAGAAATCTATTTGATACAACCATCCAAATACATCTTGAACATGATTTATAGTGCATCGGAAAATTTGTGCATGATTAATGATCAACGGTGAAATCGATTGAGTCATCAATTTTCTAACTTGGTTGATGCCGTCGCCCCCTCCATATTGAAACAATAAAAAAAGTCTAGAATATATTTCTAGACTTTTCTTGTATCTTTTTGATGAATTCTATTGAATCCATTACATTCCCCTTACTTTGTTGTAAGGCTTTTGACACCACAACGAGTGCCAAAAAACTTCAATCAGAAAGTTCCACAATTAATGGATTTATCCGAAAATTATAGAATCGATGTATTTAATCGAGTTAACTTTCTGTTGAATCGACTGTTTCTTCGGTTTGGTCTTCTGTTATAAGACGGAGTTACCAAAGAATGTGTGAAAAATCTTGTATGCGTTTGAGCTTTCATAGTTTTTATTTTAATGGTTACTCACCTATAATACGATTCTAAAAGATAAATGTTACACTCCATCTGAAAATTTTTTTCGGTCGTTTTTTCGAGAGCTAAAAGAGCTGAATTTTCAACCAAAATCATGAATGTTTGTGATTGAAGTATCACGAGTTTTATCCAATAATACTCCGTCAATCATTATACTGGCGATTTTGATGATTCCTATTCGATTAATTCGGTTGGTATATCTCTTGTTCTCGATATTCAAAGTCAATATTTGGATTTAAAATCTCTCGAAGTAAATCTCTTAAACAGGAATGATACTCTTCGAGATAACGACGATCCCAAGTGAGCGGAGGATCTCCTTTTTTACGTGAAGGAAAAACTAGGGGGACAAACACAGGATAAGATTTTTTCATGGATATGTTACCACAAAGAACTCTGTCATCAGTAAAATACTCATGAAACTTATGACCTTGAGAATAGTGACATAATAAAGCATAAAATAGTAACTGAAGTTGGCGTTTTTCTCCAAAGTTGCTTTCTCTATTAAATAAATCACTGACGGCTTTTAGCTTGGGTGGTGATTCCTTGTTTAGTTTATAATCAATAATTCGAAGATAGCCCCCTTGTTCTGTGATTATGAGATCAATGCGGTCCATGATTCCCTGAATTTTTATTTCCCTTCCACTGCTATGAACATCAATGGAAATGTTGGCGAGTTTTTTTTCAGTTGTTATTATTTTAATTCTTTGCCCCTTTTTAAGCCCCTTTCTTTCACTTTTAAGGTAATTTTTTATATGCTGAGTTGTGATTTCTAAAAACATATAATTGATCCCTTTTGTGATTTTATCTCCTCCGAAAATATCTCGATAGGTAGTTAATACCCGTTTGTCTAGGTTCTTCATCATCAAATCATAATCTTGCTCTTTCATGAATTTTCCTTCATAAGGTTTGAATAAGTCCTCCAAAACTTTATGAATCACATTTCCTCGCTTCAAAGGATCAATCGTAAATTCTATCGATTCTGGTTCATAAAGACCAAGAACATATCGCTCGTAAAACGCTACAGGATTCTTTAAGTATAGTAATACTGCTGTGGCAGAAATCCCTTCACCAAACATCATGTTTTCCAGTTGGGTCATGATTTGCTTATTTTTCTTTACCGATCGATTGACTGGTATTTGAGACGTATTCAGTTGGATTTTCGGATACTTTATGGGTTTATGATGTTCCGATGTAAAATATTCTAAGTACCGAATCAATCGACTCTTTTCGCCAGAACTAAATCCTGATGCATCTTGGTTATAAAGCAAGTAAATTTTCGATGCCCTCTGTATGACTCGAAAAAAATGGTAGGTAACGAAATAATCTTGTTCAATATACGTCGTCAAACCGTATTGTCTTCTGATTTCATCTGGGATCCAATGACCTGATTTAATCCCCTTGGGTAGGACGCCCTCGTTTAAATTTGTGATAATCACTTGATCAAAGTCTAATAGCCTCGAATCAAGCAACCCCATGATTTGTACTTTAGCATTTGGCTGATCTGCAAATTCAATTTTTTCAGTTGCTGCTAATTGACTGATCAAATATTTTAAATCGGATAACGATTCGATGCTTTGATATTTCGACTCATATCTCAAAATTTTTCTAAATAGTCTTTTGAACGACTGGAAATAGTATATTTTGGGGTCTCTTTTGGCCCCAAAGGCTCGATACGCATTAGAGGATTGAGGCAGCTTTTCTTTCAAATAAAAATCACAAACTTCGATGAGTGATTTGATTTGGGATTCCGAACTTTGGGTTTTTAATGGCTTAAAAAACAAATCAAATAATGATTTGGATTCACTGTATGTTGCATTTCTGTTTAACTCCTTTAGTTTATCAAAACTTAAAACGCGCTTGTACTCTCTTTTTAATTCATAAATTGAATTGATGATTTTGAAATGATAAGATTGCAATAGTTCTTCTAAGTAGCAAGTTTTGCTTAGTCTCAAGACCATTTCAAAATCATATCCATGATCATCAAGATTTTCATGCATCGCTATCAAATAAGAGAAAAAGGTATAGACTTCAGTTTCATTTAATGCATATCCCATATTGGCATTCCACGGAATATTCAATGTAGAAATTCCTGAAAGTGTTGGAATTAAAAACGATTCGTCTCCCAATATCAAAGCAGTTGATGAAACGACTTGATGATGGTCTTTGATGATTTTGGCGGCGCACTTGGTTTGAGTAATTATTTTGGGAAGTGCGATGACATTGATTTCTTTTTTCTCATTAAAAAAATCACCTAACGTTGGGATTCCATTTTTTTTAAAATAATCCCATTGATTGATGTATTTTCTTAGAAAATAAGCTGCTGGATGATCGTCATCGTGAAAAAATGCTTTATCGATATCCCAATACACGGTGGCCAAACCACTATCCAATAATTTTTTGAGTATGTTTTCTTCCGCCTTCCTTAGTGCAATAAATCCAATGAAGTAATGATGCGATGCTATCTTTTTAATATATTCCTCTACTTTTAAAGAAAATTCCTTGACAGCCATGCCATAATACGCCAATTTTTCCTCCCTTAATTCATCAACTAACTCTTGGTAAGTTTCGACGATCAGTTCATTAAATCCTTTATAATCTCTAATGGTTTTTTTATGTTTTGGATTGTTTGAGTTTTCAAAGAGTTCCTTAATTTCCTTGATTTGATGTAAATGTGTGAATATCTTTCGAACAGATTGATTATTGGCATCGATTTCTTCAAACTCGCGCAGGATGGCATCCCCCCAATTCAAATAATTGTAAAATTTATCTGATGGAGTCTCTTTGGCTAATCTCTTATAAACAGAATAAAAACGATAGAGCAATTCAATCGAATCAATTCGTTGATATTTCAACCGGTCAAAAAGAAAACGCTCAAAACTCATGATGTTATTATCCAATACATGTTCATCGAGGTGACTTGCTAATGCTTGTTTGAAGTGATGAACAGCATTATAGTTTGGAAGAATAATGATCGATTGATTTAACGGTATTTTGGATCGAATAATCCCTTGGACGACTCTTTTTAAAAATGTTTCCATCAGTCCACTTCGATTACTTTCACGTTGCTTTTTATCCACTCGATATAGACCAAATATTTTTCAACTGGCTTTTGGTATAACTGTTTTAACACATCGCCGTATCCATTGAGCTGCTCGAAATATTCTTTATTGACTGGATCATTTTTCATTTTATAAGTCATTTTATAGTCAATCAAAACCGTTCTATCTTCAAAAAGCACAATCCGATCTGGTTTGATGCGACTGAGTTGGTCCCTTTGCATGTTCTTCTCTGACATGATGATCCCTGTTTCACAAATCACTTTCGAAGAATCTTGATTAAAATACAGAGATAACTCTTGATGGTTGACTATTTTTTCTATGATCTGTCTTATTTGTTGTTCCAATTTTGGATTATCCCAGTAAAGTTCACTATTGATTTGCATGGCATAATCAATATCAGAAGGGACCTTAATATGCTCCATGATGCTGTGAATTTCATTTCCAGTTTGAATCGATAACTTGGATTGGATATCTGTTTGTTTGGTTATTTTATTAATCCATCTGAGTGAAGTTGATATATCCAATTCCATGAAATCCTCTTCTTCATCCATTTGTTTTGATAAAGGCTTTTGTTTTTCATATTTATCAGAACTGCTTTTTTCAAAATCACCTATTTCAAAGATTGATGCGTGTTGGTATATTCCCACTGATTCGAAAGCAGACTTTGCAAATTCATTTAATTTGAAAAAGTGGTCAAATAACTTTTCAAGGGATTGTTGTGATGTTTTTTTGGCAGGAAATTCACTGAATATGAATAATGATTCAGAGGCTCTCGTTGTGGCGACATAAAAATTATTCATTTCCTCATTCAACACATCAGATTTTAATTTTTTATAAAATCTACTCAATGATTTATTGGGTTCTACTTGATTCTCGGATGTAAATTTTTCTAAGTCAGAAGAAATTGGAATCCATACTTTTTTTAATGGAATTTCTATTCCTTGATCTTCTATGGGAGCCCAATCAGATATTCCACTTAATAGTTTAAACTTCCTAGTAGCATATGGAAGTATCACAACTGGAAATTCTAATCCTTTTGCTTTGTGAATGGTTAAAACCTGTATTGCATCTAATTCCGTTGGACTTTCAAAAGATAATTCTGATTTATTGAAATGCCAATAATCTAAATACTCATAAACAGTTACCGACTTTTCAGAAGCAAATTCGTATACATCTTCTTGGAAATAGGTTAACGCTAGCTTTCTATAATCAAGAAAGTCGATTTTCCATATAGCATATTCAACGGATTCGTATAAACTTAGATTTTTAAATACAAACCAAGAAAATGAATGCTTATAGTATAATTTCAATCGATGAAAAAATTGAAAAGTTGAAACTGATTTTTTTTGGTTTTTGGATTTTGGAGAGTCTTGTGGGGCAATCAGTTGGCTCACAAAGTCATGATAGTCAATTTTAGATTTTAATTCTTCATGATGATACCACAGTTTTTGGGCTATCCGTTTTAAAATGGCCTTATCATTAGGGGATACACATAATTCTAATAAATCAATAATGAGAAGAACCTCAGGAGAATTTTCAAGTTTTAACGAACCTTCAGAAATAAATGGGATTTGATGATGAAAGAGCTCTTGTGCGATGATCGTGCTTTGTTTATTTGTACGAACCAATATGGCTATTTCAGAATACGAGTACCCTTTGATTTTAGACTCCATGATGGCTTTAAGTACTTTCAGTGCGATGATATCATCCCCCTTTTCATTCTGCAATAGCAGATGCCTTTCTTTTTTTGATAAAAATTCTAATTTTTCTTCGAGGTTATAGTTTTGGAATAGCTCAGCCTCTGTTTCAACTTGCTTTTCAAGGTTTTTTATGTTAAAGTCTTTATCCTCTTTAGGGAAGGCTATGTTACGCTTTGGGTCCAACATTTCAACTCGAATATATCCTCCTGTCTTACCACCAACTCTTTGTTGAACATGGGTAAATACCGATGTAAACTGCTCATCACGAAATAGTTTCGAAGCAAATTCATACAATGCATTATTGAATTGGATAATATTGGCGCCACTTCTGTAATTGGTGTCTAAAGTTTCCACCCTTTGTTCAATTTGAAAGGGTTTGATTGCTTTAGTTTCTAAATCCAATAATTGCTCACTTTTTCCTCCTCTCCACCGATAAATGGCCTGCTTTGGATCTCCCACAAGAATCAAACTTCCAGGAGGGTTCAAGTGATCGGATGGATCCGTTTCATGCTGATCCATTGGTTCCAGTACATTATCAATTAATGGAATGAGATTGTTCCATTGCAACATGGACGTATCTTGAAATTCATCTAAAAAATAATGCTTGTATTTTTCTCCAAAACGTTCATAAATAAATGGTGTCGGCGAGTTTTTGACGACATATCCGACTTTTTGATTCAATTCACTGAGTAACATACGACTTTCAGATTGCTGAAATTCGCTGATTTTTTCGGACAACAATTGAAGCATCGAAAAAGGTCCCCAATTTTTTAATATCTTATTGTACAGAGTGAACTTTTTAGCATATTCTTCCATTTCTAATCTATATGAATGGAATTGATCTGTCAGATGTTTGTTTGATCTCAATGAAAGAAAACTGGAATAGTCTGCAGATTTATATTGAATTAATTCCCTTCTTTTAACATCAAATGCTTCTTTGAAATACACCTTTTGGCCATCATTGAGTTTGTTGTCAATGAAACGAATCTCTTCTAAAAGTTTATCGACCAATTGAAACATTTTTTTTTGAAGAACATCTCGATTGGTGATCAATGTCTTTTCAATGGTATTCAACTCATCTTCACTTAACTTTTTTATTTTTTCGACATAGGGTAGATTGTTTTCACTATACAACTCATAACAAAGTTTTTTGATAGGTTGCAATTGGTCCCAGGTTTCTCCACGAGAACTAATTTCCTGACAAAACATTTTGAATTTTTTCGTCACTAAATTTTCGTCCTTTTCATTGACCTCCCAGACCAAACTTTCAACAATATCGTTGACCATTTTTTTGAGATTTAGTTCAATCTTAAAATTTTGGGGAAGTTTCAAATCTTTTGAAAACATTTGGACGATTCGGTTGGTAAACTTGTCCAATGTGATGACCTGAAAAGCACCATAGTCCTTGAGTATACTTTTGAGCATGTGGCTTGACTTTAGTTGTAATTCATCACTTGATATTTCAAGTTGTTGGTAGATGTATTGAGCAACATGACTACTTAAATTTTGTCCTTTAGAAAATTCAGCTAAATGATCTAATATTCTAGTTTTCATTTCATCAACTGCTTTATTTGTAAAGGTCAACGCCAATTGCTTTTTAAAAGGCCATCGATCTTTACTGCGGAGCAATTGGGTCAAATATGATTTGGCAATAATGGATGTTTTGCCGGAACCAGCTGATGCAATGACAACCCGAAATCGCGAGTTTGAAAAACTCATATTATATTGTTTTTTGAAGTAAAAAACATATCAAATCGTGGTATCTTATCAACCGTCATTGATGCAAAATCGAACCATCCCAACGCTCTCTTCGAATGACCCGCAACCAAAACATTGGTTTTATTATTTTTTTGAGTCTACCGTCAACCATTTTGAGGTTTGTTTTCATCAGCCTATTAATAACCCAATTTTGAACCATGACCCAAACTCTAAGTAGTGGAATCCTTTCGTACTTATTCGATGATAAAATTAAAGTTTTTTGCCTTTCCCTTTTTCAAAGCGTGTCGAATTCTCAAAAATCATTATCTAGAATCATTGAAATCTCGAGGTATTTTGTAGTTTTGCTATTGAACATATCAAATTCAAATACTATGGCTTTCAACTTACCTCAATTACCTTATTCCTATGATGCATTAGAGCCACATTTTGATGCCGAGACCATGAAAATTCACCATACCAAGCATCATGCAGCTTATACAGCAAATCTCAATGCCGCTATTGAAAACACAGAATTGGCGAATCAATCAATCGAAGAGATTCTAGCCAAGTTAGATTTGGAAAATAAAGCCCTTCGAAATAATGCTGGGGGATACTATAATCACAATTTATTTTGGGAAAGCTTATGCCCAGAAGGACAACTTATCTCTCTAGGAAGTCCTCCCGAAAGACATCCCGTTTCTCATTTATCCGAAGCGATCAATTCTAGTTTTGGTTCCTATGAGGAATTTAAAGCCCAGTTTTCTAAAGCAGCTGCAAGTGTTTTTGGATCTGGGTGGGCTTGGTTATGTTCTTCGAAAGACGGCACTCTATGTATTTGTTCTACGGCTAATCAAGATAATCCCCTAATGCCTGGAGTTGGTTGTGATTGCACACCCATTTTAGGTTTGGATGTTTGGGAACATGCCTATTATCTCAATTACCAAAATAGAAGGCCCGATTATATTGCTGCCTTTTTTAACATTATCGATTGGGACAAGATTGAAAAAAGACGTCAAAGCATTATTGGCTGAATCACCTCTGATTCAGAAGTTTAACCCTCAAGTAGTTCAAATTTTGGTTCAGTAGGAACGTTGTGACTTGCCCTCATAAAAATGAACAAAGGCTTGATTCACGACTCGATTACCTCCTTTCGTTGGGTAATTGCCTGTAAAATACCAATCTCCTTGATGATCGGGACAACATTGATGCAAATTCTCAAGTTTTTGGAAAATGACTTCCACTTCAGCATTAACATCATTGGCTTTGACGATTGAGGCAATTTTATCTGAAATCTGTTCGGAAGTAAAATCTTGATAGATTTGTTTGACATAATTTTCCTTGATTGGATTTTTCTGTTTTAATGCTTTCCGACATAGATTATAAACACGCGTGGTCACATCAACAAAAGTCCCTCGATCCTTGTGAAGTTCTAATGCAGCTCTAAAAGCAATAAATTGTCCAATTTTTGCCATATCAATACCATAACAATCGGGATACCTTATTTGAGGGGCACTTGAAATAACGAGGATTTTTTTTGGTTTGAGCCGATCTAACATCATCAAAATACTCTTTTGCAGGGTGGTTCCTCTAACAATACTATCATCGATGATGACAAGAGTATCCGTTGGCTTTAAAATACCATAAGTCACATCATATATATAGGTAACCAATTCATCTCTAGACTGATCTTCCGTGATGAAGGTGCGTAATTTGGCATCTTTGATGGCAATTTTTTCAATGCGTAAATTGAGCTTTAAGATTTCTTCAATTTTTTGAAGATTCACTTTTTCCCCAGCATTGAGATTGGCCCTAATTTCAGATTTAAAATATTCTTGAGCGGCCTCAATCATGCCATAAAATGAAGTTTCTGAAGTATTGGGGATGTATGAAAAAACGGTGTTTTCAAAATCATAATGGATACGCTTGATGACTTCAGGAAAAATCATGCTGCCCAGCTTTTTTCTTTCTTTGTAGATCTGAGCATCACTCCCTCTTGAAAAATAAATGCGTTCAAAAGAACAAGATGCATTAGGACCAGAATCTCTGACTTTTTCAATCGAGGTTTTTCCATTTTTTTTAGTGACCAATACATGACCTGGTGGCACCTCTTTGATCGCCTCAAAAGAGAGATTGAAAGAGGTTTGTATTGCTGGTCTTTCCGAAGCAACCACAGTCACTTCATCATCAGTGAAATAAAAGGCAGGGCGAATTCCATTGGGATCACGATACAAAAAAGAATCCCCATGTCCCAATAAACCAGCGATGGCATATCCTCCATCCCAGTATTTTGATGCTCGTCGAAGCACTTTGGCAATATTCAAACGTTGTGCTATTATTTCAGATGCATTGGCTTTGGAGACCCCTTCATCTTTTAATGTTTTATAAATCTTTTGAACTGCTTCATCCAAAAAATGCCCTATATTTTCTAATACGGTAACCGTATCCGCCCGCTCTTTGGGATGTTGACCGAGTTGCACCAAATTATCAAAGAGTTGGGTGACATTCGTCATGTTAAAATTGCCAGCTAAAATGAGATTTCGATGTTTCCAGTTGTTTTGACGTAAGAAAGGGTGTGTATTTTCGATTCTATTGGATCCATAGGTCCCATAGCGAACATGACCCAACATGACTTCACCTATGTAGGGGATTTTTGATTTTAATTTATCCAGATCATACCATAGTTCTGGTTCTTCTCTGTATAGGTTTTCAAGTCTTTCATTGATGCGATTAAAAATATCTCGTATCGGATGTGATTCTTTTGATCGAACCCTACTGATATACCGTTGACCAGGTTGCATATCGAGCTTAATACTAGCAAAACCAGCCCCGTCTTGCCCCCTATTGTGTTGCTTTTCCATCAATAAATAAATTTTATTCAAACCATAAGAAACGCTGCCATATTTTAATTTATAATAGGTCAATGGCTTTTTGAGATGGACTAAAGCCAATCCACATTCATGCTTGATGGAATCGCTCATAAACTTGCGGACTTGGTTCGGGTTTCAATTGAATCAATGTATTGTATTGCTTGAGACGAGTATTTCTTGATGCTTTCGTTAAATGAACGAGATTCCTAAGCCCAAAATCTTCAACGACAAAGGAAGCTGAAACCGTTCCATGGTGCATGGCAAGCTTCATGTTTTCAAATGAATAGTCTTTTGTTTCAGATAGAAATCCAACAAAACCGCCCAAAAAACAATCTCCAGCTCCAGTAGGATCGGCCGTTTGATCCACTGGATATGCTGGCGAATAATCATACTGATGTTTTGAAAATAAAAAAGCTCCATATGCTCCTATTTTTATGATGATATATTGGGGACCCATACCCATTAATTTTTCAGCTGCATCATGTATCCTTGATTCATTCGTTAGACTGAAAGCTTCTTCGTTATTGATTGAAAGAAGATCTACTTTACTGATGATTTGTTTTAGATTTTTTAGTTGACTATCAATCCAATAGTTCATGGTATCTAAAACAGTCAAAGGGGGTTTTGTAGAAAATTGATTCCAAATGCTCCATTGGATTTTGGGAGAAATATTTCCCAAGACAAGTATTTCTGGCTTTTTTAAGGTCTTGGGGACTATAGGAGCATGATTCGCAAAGACACCCACCTTTGTTTCTCTTGTGGAACGACTTGCAAAATCTTGACTATAACAACCACTCCAAAATAGTGTGTTGCCTGTTTGATCGATTTCCAAGTACTCTAAATCAACCCCTTTGGAAATCAAAAAATCTTTATCTGATTGTTGAAAGTCTTTTCCAACCCTTGATATTAATGAACACTCTACAGGGTAAGAAGATACCACGACCGAGGTGTATGCGCCACATCCGCCAAGTATTTTTTTTACTCTTCCATGTTGCGTTTCGATATCGTCGTATGCAATGGGACCAAAGACAACGATGAGGTTATCCATCATGGCAAAAATAAAAAGTCTGTATGATTAAATACTAGAATATCTCAAAAATGGTTTGTTTGTAACTCATTGATTGCTTTTGGTCATAAAATGACAGATAGCATGATTCCTTTACATTTTTTTATCCTTTTTTCATATCCCGTATCACGTATTTTGTTCTTTTTTTTGATAGCCAATGTCGCCAATTGATGGCACCGCTCATTTCGAGGGTTTGCATCATGGCTTTTGACCCAATGAAATTTCACTTGATGCAGCTGTCGATATACTTTTAAAAGTCGTCGCCATAAATCCGCATTTGTTCGGTTTTTAAATTCCTTTTTTTCCCATTGAAAAACCCATTCTTTATTGATAGCATCGACAACATAACGTGAATCCGTGTAGACATCCACTACTTTGTTGTCTTTGACTTTTTTCAGTCCGATAATCACGCCCATCAATTCCATCCGATTATTGGTGGTGGTTTGATAGGCTTGCATCAATTCCATTGATTCTGTTTGACTGTTGGTTTTGGTTTCCAATACAACTCCATAGGCTCCTGGGCCTGGATTGTTAATGCATCCCCCATCAGAATAGATAATTGCTTCACCAATCATAGGGAAGATCCTCAATCAAAGCATGAATGACACTAGCATAGTAATAATGCTCCAATTTTAAAACCTTTTGAGCAATATCTTCTGGGGTATCCGTTGGTGCAATATCTACCGATTTTTGAAAAATAATGTCTCCTGAATCATACTGCTCATCAACATAGTGAATCGTCATTCCAGTAGAAGTATCACCCTTGTTTTTAACGGCTTGATGTACATGTATTCCATACATGCCTTTGCCACCAAATTTGGGTAACAAACTTGGATGGATATTGATGATTTTTCGACGAAATTGAGAAACTATTTGTTGTGGTAGTTTGAGCAAAAACCCAGCCAGTACAATCAATTTTGGAGCAATCGATTTTAGTTTGATCAACACTTCACCTGATTCTAACTGTGTCTTCGAAAAAAGAAACGTTGGAATACCAAAAGGCTTGACCCTATCCATAACACCTGCGTTGGATTTATTACAAAAAAGGGCTGCTACTTGAATTTTTGAGTTGTTTTCAAAATACTGACAAATTCGCAAAACATTACTTCCGCCTCCTGAGGCAAAAAGGACAATATTAGTCTTCTGGTTCACTTTCAACGAAATATCCAAAACATTTATAGAACACAAATTTATCATTTACCATCATGTATGTTGAAAGTTGCTACATTTGTCCCACTAAATTTTTTCTTATGTCTGATATTAAATCAAGAGTAAAAGCCATTGTAGTCGATAAATTAGGAGTCGATGAGAGTGAAGTTGTTGAAGATGCTTCCTTTACGAATGATTTGGGTGCAGATTCATTAGATATTGTTGAATTAGTTATGGAATTTGAAAAGGAATTCAACATTCAGATTGCTAATGATCAGCCTGAAAAATTTGCTACTGTAGGACAAGCCATCCAATATATCGAAGAACAAGAAGCATAAGCTTACCATGACTGCACGGAGAGTTGTCGTCACCGGTTTGGGTGTCTTATCCCCAATTGGAAATGATTCTTCTAGTTTTTGGAAAGGTTTGGAATCAGGCCTTAGTGGTGCAGCACCAATCACTCTTTTTGATGCTTCAAAATTCAGAACACAGTTTGCTTGTGAAATTAAAAATCTCGATATCCACAAGTATATTGAGAGAAAAGACGCACGCAAAATGGATCGGTTCTGCCAATTGGCCATGATTGCTGCTGATCAAGCACTACAACATTCAGAACTCGATTTAACAAAAATAAATAAAGCCAACATTGGTGTGATTTGGGGTGGTGGGATCGGTGGATTGGGAACCTTTGAAAATGAGTTGATCAAATTCGCTGAAAATGATAAAAATCCTCGCTTTAATCCTTACTTAATCCCCAAAATGATTGCTAGTATTGCACCAGGCTTGATTTCCATCAAGCACGGTTTTGGGGGGCCAAATTTTGCAACAAATTCGGCTTGTGCCTCTTCTTCGCATGCATTAATTGATGCTCTCAACTACATTCGATGGGGCTATGCAGATGTTATTCTTTCAGGAGGTTCTGAAGCGACTGTAACTTATGCCGGTATCGGTGGATTTAATGCCATGCATGCACTATCGACGCGCAATGATGAACCACAAAAAGCATCACGACCTTATGACAAACATCGAGATGGCTTTGTATTGGGAGAAGGAGCTGGAGCTCTTTTATTAGAAAGTTATGAACATGCCAAATCTAGAGGAGCTAAAATTTTTGCTGAATTTGTCGGTGCTGGATTAACCTCTGATGCCTATCACATGACTGCTCCTCATCCCGATGGCTCTGGAGTCATCAGAGTGATGAAAAATGCCTTAAAAGATGCCAATATAAAAACGACAGATGTTGATTCGATTAATACGCATGGAACCTCCACTCCTTTGGGAGATATTGCCGAAGCCAATGCGATTCATTCGGTTTTTAAAGACCATACTTATACCATGAATTTAAATGCTACAAAATCCATGACAGGTCATTTATTAGGAGCCGCTGGGGCCGTTGAATCGATTGCTAGTATCCTTTCCATTGAGCATCAAACAATCCCCCCAACGATCAATCATGATACAGTTGATGAAGCTTTTGATGAAAAAATAAATTTTACTTTCAATAAAGCCCAGAAAAGAAAAGTCCATTACATCCTTTCGAATACCTTTGGATTTGGAGGGCATAACGCCTGCCTTGTCTTTAAAAAACTAGATTGAATTTTATGAGGCTTTTTCAAAATAAAAAGCCATCCACGCCTAGCGCTTCTGAAATAGTTTGTCAAGAACTACGTAGCCGTTTTCAACTCAACATTCCACTCAACATACAACCCCTTTATTGGCGATTGTTCCTCATTGAGAAAAACAAAAAATCTGATCTGAGCAATAAACAAATGATTTACATGGGCAATGCTATTATTCGAACCGTGACTACAGAATGGGTGTTTGAAGAATATCCTTACTCTGATGAAGGAGACTTGACCGAATTACGAGTGTTACTTTGCAATCAAAATCAAATCAAAATTTTTGAAAAAAAATTGCAACTAAGCTCCATTGCTCAAAAATTAACCTCCTCAACATCGATTAAACATTTTATGGAAGGAAAACTCATCAAACTTTTGATGAGTCGACTATTTCTTGATTTTGGCTATAATCCATCCCAAGTATTTTACATCCAACATGTTTTAAATGCTTTTGTTGATAAGTCGAAACTCGAAAAATCGATGCCCCCACATAAAGCATCGGGTTTCGGTTTTGTAGCTCCCCATTTTATATAGTACATAGCTCATCATGAATAAGCATTATATCATGAAGATCTCAAGTCGTTTCGCTAGCAAGAGGCGATTCAGATGTCAATTGAATAAAAGACTTGGTTTAAATATCCACTCAAAGACACTTGACATCTACAGATTAGCTTTCACTCATGGGTCCTCTAATTTACAAGACAAGCTTGGACATCCATTAAATTTTGAACGATTGGAATTTTTGGGCGATGCCATCATCAATTTAATCGTTATCCAAGAAATCCATACCCGCTTTCATTCATCAACAATCAAAGAATCATCTGAATTAAAAACCAAACTTAATTCTAGAAAACATTTAAATCAAATGGGTGAAAAAATGAAATTGATGGAGTTCATTCAGATTGGTGAAAGTCATCCAAAATTTGGTGATGATATCCATGGAAACTTAGTCGAATCATTGATTGGGGCCATTTTTGCAGACCTTGGCTATGAAAAATGCAAGGATTATTATTTACAAATCTTAAAGAAATACTCAACGATTCCATTTAAAATCTATTAAATTCCATCCTCTCCTAAATTCATTTTGTGTCCAAAAAAAGAACTAAAAACAGAAAGCCTCTGCGACTTGATGTCGATTTTACGGAACCTTTTTGGCTGATTGGCATTCAATCGGAATTAGAAGTTTTTGAATTGGTTTATCATATTAATTTATTGAGCCATTCAAAATTTAAAAGAACCAACCAGGATATCTTATTGGAAAATTCAGACTGTGGTTGGCCACTTTACCAATGGCAGCAATTTGAAAATTCAAAACCAGAATATATCTTTTCAAACTGGTTTGAATCAATTGAAACCCATAGTACCAAATCATATGGTTTATTGAAAGACTTTGAAACGCCTTGGATGAAAAAAGTATTTTTACTCACTGAATTCAACCAGATGGATTATTTTGTGAAACTTTATATCAATCATCGTGTGGAACTACTGGTTGAAAAAATTCATGAAATAGGAGGCGTTTCTTTACACCTAGTCATTTCCCATGAGCAGGTTAAAACACCAGAAATTTTAATTTTTGATTAATGAGTTTTTTAAAAAAAACCAAAATAGTAGCCACCTTGGGGCCTTCAACTAGAGACATCCATACGCTAGAAGAAATGATTTTGGCTGGAACGAATGTCTTTCGAATTAATTTTTCACACGTCACTTACAGTGTTGCCAACATGCAAATCAAAATGATACGTGAATTAGATCAAAAACATGAATGTCATTCAGCCATTTTAGCTGATTTGCAAGGACCTAAACTCCGGATTGGTGATATCGAACCCAATTCGGTCGTTTCTGTTGGAGACAGTGTGACCTTTTATTCTGATAAGCCCTTTGTAGGAAATGTAAAAAAAGCCTATCTCAACTACCCTCATTTAGCTAAAGATGTCGCCATCGGTGATTCCATTTTGATTAATGATGGAAAACTCATTTTTAAGGTCATACAAACCGATAAAAAATCAAAAATCATCACCAAAACCGTTCAAGGAGGTGATTTTGAATCGAAAAAGGGAGTCAATCTTCCCAATACTAGAATGACCATCGGTGCTTTAACTTCAAAGGATATTGAAGATGCTAAATTCATTTTCACTCAAGATGTGGACTGGATTGCTCTTTCCTTTGTCCGTGGAGCTGAAGATTTATTGGCCTTAAAAAAATTGATGTCCGATTTTAGTGAGAAAACCTTTCCCATTATTTCTAAAATTGAAAAACCACAAGCCATCGATAATCTCGATAAAATCATTGAACTATCCAATGGAATCATGGTTGCCCGAGGTGATTTAGGAGTCGAAATACCAGCAGCTCAAGTGCCTTTAGTTCAAAAAAAATTGGTTTTATTGTCTAAAAAAGCTCGTATCCCAGTGATTATAGCCACTCAAATGCTGGAAAATATGATTGATAGCCTCACTCCAAGTCGGGCCGAAGTCAATGATGTGGCTAATTCTGTTTTTGATGGTGCTGATGCGGTGATGACTTCTGGAGAAACTTCTGTTGGAAAACACCCTGCTAAAGTCATCAGCATGATGACCTCTATTTTAAAAACTGTTGAAAATGCAGATTTAATCAAAATTCATTTAGAACAGCCCAAAAACATTCAAACCACCCGCTATATCACAGATTCCATATGTTTCCATGCTGCTAAAATTGCTAATGCGATCAATGCGAAAGCCATTTGTACGTTAACGAATAGTGGTTATACTGCTTATCAGATTTCGGCTTGTCGACCATCGGCTTATGTGTTGGTTTTTACTTCGAATAAAAGCTTACTCTCTCAATTGAATTTACTTTGGGGGGTTAAAACCTTTTATTATGAAGAAGGGACAAAAACTGATTTGATCGTGGAAGAGGTCAATCAAATTGCATTGGAAAAAGGCTACGTCGAAAAAGGAGATTTCCTTGTTAATTTGACTTATATTCCAATCTCAGAAAAAGGGATGGTCAACACCATGCGAATCACAACAATTTGATCTGCCAAATCCATTTCACTTTTAATTTTTTCATAGAACCATATATTGAAATCAGCTATGAAAGGAATTTTAATGGCAGGAGGTAAAGGAACTCGTTTACTACCCATCACTGGTGGTGTTTCGAAACAACTTTTGCCTATTTATGATAAACCTATGGTCTATTATCCTTTATCGATACTCATGCTTGCCGATATTCGTGATGTTTTGATTATCAGCACTCGTGAAGATATCGTTTTATACAAGCGTTTATTAGATGATGGATCTCAATGGGGATTATCGATTGACTACGCGATTCAAAAGAAACCTCAAGGAATTGCTCAAGGTTTTCTTGTTGGAAAAAAATTTCTAGGGACCAGCTCCGTTTGTATGGTACTCGGGGATAATGTGTTTTACGGCCCCCATTTAGAACCTCAATTAATGAAAGCAAAAAACAATGCGTCAAACAAGCAAATCGCAACTGTTTTTGGAGTTTCTGTAAATAATCCCCAGCAATATGGTGTGGTGGGATTTAATGAACACAATACCGCTATTTCCATTGAAGAAAAACCTAAACACCCCCCTAGTAATGTTGCTGTTGCAGGACTCTATTTTTATCCCAATTCAGTCATTCAAATAGCTTCAAAAATTTCATTCTCCAAACGTGGAGAACTAGAGATAACCACGATCAATCAACAATATCTTTACCAAAAGGCTCTTGAAGTTGTTCCATTAGGAAACAGTTTTACTTGGTTGGATACAGGGAGTCCTGAATCCTTACTAGAGGCTTCTCAGTTCATCCATACCATTGAAAAAAGAAAAGGAAGTAAAGTAGCATGCTTGGAAGAAATAGCTTTTGAAAAAGGATGGATCACCAAAACAGATGTTTTAACGGTTGCTCGTCAAATGAATCGGACGGCTTATGGTCAATATCTGATCAATAAATATTTATAAACTCCTATGATGGAAATTCAAATCATTGATAACACCGATCTCGTATTGATTCATCCGGAAAGTCACCAAGATTTTCGAGGGTCTCTCTCAGAACACTTCCGAAAAGATCTTTTAGAAAAAAAACTTGGCTATTCTGTATCAGATTTTTGTCAAGAAAATGAAGTTCACTCAAAAAAGGGGGTGTTGCGTGGATTACATTACCAAATCCCACCCCATGCACAATCCAAATTAATTTCAGTGGTCCATGGATCGATTTATGATGTGGTTGTCGACATGCGGAAATGGTCTGAAAATTTTGGTCAGGTTTTTGGATTTTTTTTAAGTGATGATCATGATTCTATTTTATTCATTCCTCGTGGATTTGCTCACGGTTTTCTTACATTGAGTGATCAATCACTTGTTTTCTATAAAATGGATCAGTACTACCATCCTTCCTCCGAACAGTCTATTGCTTGGGATGATTCGCAACTAAATATTCGATGGCCCATGTCGATTGATTCCATTATTGTTTCCCAAAGAGACAGAAGCAACATTGATTTTTCCAAGGCACCTTCTTTTGATGACCCAAAAGCCATTTGAGTTCAATTATTTGGTCACTGGTGGCACCGGCCAACTTGGATGTTGTCTTGAATCCGTCCTGCCCCTTAACCAAAAAAAGCAGTTTTATTTTTTAGACAAAAGTATCTTTGATATCACCGACCGAAATCAAATACATGCCTTTATCAAACACAATCATGTGGATATCATCATCAATTGTGCCGCTTTTACCGATGTTGAAAAGGCAGAATCCAATCCTGAATTAGCCCATCAAATCAATGTTGATGGGGTAAAAAATCTATTAGATTTGTGCCATACACATCAACTTTTTCTCATTCATCTTTCCACCGATTATGTGTTTAATGGTCAAAAAAAGAGCCCGTATACTGAAAGTGATATAACAAGCCCCATCAATCAATATGGAAGATCAAAAAACTTGGGAGAGCAACTCATATTACAATCAAAAATGAAAGCCGCTATCATTCGTAGTTCTTGGATATTTAGTTCTTTTGGCGTTAATTTTTTAAAAAGCATCCGAACTCAAATACGACAGAATAAGTCACTAAATGTCGTGGCCAATCAATTTGGAAATCCGACCTACGGTCCTGATTTAGCCCGATTTATTTTATCGATGATCCATCAGATTCCAACTCTAAACCACCAGATTTACCATTTTGTTAATACGGGTTCGGTAACTTGGTATGATTTTGCCAAAGAAATCATCAAACAGTTACCTTCGAAAACACCTGTTTCGTTATTGGCAGGGCATCAAGAAAACTCAAAAGTAAAACGACCAGATTACAGTGTTTTGGATACCACAAGAATCAAAAAAGAATTCAATCTAAGTCCTCGACATTGGAAAGATGCTTTAGTTGAGTGTGTTTCCAATATTCAATACGATGTCTGAAAGTCCCATTTTAATTACCGGTGGAGCCGGGTTTATAGGAAATCATCTCCTCAGAGCTTGGGTAGATCAATATCCTCATTATCATTTTGTGAATGTCGATTTGTTAACTGATGCCAGCAATATCAAAGGATTAGCTGTATTAACCAACAGAAGCAACTATTCTTTTTATCAATATGATATCTGCAATAAAGAGCAGTTAGAAAATCTATTCAAAAATTATGAGTTTGAAGGGGTGATTCATCTTGCTGCAGAAACACATGTTGATAAATCAATCGTCAACCCAAGGTTATTTGCTGATTCCAATATTATTGGAACGGTCAATCTTCTTGAATTGACAAAACAATATTGTCAAACTAAATCTTCATTCAATCGATTTTACCATATTTCAACCGATGAGGTTTATGGCCATCTAGGACTTTCAGGATGTTTTAAAGAATCCGATCGATATCTTCCTCGATCACCTTATGCTGCTTCCAAAGCAGCTTCAGATCATTTTGTCCGAGCCTTTTATCATACCTATGGACTGCCTATTGTCTTGTCTCATTGTACAAATAACTTTGGACCTTACCAATCCAGAGATAAGTTTATTCCCCAAATAGTGACCAATGCTTTAAATCATCAACCCATCAAAATCTACGGACAGGGGAAAAATATTAGAGACTGGCTCTATGTTACGGATCATGTACAGGCCATTGATTGCATTTATCATTATGGAACTATTGGAGAAACGTATCATATTGGTGGGAATAACCCAATCAATAATATTTCTTTGGCTAATAAAATCACCACATTGATGGAATCCATACTCAACCGAGAGAAAAGAGAGTTTCAAAAACTCATCACTTTTGTCCCTGATCGACTGGGGCATGATTTTCGATATGCCTTGGATTTATCTAAAACTCAAAAAGAAATAAAATGGAACCCCACCACAACTTTAGAAGATGGACTCATGAAAACAATCTTGCATTATATCAACCATTAACGATGTTCTATTCCATCGGCTATTGCAACATGGTTCGATGTTGATTTCATCTTTTCGAAGAAAAGGACCTATTCATTTTTAACTCTTGCCTTTCTTTTACAATCATTTCATGGACATCCATCTGAGGTTAGTTCTTCTCAAGTTCCATCCCATAACAGAGTCTCTGCTTGATTGACTTGACAGACATGGATCTCCTTTGATATCTTCTTTTGCCGTTACTCTTTATTTGATTCTTCCGTTAATTGGTTTGGCAAACTTTTTTTAAATTAGTATCAAATTATTTTTATGAGAAAAAATACTGATTTAGCTCTTTTGATTCTACGTGTCGTTTTTTCTGTAGCTATGTTGACTCATGGCTGGGGGAAAATTTCCAAAGTTTTTCAAGGTGATTTTGCTTTTGCAGACCCTATCGGAATAGGTGCTGAATTAACTCTTGTGATTACAGCTATTGGTGAATTTATTGCACCTATTTTAATCATTGTAGGATACCAAACAAGATGGGCAGCAGCTTTAACAACTTTGGTTATGTTGGGAGCCATGATTGCCGTTCATATGGCAAATGGGGATGCGTTTGATCGATGGGAAAAAGCTTTACTATTCTTTACCGGATTTTTGGCTATCGCACTAGCCGGTGGAGGGAAGTATTCCTTAACATTCAAAAGAAAGTTCTAGCACCATAACCTAGGATTGCATCATCCCAAATTATAGTCGAGTCAAAAAGATGATTTTTTTGCTTTTGGCGAAGTAGTTTTGCCTTAATGAGGCAATACGGATACAAAAGATCTGTTATCTTTTTTTCTTTTGAAGTGTACGATTCCATGAATTGACGCATGGAGTGTATGGTCTTTACCTAAATACACATTAATCCCTGGATGGTGTTTGGTGCCGCGTTGACGAACTATGATACTTCCTGGTTTAGCGATTTGACCGCCAAAAATCTTCACTCCTAAACGTTTTGATTCTGATTCTCTTCCGTTTTTTGAGCTTCCAACTCCTTTTTTATGTGCCATTTTGACAAACTTAGATCAATAGATTAATTCGTTGTCGCTTTTGAAAGCGATTTTTTAGTTGTGACCTTTTGAGATGCTTTCGATTTTGTTTTAATTTTTTTGATGAGTAGATGAGTGAAATTTTGTCGATGTCCATTTTTCACTGCATAGCCTTTTCTTCTCTTTTTCTTAAAAACAATGACCTTATCACCTTTTTGATGTCCTAGAACTTCTGCTGTTACGATGGTATCTTTGACTGTTGGCGTCCCAACAGAAATTCTGTTGGTATCATCCAATAAATAGATGTTTTCAAAATCAATGGATTTTCCTTTTTCTATATCCATCTTGTCCACGAAAATGCGCTGATTTTCTTGGACTTTATATTGCTTCCCTAAAATATCGACAATGGCATACATTTCCATGAAATCAAGGTGTGCAAAAGTAAATAAATTGAACTAATACTATTTTCACTTATTCAATCACGACGCAATCCTATTTTTAAGTGCTTATGAAGGCTCCCCCCATATTCTTTATCTTCTTTAATGTAATGATAGATGCGATGAATCGACACCATATCGATTCCCGATTTTCTTGCTTCTTGTCGAATTTTTTGGGGAGACCAACGACATTGTATCACTTTATCGTGGATGTGCGATTTCATTTCGAGAGTCAATTTTTTGGGTTTTCTTTTATTTTTAAGTTCTAAAGCTCGTTGATTGGCTTTGATAGCATTGTATTTTTCTTTTGGTGATGAATTTCTTTTGATTTCTCTGTAGACACTAGATTGATTTCGATTGATTGCTTGGGCAATTTGAACTAATGAATAATTTCGAGCTAGATATATTTCTATGAGTTGCCTTTGTCCATAAGTAAATCGGTTGTATTTCACCTTTCTAATTTTGAGTTTTTTTAATCATTTCAAGCGATATGAAGTCTTTGAACTGTTAAAACCGATATTCTAATTTAAAAAGACCAATCCGAGGTTGAATTCGGTACTCTGAAGTCGTGGTTCCAAGATTATCCGCCATCACGGATTGAAATGTCTTTTGATTCAAAAGATTCATGAATTCCAATCCAATCGTCCATTTGTTTCGGACAAGAATATGATCATAATGGAAATTCATCAGCCAAAAATCTTCTTGCGTTTCCTCTGTATGATAAGCACTTCGATCCAAGACGGTTTTTAATGTGATGTTTCGATGGGGTGTATAGATCACATCCAAGAATTGACTGGTGGCATAGACGGTCGGTCGTGACACACCATTGACCGAAACATCTGGTGTCCGAAAGTTGGTGCCCACCACCATATCCAAATCATCGAAAGCAGATGTTCTGATTTCAAGACCGATTCCATAATGGTTGCTTTGAAGCCTATTCTTTTCATTCTCGATGAAAAAAGAATAGGTATTGTGGCTATAACTTAGTTTTAGTTTGATATTGGTAAATATTTTTTTAAGATAATAATCCGTTGTGGAAGAAATGTTCGTCATGGATTGGTTTTGAACCAATACTAGTTCATTCATCTGATAATTTGGCGTGATGGTCTGGTTGGTCGTGATAAAATCATGTTGTTTCATGAAGACAACGCGTGCTTGGAAGGACATTCTTTGGGTCGGTTTGCTGATATTATAAAACACATTAAAACTTGATTGATTTAAAAAATCAATCTTTCCAAGACCTCTCTGAAGTGAATTTCGGTCGAGTAATAACACATCGGGGGTGATATCTGCAAGATGACTGATGGTATGGATGGCATAGTGGTACCCCATGGATAGATCGTGTCTTTCCGAAAAATCCCATTGAAATCCAAGATGACCTTCCCAAAAGTAATTCGTGGCATTCAGGTCTTCATGAGCGGTGATCAACGATGTCTTCACGGATGAAAAATGGAGCTCTGGGGTGATTTTAAAATCACTCCAAGCCCATTGACGAGAGAGCCTCGCTTGAGATTCCCATATGGTGTATTGGTTCCTATGGATGCCATCCTCTATTTCAAGATCGAGATAGCGATCTGTGAGATTCTCTAATGATTCTTTTCGATAATGGGTTTGAAGACCGAGATGCCAAAGATTGTTCTTGGATCTTTTTTGTATGTATTGAATCTTTGCTGTTGCAAAGTCCAATCGATGATTCATCTTTTGACCGAAGCGATTCATCGATGAATCGACGAATAAATCTTCAAAAAAATTTTGGTTGCTGAAATAATCTTGCGGTTGGTTTTGGTAGGCGTAATATCCGTTTGTTTGGAGCACTTGACTATTGGATATTCTCAGCGTATAATCTATATTTTGGGTCAACATCTGTTGTTTTGTGGATAAGGCTTCCAACGAATGAAGATCATTCAAATCAAAAGATAAATCACTAACCTGTTTGCTATCATGATGGCTTCCTCGATATTCTAGCAGTTGATCCTCCGATAGTTCGTATTTCACTCGTGAATGGATGGTCCATCCTTGACGATCTCTTTGAAGATCATAGGTCTCCTTATTTTCAAAAGCAATTGGATGGATGGCCACATTCCGGTTCCTTGTTCTTAAAAACGATTGTTCGTCCCAATGAAACAACATTTGGACGCGCGCTTCCATGGTTTCGATGGGATGGAAAACACTGTTGAAGGAAACGGATTCTTGATTGTTGAAATTGGCATTCCCAAACCTCGAACGAAAAGAACCCATGCGGATGATGGGACGAAGTAATTCGAGTTCTGAATCGATATCGGTAAGCGTCCACGAACTTGCTCTCGAGCTTTGACCAATGCTATTCATTTGCGTGGTGATGAACGATTGCGTTTGTTGAAAGATTCCCATCACATTGCCTACAAACTGGTATTTGGAATCGATATCAAAGTCTGTTTGGGGTTTGGCATTCCCAAACCAAACACTTTGGTATTGGTCATCCAATAAAACGTTCAGTGCAACATCTCCCGAATCATTCAATCCTCGTAACAGATGATTTTCTTGATAATTGCGATACAGCTCGACTTCTTCAACCGGATAATCGGGCATGTTTTGACTCAAGAGCTTGTAGTCATCACCCACTAAATCCGAGCCTTCAATCATGATTTTCTCGACTTCTTTTCCTTCGACTTTGACCGTTCCGTCTGAAGTGACTTCAACGCCTGGAAGATTCTCCAGCAAATCTTCTAAAACTTGTTCATCACCTCGCCGAAAATGTTCTGCTCGATAAACCACCGTATCTTTTTTGACAATCACCGGTTTGGTGCTTTCTAACGTGACATCTTCTAATTTCTGGGGGTTTGGTTTTAACGAAACATGGAATTCCATCGTTTGATCTGATGTGTCACGAGACAAGACTTTTGTAGCCGTATGAAAATAAAGCTTTGAAAACTGGAGATAGAGGTCCCCGCTAAACTCAGTCATCAATTCATACGTTCCATGGACATCGGTAAAGGTGTAGTCGATGATTTCTGCACTATCTAGCGATTTTTTCAGAGTCACTTGACAAAATGACAAGGGTTCTCCTTCTTCATTGGTGACAACTCCCGAGAGATTCCATTGAGAAAACGAACTAGGAGCCCATGAAACAAAGGTGAAAAGCACGAATGCCTTGACAAAACTCATTGTTGTTTTTTGAGATTATAAAAGAATACTATCATCATTTGATTGCAATTCTAAAATCATTGGAAAAGTATTAACTTTGAAATCAATACTGTTTTATCATGAAAAAATTATTATTCCTACTAGTGGTTGTGTTTTTTTCAACTGCGATTTATTCGTTTGAATACACAAAAATGATTCATAATAGCGAAACCGGCAAAACAATTTTAATTGAGAAATGTCGTATTTATGGGACGACATATGTTGAAATAGGTGGAGAGACGATACTCGTAAACTATGATGTTACCGATAACTCTTGTTCAGAAGCATGGGCATTTTTAGACGAGATGATAAGCGATATCATGGCTCAATTTGATGAGCCAGGAATTGCTCCCAATCCCGGCGGCTGATCATTGATTGTTGTACTAGAAGATGTTGCCCTTGCCATCAAGTTATTCGTTTATCTTTCTATTTCTTTTATTTCACTCGGTCACACTTAGTCAACTATCTAGCATCCAATTAGAATATGATGTGTCTGGTTTTGGAAAGTTTTTTACAAAAGGAGTCTTGCACTACGATGAGGGAGATTCTGTTTTTTTTGTTAAAGATACCTTATCCGAAAGCGAACGAGGCAATGCTATAGGGACGGAAATACCTGACTTCAAAAACGCCCCTTTGACTCCTGACGATATAGCAAGTGGTAAAACAGTTGGTAGCACAACAATAAAGGTCGAAAGAGTGCCCAAATTAGGGGATATTAAATACCATGTTCAAACCAATTTAAACGAGGAAATTCGATTATCCAAAAGAGTCTATCCCTATTTAAGAAAAACATACCTTGTCGAAGAAAAAATGGGGAACATCAAATGGCAATTAAAGTCAGATAAAAGAGTCATTGCGGGTTTCGAATGTCAGAAAGCTATCGGAACCTTTGGTGGTCGGTCTTATACGGTTTGGTATACACCTGAAATCCCCATTTCTGTGGGTCCTTGGAAATTGGATGGACTGCCTGGAGCGATACTGCAAGGGGCTGAAGACAACCATCGAATTGCTTTTAGCCTTGCTGATATTCGTTACAACTCACCTCGACCCGAAGTTCCTGATTTAAATTCCAATTCCCATGAAGTCATCCATTGTGAAAAAAGCTTTGAACTTCATGAAAAAGATTTTGAAATTTTGATGAAGAATTTAAGAGCAAAAGCCCCAAGAGGCATTCGTTTTGGAGAACCAAAAAGTAATCAAATTCAGTTAGAATGTCCTTAAAGATGGCTTCTGTTTTTTTATAACTCCTTGGATTATTGATATGATGTTGGAGATTGATTCATCCATCTCTTCTAATGGAGACGATTTCAAACAACTTTTTTATTCTTGAATATTAAACTTCCTCCAAGCGTTATGTCTCGCAAATTGTTGTTTTATACGTTCTTTATGCTCCCCTTGGTGTTGCAGGGACAGGCTTCTAGTATTCGATTAGCGTATGATATTAAAGGCTTCGGAACGTTTTATGATCGAGGGATTTTGCATTATCATGAAGGCGAATCTGTCTTCTTTGTTCAAGATACTTTTTCAGCGGCATATAAAGAATTATACAAACAAACAGCCATTGCCAAAGAACGAGACCTCGATGAAAAATTAAACTCTTTACCGAAGAATTCAGTAGAAGGTATGATCGCTTTGTCATCACCTTTATCGAAAGGGCCTGAATTACCTCAAGAGAAAGAGTTTCCATCAGGATTTGTCCAAACCGATTTAAATAATGGAATTCGATTATCCAGAAAATATTATTTAGATAACACCTATGTGCTCAGAGAAAAAACAGGGAGCATTCGATGGCGATTCAAATCAGAAGAAAAAGTTATTTTGGGATTTCACTGTCAGAAAGCCATCGGAAAATTTGGAGGTAGAACATACACCGTATGGTACACGACGGAAGTCCCCATGTCTATCGGCCCTTGGAAATTAGATGGATTGCCTGGGGTGATGGTGCAAGGGATGGAGGATTATGGAAGAGTTTCTTTTAAACTTGTTAATATTCAATACAACTTACCTCGACCAGATATTCCAACACTAGATCCGAAACCCAATGAGATCATTAGTTGTCAAGAAAATTTCAAACTACAAAAAAGAGAACAAGAGGTCATCAAGAAACGAATCATGGCCCTATCTACCGAAAATATAACCATGGGGGCTCCTACGATTATTATTGATCCTATTCAGAAAAAATGCAACTAAAGCTTTTTCAATGGTTGAATCCTTTAAAAATAGAAATCTAATGGTACGATCCTCCAACAGACTGACCCATAGAGAATCGAAGTCGATTTCTAGAAAAAACTCCTAATAGAAGTTGCTTTAGGAGAAAAAAACTAAAATTCTTGCTTGAAATATTTTCTATTTTGATTTAAAATCAATTGCAACTACTTCATACCAATTTGTGCTTTGTATTGTAGGTATTTGGTTTTACTCTCATTACCATTTAATCAAGGGATGTATTATGAAAAATAAAGATTATGTCCTGATTTTAAAAAGTAATTTAAAATGCAAATTAGTATTAGTTGAAAAGAGACAATATCCATAGAATGATCGCAATCCCTCAACTTTTCATTCACTAATGACATTCTTTTTGAATGTCATCCCTTTTAGGCTCTCCAAAAGTAATTTCAACCCCCTTTTTTCTAGGTAACCTAGCCTCCATATGCTTCACAAAGGCTTTATCATTTTGCTCGGCAAACTTGAAAAAATCAATGCAATTGATGATGTTATCTGAGGTGGCCTTTAACTGTCTAACATCAGGTCTATTCATATTATAAAGAATTTTCGACAAAGAAAAGTTCACGCGACCATCTTGACTCCATCCTTCTACCAAAGCGCCAGGTAATCCATCTAATTTCCATGGTCCAACAGTGACTGGTATTTCCGTAGTATACCAAACAATGTAATCTCTGCCTCCAAAACTTCCAATCGCTTTTTGACAGTTAAAGCCATTGATATCCCTTATTTCAGTTTGTACATTCCATTGAATTGTTCCTATTTACTCTTCAAGAATAAATTCTTTATCTATATACTTAAAATCCACACTTGAAAGTCGAATCCCATCAATTAAACTTGTTTGCATGTAAAAAGAGGGAAACGATCTTTCTGAAGGGGGTATCCAAATATTACCTTCTAACTTAATATCCGTTCCTTTAAAAATGTCTTCTTCATTCAGTGAAACTTCCTTTGATTCTAGTTCAACCGATCGTTCACTTGCTTTAGGGTCCATCACAAAAAAAACAACTTCTCCATTGTAATAATGTAAAATTCCTATCGACGTATACTTATCAAACCCTGATACATTGTATTCAAGTTGAATGCTTGAAGGTTGAGCATGTAATAGGAACCCTGTCACTATTGAAAATAAGAAAGATTTCAACATGTCTCTGATTTTTAGAGGATTAAGAATCCGAAAATAAAAAAGCCCCTTCCCATAATTTGCTAATCCCCTATTTTTCATGAGCTTTCATTCGTACTACAACAAATCCTATTGAGACAACTAATGCAAAGAAACATCGGCTAATCACATTCTTTCTGAACTAAATTCGTTTTGATGTTTAGTCTCGCTTCAAATCCTCTAGATAACTTTGCCCTAAATTGTTTGTTTCTTTCAATAGAATTTTGCTCTAAAAGTTTGAAATAATCATGGCAATCAATAAGGTTGTCAGAATTAGGATTCAATTTCTCAATATTTGGCCAATCTAAATCAAACTGGACTTTAGACAATAAAAAACTGATTTCTTTTGAGTCTGAAGCTTCAACGATTGCTCCCGGCAATCCATCTAGTTTCCATGGTCCTGTCGTGATAGGGATTTCTGGAGTATACCAAGCGATGTATGTTCTACCTCCGAATTTTCCGATGGCTTTTTGGCAATTAAAGCCATTGATTAACCGAGTTTTAGATTGTAAATCCCATTGGATTGTCCCTATTTCTTCTTTGAGAATAAATTCTTCATCTGTCATATCCAAATCCACACTCGAGAGTCGAATTCCATCAATCAAACTTGTCTGCATGTAATATGGTGGATGGCTACCTTCCGATGATGCGATCTGGGTCATTGATGTCATAATGAATTCCACCCCTCTGAGCATTTCATCCTCGTCCAATGGCACATTTTTTATTGTAATTTGATTTTCTTGATGACTATTTAGTGAGTCTACTACAAAAAAAATAGCTTCCTCATTACAATAATGTAGAATTCCTCTTAAATTATTTTTTCCAAATCCAGTTAAAACATACTCTATTTGAACGCTCGAAGGTTGAGCATGTATGAAACAACCTATTAATAGAAAGAATAAAAGTACGGTACCACTATGTTTTGATTGCTTGGAGATCACTTTCACGAAAATAAGAAAGTCACCCCGAAGAATCAATACCTATAGTGTTTAGGTTTAAAAGGTCCTTGAGAAACAACGCCAATATAATTTGCTTGTTGTTCTGATAATTTGGTTAATTCCACCCCTAAATGGTCTAAATGAAGTTCAGCGACCTGTTCGTCTAGATGCTTTGGTAATGTATAGACCTTGTTTTCATAGTTTTCCGAATGATTCCATAGTTCCATTTGAGCGAGAACTTGGTTAGTAAAGGAATTGCTCATGACAAAACTTGGATGTCCAGAGGCACAACTCAGATTGACTAACCGACCTTCAGCTAGAACAATAATTTGATGTTTACTTTGCAAAGTGTACCTATCAACTTGAGGTTTGATTTCGATTTTGGTATGGCCATAGTGTTGGTTGAGCCAATTCATATCAATTTCATTATCAAAGTGACCAATATTACATACCACGGCTTTGTCTTTCATTTTTAAAAAATGTCGATCACAAACCACATCTCGATTTCCAGTAGCTGTGATGATGATATCGGCTTGTTCGATGACCGTTTCTAATCTTTTCACTTCAAATCCGTCCATTGCCGCTTGTAATGCACAAATAGGGTCTATTTCGGTGACTGTAACTATGGCTCCAACTCCTTTAAATGAAGCTGCTGTCCCCTTTCCAACATCACCATATCCACAAACCACAACTCTTTTACTTGCTAACATCAAGTCTGTTGCTCGGCGTATCGCGTCAACAGCACTTTCACGACAGCCATATTTATTATCGAATTTTGATTTGGTCACCGAATCGTTCACATTGATTGCAGGCATGGGTAAATCTCCTCTTTTTTCTCTTTCATATAATCGCAGAACACCCGTCGTGGTCTCTTCAGTGATGCCTTTGACACCATCCATTAACTCTGGATAATCATCCAACACCATTTTGGTTAAATCCCCTCCATCATCCAAAATCATATTCAGCGGTTTTTGGTTTTGACCAAAAAATAAAGTTTGCTCAATACACCAGTCAAATTCTTTTTCATTCATCCCTTTCCAAGCATATACTTGAATACCTTGATCCGCAATATAAGCGGCTGCATGATCTTGCGTCGAAAAAATATTACACGAACTCCAAGTAACTTCAGCTCCTAAATCAATCAAGGTTTCAATTAAAACAGCAGTTTGAATCGTCATGTGTAGACATCCCGCAATTCTCGCTCCTTGTAATGGTTTTAACTTTTTGTATTGTTCTCTTATGGCCATCAATCCAGGCATCTCCACTTCAGCCAATTGAACTTCTTTTCGACCCCAATCCACAAGGGATAAATCTTTGACTTTGTATTGATTGAATGAAGTTTTTAATTCCATTGAAACTTTAACTTTGATATACCGGTCAAAATTACAATTTATCCCTCAGTTTATGCCTCTGATGAAAGCATATGAATTGTTTGAAAAACAAGTAAACGTAGGCGTTTGGGAAATCACTGAAAATTTATCAGAATTACACGCTCATGTAAAACTCTCTCATCGAGATCGAGAACGTTTGTTGATGAAAAAAAAAGAAAAACACCAAAAAGCATTTGTTGCTGCACGAGTTTTGCTCCAACGCATGGGAATTGATTTGGTTGAACTTGACTATGAACATCAAAACATTCCAATACTAAAAAATGGACAAAACATATCGATATCACACACCAATGACTACGTGGTTATTGCACTAAGTCTAGCTTGTCAAATCGGAATTGATATTGAAATGTATCATTCTAGAATCATCAAACTTGCTTATAAGTTCCTCCACTCTGAAGAAAAAATTTCCACTCATTCTTTAGATTCCATAAAGCATTTGACAAGAATTTGGACGGCCAAAGAAGCCATGTTTAAAGCCATTAAAAAAAATGGTGTTTCTTTTAAAAATCAAATGGCTATTCAGTATAAAAATCGATTAGGAACTGGAAAGTATTTTTTCGATGAGCAACAAATACTTTTTGATATATGCTTTAAGGAAATGAAAGACCATACTCTTTGTGTTTGTAAAAGAGCTTGATTCATTTCGTAACAAATTATTTTTTGATGTCGACTAGTTGAAATATCAGCAGTGGTAAAAGAGTCGTTTGTAAAAAAGAAGCGATAGAAAAAAGACTTTTTATGAACCTATTATTTTTCTATGCTATGAATTGAAATAAAAGTATTGCCTTTGGATTTTCAGAGGAGAGTAAAATTTCATTATGTTTTGATTTTCAAGGAGAATTTTGTCCTTAAATAAATCGTGTGAAGCATTCCCTTAATTGAGGAAGAAGGAAATCAATCCATGCTAAAAAAAGAGTCAAAATTTATTTATTCCTTTCATCATCAAATAGTGAAACCTCTTCAAAATCAAAGAATAGCTTAGACTTTTATATTTGTCATCGATTTGATATGTAGTCTCTAATGTCAGCAGCACCTCATATCTCAGATAAAAAGGGGGGGGGTACTAGGTTATTCATTCCCAAATATTTCTTGTTTGTCACCTTTTTTGTTGGTTCTTTTATTCCATCTTGTACTTCCCATGACATTACAGTTTCTTTTGGTTCGTTGTTTTCCATTTCCTTAGACGATGACGCTCTTTTTGTCAGTGAAACAGCTCAAGTCAACTTTTTCTATACCAATCGTTTTGGGGTGCCTCAACCTTCCAGTCACGCTCAATGGAGCAGCTCCAATACAGAGATAGTCCAAGTCGATGCTCAAGGCAAACTTATTGCCATAGGTTCTGGAATAGCCACTATCACCGCAAGTATCGTGGCAAGAAATCTCAGTAAAACAGTCAATGTGACGGTTTCCAATCTTGCCTCTCTCAAAATAACATCCCAGCAATCATCGATTCAGGCCAGTAATAGTTTACAATTAGAATTTCGCTTCAAAGATGTCCGTGGTGAAGAAAATGCGACTCAAAAAGTAATGTGGCGTACAGAGGATTCCTCTAAACTAGAAGTTAATGAATTAGGGTATGTCATCGCTTTGGATTTAGGGTTGGCCACCATTACCGTCAGCACATCTTATCTTGGAAAAGAATATACTGATGCCATCACGCTTCACGTGAAGCCCATAGAACCCGTCATCAAAATCACCAATGCCGTTGAAACCATTAACCAGCAAGATCGCTATCAACTGATTCACTCATTTACTGATGATACAGGTAAACTTGTTACAGAGCAACAAGTCGTTTGGGAGAGTAATCACCCAGATATATTGGATATTGATCACCAAGGAAATCTCACTGTAGTCGATAATGGAACGGCCAGGATTTTGGTTTCAACCATGTTTAAAGAAAGCTCATATGAAGACGATGTCATCATCGCCGTCAGTGGGGTGAGTTATACTCCTAAAATAAGCAATGCACTAGAAAAAATAGTCGTTGGAAAAGATTTACAGTTAAACTATCTTCTTATCAAGGACCATTCACAAGAACACATCACCCCACAATCCGTGAGGTGGTCTAGTACTAAGGATGACATTCTTCATATTGACCCATCATCAGGATTGCTCAAAGCCATCAAAGAAGGAGAGGCTACCATTGTACTGACTATGGACTACAATGGAACCACCTATTTTGCAGAGGAAACCATCGCTGTCCATGCAATCGAAAATTTTAGGTTCGACATCACCAATCTTCCCGAGGAACCACTCCATTTTGAAAAGAACAATCCCTATGGTCCATTAACTTATACACTTAAAGGGGATCAGGGATCTGATTTAACAAATAAAGTCTCTGTTCAGTGGGAAAGCTCAGATTCAGCCGTCGCTAATTTTATAGGTAGCGAACCAGGAATTCTTGAGCTCAAAAAACCTGGACAAGTGTTGATTACGGCTAGAACGAAATATGAAGGCGAGATATACACTTCGGACTCCATCGAGATAAATATTGTGATGACGCCAACAATTACTATTAAAAGCCAACTGGAGGAAGGAAAACTCAACATTCAAGAGGAATATCAACTCAAGTATACTTATACAAATGAGCATGGTGAACAAAGTGAGCTGGATCATGTCACTTGGAAATCAAGTGATCCATCAATCTTAAAAGTCCGTCCAGAAAATGGCATCATAACGGGAATCAAACATGGTAATGCAAGCATTACTGTTACAACAGATCAAGACATTATTTCCCAACCCATCAGCATTAGGGTGATTCAAGATCCCCAAATAGAAATCACCGGCAATATCGATGAAATTGAAGTCGGTAAAACAGAAATACTAAAGTTTGAATACATCAATGAAGATGGAGAAAGAGTAGATCCAAAAAAAATCAGTGTCAGATGGAAATCAGAAGATCCGATGGTCTTAACCGTCGATGAAACTAGCGGAAAAATCAAGGGGAATTTTGAAGGTGAGGTTGCAATAACGGTTGAAACAGTTGAAACAGAAGATAAGAGTCAATCGAAGCCAAAAATCATTAAGGTTGTTCGTGCAGAAAAAGAATCCTCTTCAGGTGGAGAGAGTCAAAGCGAGGAAGACAACACTTCAACTGTGAATCATGATTCAAATAGTGATGTTGATAATCCAGATGATGAGGAAAATTCAGGAAGTCATGAAGATTCAAGCATGACAACTCCAAAGTTAGAAATTACTCAAATACCAAAAGAATTTTACATTGGGAACGCTGGTCAATTACAAGCAAATTATACCGATGAACATGACCAAACAAGTGAGAATGTTAATGCTAAGTGGACGCCAAATGATACCTCTGTGCTATACGTTGATCCTAACACAGGGTATATTGAAGCTCGTTCTAAAGGAACGGTCACAGTTACTGCTGAATACAAAGGGATCCAAAAAAAAGTAGTCATTAGAGTTGTTGAACCTAATACAAATGTCCCTGATGATTTTCTCAAGTGGCACGATAATGGAATGACCGTGATCATTAATCCTAAGTATCTATCCGTTGCTCATGACTATATCGGCGAAGTTGGAATTTTAGATGGCACACCCTATAGAATTGTAGATAATCAATCGCTACGCAGATTAATCCAAAACAGAGAAAAGTTACCTCTTAAATGCACGACTCTGGTGACCAAAATGAATTTTTTATTTGAAAATAGGAGGGGGATTGAGCCCATTGAACATTGGGATGTGAGTCGTGTAACGCACATGATTTCAATGTTTGAAGGAGCCTCTTCATTCAATCAAGATCTCAAAGCTTGGGATGTGAGTCATGTAGTAGATATGCATGCTATGTTTAAAGGAGCCTCCTCCTTTAATCAAGATCTCAAAGCTTGGGATGTGAGTCGTGTAGTAGATATGGAAGCTATGTTTTCTGAAGCCACTTCTTTTGAGGGTGATATTAGTGGTTGGGAAGTTGGAAATGTCACTACAATGGGTGAGATGTTCCAAGAGGCTAGTTCTTTTAATGGCGATCTGACAGATTGGGACGTGATTCGTGTGAGTGACCTTAGCGGTACTTTCCAAAACGCTTCATCATTTAAAGGAGAAAGTATCAGTGGTTGGGATGTCAGTCAAGCGACTGATATGAGTAATCTATTTTCCAAGGCGGTGCTCTTTAAGGGTGATATCAGTGGTTGGGATGTCAGTCAAGTAGTAGATATGGAAGCTATGTTTTCTGGAGCCACTTCTTTTAATGGCGATCTTAGTCGTTGGAAAGTAGAAAACGTCACGAATATGAGTTATATGTTTGATCGTGCATCTTTTAATGGCGATCTTAGTGGTTGGAAAGTAGAAAACGTCACCAATATGGAAAGAATGTTCTACGAAAACACAACCTTTGATGGCGATCTTAGTCGTTGGGATGTCAGTAGTGTCACCAATATGGAAGAAATGTTCTACAATGCAAGTTCCTTCGATCAAAACATCAGTATTTGGAGTGTTCAAAACGTGACAAATTGTAAATTATTTGCCAATTATCTTGATTCGAGCAAGCAGCCTCGTTTTGGTCCCTGTAGATAAATTAGATTGTAACAATGGAACTTGATATCCTGATTCCGGCTAAAAGTTAGAAACGATCTGATACTCATTTGTGTTTTAAATTACTTTTCAAAATCAGGACATCATCTTTGTGTTTCAGAATAAATCCGTTGATGGAACGGCAATGAGAGTAAAACCAAGGACCTACAATGCAGAGCACAGATTGGTATTATCATTAAGACAACAACTCCTAAACAAAGAAATCATTCGATCTCTCGGATGAACTAACAGATTCCTTACCTGACAGATAACATGAAAATTCCTGTTTTGGAGAAGAAATACGGAACACCAAATAGCATCAAATCAATGATGAATTTTTTAACAGTATAGCATTTAAGATTTTGGATTGATCGTGCTTTTAAGTCCCGATTGAGATGTGTTGGTGGCAATGGTTTTTCTACATTACGGCAAGGTTTTGCAAAAAAATTAAAGAACCCCTTGCTGTTTGATAAAATAAATACGATCTGAATTTAATCATTCGACGTTCCATATGAAAGAAATCATGGACTATATTTGAATTTTGAATCATAGCCATTGAGGTATTCCATTGTCTGATATCCAAACTTTAGCTTTCTCGAAAAACTTACTGACCTAATATCTATTCTTAAACTAAAAAATAATTGGAATGTCTCTTAGAGCCTCTGTAGATTTGAATCTAACGCCCCTTCAAGATAATTATTCTCAACCAATCAAAGATTTCATCCTACGATTGAGGAATTGTGATTTTGAGGTCATTGAAACACCATTGTCCACTCAAATTTATGGACCTTATGATGCATTGATGGCTTTTTTAACTGAAGAAATCAAAGAAGTTTTTGAAAATCAAAATTCAGTGGTTCTTCACTTAAAAATCTTTAATAAGGACAGAAGCCATTATCAAGCAGATTTTTGATTTATTCTCGACTCCTTACCAAGGAGTTCCATTGATTCAAATTTATTTGGAGATTGCGGCTGTGATTTTGGGCTTGTTCAGTGCCTTTTTTGCATCTCGCAATAAAGTATTGGTCTATCCAATGGGCATTATTTCTACTCTAATCTTTGTCTATTTACTAGCAAAAGCAGGATTGTTGGGGGATATGATCATCAATGCCTATTTTTTCATCATGAGTGTTTATGGATGGTATTATTGGTCTCGATCAAAAAATGGAGTGAGCTTGAATCCAATGAGTTCAAGTACTTTTTATGATTTTAAAGTGTCTTGTCTCATATTTTTTAGTAGCATCGTATTTATTGGTGGGATTTATATAGTTTTTGACCAATGGATTCAATGGACAGCCTATGTTGATACCTTTACCACGGCTATCTTTTTTGCTGGAATGTGGTTAATGGCCAAAAGGAAAGTAGAACATTGGCTTTTTTGGATTGTTGGTAATCTCATCACGATTCCACTTTATTTTTATAAAGACTTATTAATATCAAGCCTCCAATATCTGATCCTTACTTTGATTGCTATCATGGGATATAAAGCATGGAAAAGAAAATTAAACACCACACAACAAACATTATCCGCATAGTTCTTTATGGTCCTGAATCAACTGGCAAAACAACCTTGGCAACTGATTTAGCAAACCATTATTCAACAAGTTGGGTTCCTGAATTTGCCCGAAATTATCTTCAAGAAAAATGGGATTTATACCAAAAGAAGTGTTCTAAGGACGATTTATTATTCATTGCTCAAAAACAATTGGAGTTAGAAAATCAACGACTGATCAATGCCAATAAACTTCTGTTTTGTGATACCAATGTTTTGGTAACACAACTTTGGTCAGAAGTCTATTTTAATGGTTATTGTCATCCGAAAATCTTACAGATGGTGAAAAACTCGAATTATGATTTGTATCTGTTGACCGATATCGATGTGCCATGGCAAGCTGACGATTTAAGAGATATGCCACATCAAAGGAATATGTTGTATCATCACCATCAAAAGCTACTGCATTTTTATGGATTTGACTACTTCACTATTTCTGGTCATCCTGAAGAAAGATTGAATAAGGCGATCGCTTGTATTGATAAAAAATTTGAATTGTAACTTGTCTTTATTATGATGGGATGATCCTAAAAGAAATCAAGTCATTTCCCTTTTGAGTCTTCACCCAATGAATCCCTCAATTTAAATGACACTGGTTAGCCATTGAAATCAGGAGCTGCCTTGTTGTCATTAGAACCTTTAATTTTACCCGAATTGGTAACATCGCTATTTGATGACTCTTAAAACCCTCAGCAAAGAGCAAAAAGCACAAGTAGAAAGGCTTGGGAAATCAATAGAACAAACCGAACTCCATTTAAACCAAATAATTCATGGCGTTCCCAACCTTTGTGGCGTTCGCGCTGCAACAAGTGAAAACTTTGGAATAAAAAAAATCACCCATCAAGAAAAAATCAATTCGCAGAATCTGTTTGACCAAAATAAGAATGCATTTATTTGGACAAAATTTGTTCCTGCCTCAGGAGCGGCTAGCAGAATGTTTTCAGAAATTTTCCAGTATTTAGACCAACAATCCAAGCCCGGTTTTGATTTAGAAGCCTATTTTGAAAGTAATCCGTCTTTTCAGTTGTTTGCTGAAAAACTAGATTCATTGGCTTTTTATGATTCTATCGATCGGTATCTGAAAAAAAAGTACACGCATTTTGCATTGAATACGCCACAAAAATACCTCACAGAGTTCTGCGATACACTGGTCCATAACAAACGAATTGGTTTTAGCCATCTTCCTAAAGGATTGATTCCCTTTTTTAAAACAGAACACCAATCTTATACGCCTTTTGAAGCCCACATTTTAGAAAGTGTTACCTTATTTGGCATCGAAAACAAATCGAACCTTCACTTCACCATCGATGAGTTATTTAAGTCTCGTTTTCAAAGTCTTATTCCTTTATTGAACCAAAATATAAAAATCAGTTTTTCATCTCAATGTCCAACAACCGATACGCCAGTGATGTCTCTCGATAATCATTGGCTAACCGATGAAAAAGGGGATTTGCATTTTAGAAAAGGAGGACACGGGGCGCTTTTAAAAAACCTCAATGCCATTGATTCTGACTTTGTATTGATTAAAAACATTGATAATATTCAAGTAGGTTCCAACAACGATGTAGTTATAGCATGGTTAAAAGTTTTATGTGGGACATTAATGAACATTAAGACTGAAATTGATGCGGCGTTACTTGACTTCGACCAAAAAGGGAATGCTAAAAGTATAAACCGTTCAATAGAATTGATTCGTCTGCATTTTGATCCTCAATTTGATATTGAATCTCATTCTTTAGAATCCAAACAGAGGTTTTTAGAACAATATCTCAACAAACCCCTAAGAGTTTGTGCTATGATCAAGTCTTCCAAAAGCGCAGGTGGAGGGCCATTTTGGCATCATTCTAGTGATCGAAGAAGTGTACAAATATTTGAAGAAATTGAATTTCAAAAACACAATCAAAAACATCAACAAGAAGTTTCAAAAACACAATTTATCAATCCAGTATTGATGGCTTGTTCTATAAAAGATCGATTTGGTAAAGCGTATGATCTAGAAACGTTTTCCAACCCTAATCGCTATATGATTGTTCGTAAAACCATGGGGAATCAACAGATCAAAGCCATTGAATGGCCAGGATTGTGGAATGGGGGGATGGATGATTGGAATTCGGTCTTTATCGAAGCTCCAAAGGATGTTTTCAGACCAGTTAAAAAAGTGCATGATCTCATCCATAGGAAAGCCCAAAATTAGATTTGTATTGACCACTATCATGATTTCAATCAACCCCATGAATGCAATAACCACTAGTTCGAATTCAGGAGTTGAAGTACCATTTTTAATTAGGAAGTATACATAACCAATTTGAAAATTTAATATGAGTATCATCAAAATTCTTGAAAAGCACAACCAGCTGGCTTTATCCAATAGGGATAAAGGGGACCGATTCGAAAAATTAATCCTTGGCTATTTTAAAACCGATCCCACCTACACGAGCCAGATTAAAAACATATGGCCGTGGCACGATTTTCCTTTCAGACCCCAAAATCAAGATTTGGGCATTGATTTGGTAGCAGAAACTTTTTCTGGAAAATTTTGGGCGATTCAGTGTAAAAATTATGACCTGAAAAGAAGCGTTAAAAAAGGAAACATTGATAGTTTTTTAGAAGCTTCTACTCGACAAATATTCGATAGAATAGGTGACAAAGTTCATTTTGCTCATGCCATCATCGTAACGGCTACCGATCATTGGGGTCCTAATGCCACGAAGGTGATTCAAGAAGAAAGGATTGTAAAAACAACCAAAATCACCATCGCGGATCTAGAAAACGCTCCTGTTGATTGGTATTCCATTGAAAAGGATATTTATGGGGAAAATGCTATTGTTAAAAAGAAAGTAAACGTCTTTGAACATCAACAAGAAGCCATCAAAAATGCCTTGGAACACTTTAAACATCATAATCGAGGGAAGTTAATCATGGCTTGTGGAACCGGTAAAACCTATACTTCTTTACGAATTGCCGAAAGGTTTCGATCTTATCACCTCAAACAAAAAAATGTGGTCATTCTTTATTTAGTCCCTTCCATTTCTTTGGTCAAACAAACTCTGAACGAATGGTCAACTTTTGCTTCGAAAAAGATATACCCTATTTGTGTTTGTAGTGACCCTAGAGTTTCACAAGTCAAGCAATACGATGCGATGACAGAAAGTGTTGAAGATTTAGGTAATCCCGCAACGACGAATTCAGAAGTTATTTCTGAAGAAGTTCAAGCGGGGCTTGCAAGTGCCCAACATGAATTAGTGGTCATTTTTTCCACTTATCATTCCATTCAAGTTGTTATTGATGCACAAAAACAATCAAACTTCACTTTTGATTTAGTCATTTGTGATGAAGCGCATCGAACAGCAGCGATTAGTCAAAAGGATACCGAAATGAGTTATTTCAGAAAAATTCTTGATGATGATTTAGTTTGGAGTGAAAAAAGAATGTTTATGACTGCAACCCCCAAAATCTATACAGAAAGTGCCAAACAACAAGCCAGTGATAAGGGATGTGACGTTGCTTCGATGGATGATGAGGCTACTTACGGTAAAGAGTTTTATAAAATTGGATTTGGTACTGCCGTCGAAAGAGGTCTTTTAAGTGATTATAAGGTGATATCACTTGAAATCAATCAAAATCATCCTACTTATTCATTATTTAGTCATGAAGTATTAAAGAAATACCAACCGAATGATTTAGCTAAAATGGTTGGCGTTATCTCTTGTTTGGGAAAACAAGTGGAACAAGACGGACAAAAACTATATGACGATGATCCAGCACCTATGAATCGATCAATATTGTTCACAAATAACATTTCAAATTCCAAAAAAATAAAAAAAGATTTTTATGACTTATCCACTGAAGTCGACTTGGATGCTGTTTTTTCAGACAAAAGCAAAGTCATCAAACTGAGAACCGATCATGTTGACGGAGGCATGGGCATTCTTAAGCGTTCCAATGCTCTCAAATGGTTGGAAGATGAATCGGCAAACAAAAATGAATGCCGCATGCTAACCAATGTGCGTTGTTTGGGAGAGGGCATTGACGTTCCAAGTTTGGATGCGGCGATATTTTGGTCCGACAAACAAAGTGAAATCGATGTCGTTCAAGCCGTTGGAAGAATTATGAGAAAAAAAGAAGGAAAGAAATATGGCTATATCATCATTCCCATTTTTATTGATATTGAAGCAGACCAAGAAAAAGAAATTGACTTAAAGTATAAAACCGTATGGAAAATTTTAAGAGCCTTGCGAGCTCACGATGATCGATTGGATATTTATATCAATAAACTGAGGTTTAACAAGGGAAGGAGTCTATCCCATGGACATGGAGGATTTGATCCCTTAGTTCTATCAGTACCTCTAGGGGCGACTCTCTTTTCTGATGAAGAAAAGCAAGGATACATCTATGGGAAAATAGTGAATAAAGTTGGTGATCGAATGTATTGGGACAAATGGGTGGATATGATTGCTCAAATACAGAAAAAGGAAAAAGAGAGAATCAAAGAAAAAGTCAAAGACGATAAATTAAGTTTTCTCTATGGTAAGTTTGTCGAGGCTGTCCGAAGTTCCGTCAACATTGATTTCGGAGACGAAGACGCTATCAACTTACTGAGTGATCATCTCGTAACGAAACCCATTTTCAATACGTTATTCCCCAACTACAAGTTTAGTGAGAATAATGAAGTGGCCAAAACTCTTGAAGGAGTCATCGGATCGCTTGATGATTTCAATATTAGTGCCTATGAAGAAAGAGAATTAGAAAGATTTTACGAAAGTGTTAAAAAACGCGTTGAAGGGATTTCTGAATCTGCTGGGAAACAAGAATTGATCAAGGACCTCTACAATAAATACTTGGTTAAAATTGACACTAAAAGATCAAAAAAATTAGGAACGGTTTATACGCCTATTGAAATCGTCGATTTTATGATTCAATCGACTGATGTTTTACTTGAAAAGTATTTCGACAAAAGAATAACGAATGAAGGTGTTCAGATTCTTGATCCGTTCACAGGCACGGGCACTTATATTACTAGACTATTACAATCTGGATTCATTGAAAAAAAAGATTTAAAAAGAAAGTATGAAAAAGAAATTTGGGCCAATGAGATCGAGTTATTGCCCTATTACGTTGCTGATGTCAATATAGAAAGTGCTTATCAAGAAATCAGTGAGTCAAAAGAATACAAAGAGTTT
>JAPORT010000110.1 GCA_026710085.1 Flavobacteriaceae bacterium | reverse complement strand
ATCATCAAAATAATAGAACTGGAACCACTAAAAAAGACTTTTTAAGGAGCGACTATTTTAATTGTTTTATTTTTAAAATCAGTTTCGTTTGATGTCTTATTTCTCCATTAGAATGCAGACTAGATGGACCAAGAAAGATATTTAGTGATGATATAATCTTCGATACCATACTTTGAACCTTCTTTTCCAAACCCACTTTGTTTGATCCCTCCAAAAGGAGCCACTGTGGTTGAAATCATCCCTGTATTAATCCCGACCATACCATATTCCAACTGCTCACTGACTCGCCAAATTTTTGAATGATCCTTTCCGAAAAAATAAGAAGCCAGTCCATAAGGCGTATTATTGGCTAGTTCGATGACTTCTTTTTCATTTGAAAACTTGAATAAAGGGGCAACGGGACCAAATATTTCATTGTGAAATATCTTCATGTTTGAAGTGACATCTGTTAATACAATGGGATCATAAAAGAGACTTTTTTTCTTTCGTTTCACCTTGGGTCCTCTGAAAATTTTAGCCCCACCCAATAAAGCGTCTTCAACCAAATCATCGATGAATTCGATCGCTTCTTCACTAATGAGTGGCCCGATATCAACATCAGGCTCAAATCCATCACCGACTTTCAAATTTTTGACTTTTTGAATCAATTTTTTAGAAAACTCTTGGTATACATCACTGTGAACAAAAATTCGATTAGCACAAACACAAGTCTGTCCAGCATTTCTAAATTTTGAAATTATAGCCGCATGTACCGCTTGGTCAATATCGGCATCTTCAAAGACGATAAAAGGAGCATTCCCTCCTAATTCTAAAGAAAGTTTTTTCACCGTGGATGCACTTTGTTGCATCAATAATTTTCCAACCTGAGTGGATCCTGTAAAGGATAATTTTTTGATGGTAGGGTTTTGGCAAAGTGTTTCCCCGATTTGTTGAGCTTCAAGAGTCGGAATGACATTAAATACCCCTTTAGGAAAACCCGCTTCATTGGCTAACTGCCCTAATGATAAGGCTGAAAGAGGTGTTAATTCAGAGGGCTTAATAATGACGGTACATCCAGCTGCTAAGGCGGGCGCGACTTTACGGGTAATCATCGCATTCGGAAAATTCCAAGGCGTAATGGCCGCGACGACCCCGATGGGTTGTTTGATCACCACAATTCTTTTGTCAGGCAAGTGTCCAGGAATGGTGTCTCCATAGACTCTTTTGGCTTCTTCGGCAAACCATTCAATAAAGGAGGCTCCATAATGGATTTCCCCTTTGGCTTCATGAAGCGGTTTTCCTTGTTCAAGCGTTAATATTTGTGCCAGCTCATCAATATATTTTAAGTGCAACTCAAACCATTTTCTTAGGATATTTGATCGTTCCATTCCTGATAATGATTTCCAAGGATTGAGAGCTTTTTGAGCTGATTCAATGGCTTTTTCCGCAAGTATGGTATCGCAATTCACCACATTGGCAACAAGCTCCTGATTTGAAGGATTATAAATAGGGAATTCCCTTTGGCTTGAAGTAGCAATAAAATCACCATTGATATAAGCTTTTGTTTTATATAGATGTGAATTTTGTATCATTACTTCAAATTAATTGAAGCCTAAAATTACCAAAATCCCATTCGTTGTTGAAGACTATTTTTAAAAACATTGGTCCAGCCACTTTAATTACAGCAGCCTTTATTGGACCTGGTACGGTCACTATATGTACCATTGCGGGGGTTACATTCGGTTTTGAACTCCTATGGACTTTGCTATTGGCCATTATAGCCACTATATTTCTTCAAGAAATGGTCATGAGAATCGGAATTGTTTCTCAATCGAGTCTCAGTGAAATCATTCGACAAAAAACCAATCCAAAAGCAATAAAAGTTATTTTGATCACTTTGATTATTTCAGCGATCACTCTTGGCAACTCTGCTTATCAAGCGGGTAATATTTCTGGTGCCGTTTTGGGGTTAGAAACCCTTCATGAACCCTTTTATTTAAGTTTTGATTCATTAAAAGTCAACCTATATCCACTCATCGTTGGAATTGTTGCCATGGCTCTATTTTACGCAGGAAATGATCGGACACTTGAGCGCATTTTGATTTGTGTCGTCCTCCTGATGAGTTTGTGCTTTATGGTTTCCACCATTGTTTTGAAGCCGTCAATCAAAGAATTACTCTATGGCTTATTTATTCCTCAAGTTCCAAAGGGAAGTTTATTGACCGTTATTGGTTTGATTGGCACAACGGTTGTTCCTTATAATCTTTTTTTACATGCTCATTTGTCTAAGAAAAAATGGAAAAATCCAAAAAACCTTACCCATGGAATTTGGGATCTGATCATTTCAGTTTCTATTGGAGGAATCATCTCACTATCCATCATGATCACGGCGGCTGGTTCCAATTTAACTTCCATCCATGATGCTTCTGATTTGGCCATTGGTCTTGAACCTCTTTTAGGGACGCATGCCAAGACACTGATTGGCCTCGGATTGTTTGCAGCAGGACTCACCAGCGCCATGACGGCACCACTGGCAGCTGCTTTTGTGACTTGTCATTGTTTTGGTTGGAAAAATTCATTGACATCAAAGCCCTTTAGATTCGTATTCTTAATCGTCTTAGCGTTTGGGGTCATTGTTTCATCCCTGGATTTTCAATTGATTCAGGTCATCAAATTTGCCCAAGTTGCCAATGGTGTTTTGCTTCCAATCATCGTTGGAATGATCCTCATCATCATCAACCGAAGTGATTTATTGGGGTCATATGTCAATTCTCGAATTCAAAATCTAATTGGCATTCTGATATTATTATTAACCACTTTGCTGAGTCTGAAGAGTATTTTAAGCGTTTTTCAGTTCCTATAAATGGCAACAGAGCACATTATGATCAATGCTGATATGGGTGAAGGTATTGGAAACGATCGGCAATTAATGCCTTATGTATCGCTTTGCAGTATTGCTTGTGGCGGTCACACCGGCAACCATAACACCATGAATCACGTTATGGATTTGGCCATCGAACACCATGTAGGTATAGGCGCTCATCCATCATTTGAAGATGTGGAGAACTTCGGTCGTAAACCCTTGAATCTCCCTTTAGAAAAATTAAAAGTCTCTATCACGAAACAATTGGAAGTTTTTCTCAATATTTTGGATTCCAAAAAAGTAGAATTACACCACATCAAACCTCATGGGGCCTTATATCATTTGATTAGCCATCATGAACATTATGCCGAAATGATCATGCAAATTATTTTTGATTTTGAATTAAACAGTTATTTCTTCATTCCATACAAGGCCAAGACCGAATATATGTTTCATTCCGTTGGAATACCCATTATGAAAGAAGCCTTCATCGATCGAGCATATCATAACAATTATCAATTAGTTGATCGATCCATCAAAGGCAGTTGCTATACCGAGTATCAAAAAATTCATTCTCACTTAAGTCAAATGGTTTTCGAAAAGCAATTGTTAACCGTTGAATCGGATTCTATCGATCTTCATGCTGATACTTACTGCATTCACGGAGACAACCCAAACGCAGAAATGATATTACAATCGTTAGCCGTTGACTTTAAAGCTTTAAAACCATCCCATTGAGTAAAAATAAATTTCATCTATCCTTTTATCAAGTTACTCCAACGGCCATAACCATTAATTGGGAAGAAAAAATTTCCCATGATATCCTTGTTGACATTTTGAAGTTCAAACAGATTTTGAAAAAGCATATTGATTTTATCGATATGTCACATGGGTTTTCGAGCATCCTTATTCAATTTGCAAATCCTATTTTAAATTTTGATGAACGAACTCGAGAAATTGAATTCCTTTATGAAAAAACAGAACGACTTCGATTTAGATTAAAGCCACAGAATTGGAAGATTCCGGTCTGTTATCAAATGCCATATGCTATTGATTTGAAAGATATGGCTCAACAATTGAATTTATCGCCTGAAAAAATCATTCAATACCACAGCAAAGTGAAATATACTGTGTATTTTATTGGTTTTTTACCTGGTTTCTTTTATTTGGGAGGACTCAATCCAATCTTATATTCTCCCAGAAGAAAAAATCCAAGAAAAAGAGTGGGAGCTGGATCGGTTGGTATTGGAGGAAGTCAAACTGGCATTTATTCCGTCAACAGTCCAGGCGGTTGGAATATCATTGGTTACACCCCTTATCGTTTGTTTGATCAATCTTATAATGAGACCAAACTGCCCCAACCTGGTGATACGATAGAATTTTTTCCAATAGATCAACAAGAATTAAAAAACTACTCCCATGATTGAAGTTTTAGATCCTGGAATATATACTTCAATTCAAGACTCTGGTCGGTTCGGATTATATTCCAATGGGGTCCCAAAGTCTGGTTATATGGACCATCAGTCCGCTCAAATTGCCAATCTCCTCTTGGATAATAAACCCCATACTGCTTTGTTTGAATGCACTTCACTTGGTCCAACTTTAAAATTTCATCAGCCGACCCATATATGTTTCAGTGGGGCATTGATTTCTCCTGTCGTCAATAATCGAACTGAGGTACCCATCCATAATCCATTTAAAATCAACAGTGGAGATATTCTTTCAGTCGGGTATCATTTTATAGGGAATTACTCCTATCTCGCTATTTCTGGAGGCATCAATACCAAACCATTTTTAAAAAGTAGATCCATGTCTCGAAGTGTTACACCAGATTTTCGAATTAAAAAAAATCAGTTTTTTGAACTAAACGAGGGGAAAGTTTCTTATTCCAAAGGGGTCAACGTCAAACTCGATCGACAGATACTAACCAATGAATTGATTGAGGTTTATGCTGGTCAAGAGTTTAAACACTTAGACCAACCACAACGAAAACTTCTTTTCAATCATGAGTATAAAGTTTTACACTCTAGCAATCGAATTGCCTATTTAATTGAACCCAAAATCAAAAACAATCTGAAACCGATTTTATCAAATCCTGTCCTACCTGGGACAATTCAATTGACTCCTTCAGGTCATTTGATTGTTTTGATGCGGGATTGTCAAACTTCAGGGGGCTACCCTAGGATATTACAATTAACGGACGATGCCATCAATATCATGGCACAAAAACAACCAAATTCCAAAATCAAATTTAAACTTAAAGGTATTCCATTAGGGTCTCCATAGTTTTTTCAATCCGAATGATGTCTGAGTATAAATGACCTAAAATAACTTTAATAATCTCTCGATCATTTCGAGTTCTTTGATTTTAATTAATTTCGTCTCCCGATAGATGGATTTAACTTCATGAGAGTTCTCATCAAGGGAGCTATGATTGTCGATCCCCGTTCGACACATTCAGGAGAAATTCAAGATATTTTTATTGAAGAGGGCGTCATTCGAAAAATAGGTTCGAATATTGATGTTTTGTGTGATCAATTAATCGAATTTGAAAACCTCCATGCATCGGTTGGTTGGTTTGATCCCTGTGTTAGTTTCGGTGAGCCTGGCTATGAAGAAAGAGAAACTTTAAATCATGGGTTACTCACAGCGGCTAAAAGTGGATTTACCACGATTATTCTCAATCCCAATACATTACCGGTCATCGATTCTCACAGTGCCATTGGACATATCATGCAATTGGCTAAAAATGCACCTTGTGAATTACATGTTTGTGGCAGTTTAACCAATCGAATGCAAGGAACTGAACTTTCCCCTTTATTTGATATGCATCGAGCTGGGGCCATTGCTTTTGGTGATTACAAAAAAGATATTGGGGACCCCTATTTATTGAAAATTGCATTGCAGTATGTCCAAAGTTTTTCTGGTACCGTTATTTCTTTTCCACAAATTGGAAGTCTACACATGAATGCTGCTCTTGGTGAAAGTGATTTTAGTTTGCACTATGGAATCAATGGAAGTCCGGAAATAGCAGAAACAGTAGCTGTTTTGAGAGACTTAGAAGTTCTCCATTACACGAAAGGAAAACTTCATTTTCAGTTATTATCTTGTCAAAGAAGTGTTGAATTAATCGAGCAGGCAAAAAGTATGGGGGCGGCCATTTCAAGTTCTGTTGGTTTACCACATTTAATTTTCTCAACCGATGATTTATCGGATTTTGATGCCAACCTAAAGCAATCCCCTCCACTAAGAACTAGAGAAGATATCAATGCGCTAGCTAAAGGGCTTAAAAATGGTACGATAGATATGATTTCATGCATGCATGAACCGATCAACCCTGAGTTAAAAGAACATGATTTTATGGAACTTAAAGAAGGTAGTATCGGATTGGAAGCCGCTTTTGGATTATTGAATTTAAAATTTGGATTGCATCAAACGATCGATTATTTAACAAGAGGTCGAATACATTTTGGATTAAAACCTCCGAAAATTGAAGCCCATCAAAAGGCGAATATCACTATTTTCAATCCTGATATTATATATACTTTTACCGATGAACAGATTCATTCGACTTCAAAAAATTGTGCTTATATCAACCAAAAAATGAAAGGTAAAGTGTATGGAACAATGCTTGATGATCATCTTACATTAAATTAATCCAACATCTATGTCATTAGAATCCATTATTAGAAAAGGAACTTGCATCGATAAAAGTCCTCTACTGGTGTTGCTCCATGGTTATGGGAGCAATAAAGAAGATCTATTTTCATTCAATCAACATTTGCCCAAAGAATATACGGTTGTTTCGTACCAAGGGCCAATCCATTTACCTTGGGGCGGTTATGCTTGGTTTGATATCAATTCAAGTGATAACTTTAAAAAATGGGAAAATGTTGAACAAGCAAAAAATTCGATGGCATCGATTATCAGTAGCATTAACCATGATGTTAAATCACTAAATCTTGATGCCAAAGACATTACCTTAATTGGTTTCAGTCAAGGAGCCGTTTTGAGTTGGGCATTGGGATTCAATCATCCAGAAAAATTTCGCAGAATCATTGGTTTGAGTGGATACATTAGCGAGAATATTACCCCAAAGCAAGTCCCTCCTATTTTATGCTATGCAAGCCATGGAAAGCAAGATTTTACCCTACCTATCGAACTGGCAAGGAATTCGATTGAATCCTTATCTGAAAAATACCATAACATCACTTATTACGAGTTTAATGATGGCCACCATTTATCTGAAGAAAGTTTAAACTCATTTTTGACTTGGCTAGAAAAAACAAAACTTTGATCGTAATTAAAAGATAAACTACTTTGATTTAAATCTGTTTCTATAACTTTAAAAATATGTTTGGAATGTTGAATGATTCAAAACCCATGCATTCAAAAACGATGAGACTTATATTCCTATCATTTTTCTTCCTCCCGCTTTGTATCTGTGCTCAAGAAAAAACGGACCGTTTTATGCTTGAAGCTGGTCTAGTCGGTGGAAGTGAAAACGCATGTCCTGGACATTACATCGGATTGAGTGGGGAGGTTACAGGTCCTTTATCTCTCTACTCTATGATTGAAAATTATCAGTGTCAAAATTTAAAAGGCACTGCAAGTCGTTTGGGAGCCTCATTACGAATAGGTTCAACTGATTGGCTAATCAGACCCGAATTAAGAACTGGTCTAGAATATGATGGGGGTGATGTCTCATTCACCTATGGAACTAGTTTATTAGTGGGCGGAAAATTTGGAGCGCGTTTGTCACTGCATGTTGGTGAATCTCTCACCTTGTTTCAATTAGGAGGTTATATCAGATTCTGATTGAATCTTGGAAAGCTCTTTATTCGACAACCTTCAATTGCAATCAGCACATAAAATTTGCAGGTTTGATGGGATTGTTCCGACGCCCAATGAACATGGCCTCACATGATCGCCGAGAGATTGATTGAATGGCGTGTTGTATTCAGCATTTTTACAAATTTGATTTTTGTAAGCCATGATTTATTTTCCTCCTTCCATTTATATATCAATTAGAAGTTCGTCTGTTAATACATCGACGACTTTCTATCTTTTCGATAGATAAAATGTATTCGTACATCTTATTTGGTATTTGAACAAAAGGATATTCGGTGTTATCTTCATCCTTTTCATATACTTCGTATCATTCTTGAAATCTACTTTGGTATGATGTTTTGAATATTCCTTTTTCCCATACGTAGCGTATCACCTCCCCAATTCAATTTTTCTTTCAATTTTTTGGTGATATCCAATCTCTAAGAGATGGTGTGTTGTTTAGCACTTGATTTTCGATGGTTCTTTTAGCTTTGATCAATGAATCAACTCTTTGAACCCCATCTAGCTGACCAAAGATCTCATGACTAAGTTCTTGGCACGAGGCGATGAGGGATTGCCATGATCTCCATATCGACTAACAAAACCTGGTCATCACGATCGATGTACCCCATGCTGGTAGGGATTGGATAGGCTCCCAAACCGGTGAAATCGGCCCCGATATGATCACCGTCGTCAACACCGATGGCGTCATTGAGATTGATTTCCATACCAATGATTGATTCGCTGTGATTTTCCCCGAGTCCCATCTTCTGTTGGCATCAAAACCATTCCTGTTCCTTGGGCTAAGGGG
>JAPORT010000020.1 GCA_026710085.1 Flavobacteriaceae bacterium | reverse complement strand
GTTTAAAACACCATGAAGAATTACAGAAGTTTTATGAGAGAATCATCGATAAAACGAAGGGATTGGAAACCCCATTTCAAAAACAGGGTTTAATCAAAGATTTATACAACAAGTTTTTCCAAAAAATCGATAGCAATCTATCAGCCAAGCTCGGTATTGTTTATACGCCTATTGAAATTGTCGATTTTATGATCCATTCGGTGGACGATTTGTTATACAAGGAATTTGGAAAACGATTGACTGATGAAAAGGTGAAAGTCATCGATCCATTCACTGGAACGGGAAGCTATGTCGTTAGGTTATTGCAAAGTGGATTGATTCAGCGAAAAGATTTGGAAAGAAAATACATAAAAGAAATTTATGCGAGAGAAATCAATTTATTGGCATATTATACGGCGGATGTCAATATTGAATCTACCTATTTTGATATAACGGGGGTACAAAAAGATTATGATAACATCTTATTTACTGATACTTTTCAAGTGGAAGAGCCGGATGTGGTTAAAGGTAAGGCTAGGCAGGAGGGTGGTCTTTCGGGCCTATTATCTGATAATTATGAAAAAATTCAATCGCATCGAAATAATCCTGTGGAGGTGATTATCGGTAATCCCCCTTATTCGAAAATTAAAAGAGCGAATTATCCTCAACTAAATCAAAAATTAAGAGATACATATGGTGAGTTTGGAAAGTCTTATGCCTTTACTAAAAACTCCTATGTCAAAGCCTTCCGCTGGGCAACGGATAAATTAGAAGAAGGGATTATCGCTTACATCACACCATCCTCATGGTTGACGGAAAATGGAGGCCGAGGCATCCGCCACCATTTTGAAAAGGAGTTTCATGCGGTGTATGTTTATGATTTGAAGGGTGAAAGAAGACCGTCAACTCATGGATTTAATGCAAATGGGGTGTTTGAAATAAAAAGTGATGTGGCGATCACCTTTCTCATCAAAAAACCCAAGCAGCAAGGGAAAGCCAACATCTATTATGCGGCCATTGATGAAACCACCAAAAAAAAAGAAAAGCTAGACATCATTAAAAAAACAGCATCAGTCCATCATCTCAAATTCAAAAAGATAACCCCCAACAAATACGATGATTGGCTGAACCAGCGAGTGGCGTTTCCAGAGCATTACATTCCCATCTATGCCAAAAAAGGGGGTGTCATCACCGAAGAAGGACACTTTTTTAGAACTTATTCTAATGGATATAAAACAGGAAACGATGCGAAACTGGTTAACTTTTCAAAAGTGGAATTACAAAAACAAGTGGAAAGCTTGGTTGCTCACCCCCCCCCGAAAAATTTCGAGAATGTATCTATCGGCCATTAACCAAAGTCCATACCTATTTCGATGATATCGCAAAATCTGCGGCATTGTGTACAATGCCGCCGTATTTTCCTCATAAAGGCTTTCAAAATAAAGTGATTGCAATCACTCCAGAAAATAATAGCTACTTTGGCATTTGGGTAGCCGATTTCATACCTTCAATACATATTCTCAGTGGGGGAAATAACTTGCCACAACGATTTAAATTGGATCATCCAGATGATTCCTTCATATTCAATGAAACTCATCATCAAAATACAGTTGAAGATGGAATCTCGGATTGGATATTAGAAAAGGCAAAAGAAACATACACCTCCAAAGTCACCAAAGAAGATTTATTTCATTACGTCTATGGTTTTTTGCATTCGCCAATCTACCGAAAAAAATATGCCAATACATTGACCAAACAAGCACCGAGTATCCCTTTGGTTGATGAAAACTCTTTTTGGCCATATGTCAACATTGGAAAAAAACTGATGGACTTGCATCTAGATTATGAAAACCAACCGAAACTACCCGAAGTTGAAGTATCAGGGGAAGAACATGGAAATTTTGAAGTTCGTAAAATGAAGTTTGCTAAAGAAGACAAAAGTTCTATTAAATTCAATGATGATATTACCATCTCAAATATTCCAGCCAAAGCGTATGACTATCTCATCACCGATAAATCCGCCATTTGGTGGGTGATGAATCAATATCAAGTCAATCGACCTCAATCGGCTCACAAAACCAAGGGAATTCCCAACAATCCGAACATCTATGCTCAAGAAATGGGCAATCCGAGATATATCTTTGATTTGCTATTGAGTGTGATTACATTGAGTGTTAAAACGTTGGAACTTTTCGAACAATTGCCTAAGGATGTAGAATGAATTGTGTCAGCTAAAATATCTTTTGGTATTGAAAATACACAAATTCCAAACTTCTAATTTTGTTGTAAGTGACAAAAGATTATAAAAATCTTGAAAAACTGAAAGATGAGTTTGTCGATGCTTGCAAAAAGGAATTTGACCGACATCAATTTAATTTACTAACCATTACGTGTCATAGTACCGCTGTAGAAGGTTCTACGCTAGATACTGATGAAGTATATAATTTAATTAAATATGGTATTGCAGCTGAAAAACCACTAGAACATAACAATATGGTTTATGACCACTATAATGCTATTTGCTACATATTGGGATTAGCAGAATCTAAAACTCTAATAAATCAACAGTTATTGCGAAAAACAGCTCGTTTTGTGATGAGAGCTACAGGAGGAATGGTACATGCTCTTGGAGGGGATTTTGATACTTCAAAAGGAGATTTACGTTTGGATAGCCGTAGGGCTAGGACAACTCTTTTCATGGATTATAATAAAATCCCGAGAGAACTAAGTAAGCTAGTCAACGATCTAAAAACTGACCTTCAAAAACCACAAGATTTCATTGTTGCTAATCGTTTAGCCTTTGATGCCCATTTCAGATTGGTAACCATACACCCTTTTGGGGATGGAAATGGAAGGACTTCAAGGCTACTCATGAACTATATACAACATTGGCATGGCTTTCCTTTGAGTATCGTTTGGTCTGAGGATAAAACCAAATATGTGAAAGCTTTGCAAGAATCTAGAGATAAAAGTGATGTAGGTATATTTCATGAATTTATGTTTGGTCAAATGGAAAAGTACTTTATTCATGAATTGAAGGATATGCAGAGGACAACTAATAAGAAAAAAGATAAGACTAGTGGTTTCACTTATTTATTTTGATATTGAATCTGATTAAGGTAAAATAACCTTAGCATTTTATAATACATATTTATGAATTTGAAAGAGGGATATAGAGAATTTCAAAAAGAGATGAAGTATAGAGATATTGAGTATCTCATACATTTTACCTCAGTCAAAAACCTATCCAAAATTCTAAAATGTAATGAACTACTGTGTAGGGCAAAGATGAAACCTCAGGAATATGAAAAATATTCCGATGATTATTATTGGAGTAAACCAAATTACGTCCACCTATCCCTTTCTGCTCCAAACACAAGAATGCTTTTTATAAAACAAAAAGATTATCTCCAAGAAATTTGGTGTGTTTTAAAAATTGACCCAAAATATATTTATGAGAGTGAAACTCTTTTCTCTATTATAAATTCTTCTTCAACGGCTGCAAATAAACATTTCGGTATTTCAGGCTGTTTGAGTAAATTCAAAGAACTATTTCAAAAAGGACCAGTTAAATACTCAACCTATAAAAATTCAGAAAAGACGCTTCTTAGACCTCCATCTATCCACGATAAATATCCAACATGTGTTCAAGCAGAAATTTTAGTAAAAGATATAGTTCCTTTAGAAAGTATCATTGAGGTTTGTTTTAAATCAGAAGAGGAAATGTCAGAGGCAAAAGCTATCATGTATTCCCTTGATACTAGTAGGTTTGTCGTGGATGAAGAAATATTTTCACCTGGTCGCTCCAGAGGACAAATAAAACACAAAAAATATAAAGGGAGTTTGAAACTTGCAGCGATTGGAGATGCTTTAGGTTGGATGACTGAGTTTGAAAAGAGCCAAGATTCTGTAAAGAAAAAATTTAGAACGGAAAAAATCACTTCATTTTATGATTGGAAAAAACGAGTCGGGGGTAGATTTTATGGTTATACTGATAATATTAAACAAGGTTCGTATTCTGATGACACCCAATTATTGCTTTCAGTTGCTCGTTCTATAAAGATCGACGGTTTAGTTGATCAAGAATATTTTGCAAAAAAAGAATTACCTGATTGGCTACTTTATCACAGAGGAGCAGGAAGAACGATCAAAAATGCTGCACAAGAATTATCTAAAAAAAATCCACCAAAATGGAATGAGAACTTTTTTGATTTTAAAATAGGTAAAACAACTATTGATTATCGAGATTGTGGCGCGAATGGTGCTGCTATGAGAATTTTGCCCATTGCGTTGGCCAATTATGGAAATTGGGATAAAATAAAAAAAGAAATTTTTGGAAACAGTATCATAACTCATGGACATCCTCGAGCGATTTTAGGGGCAATGCTCTATGGTTGTGCCATTAATTCCATCATAAGGCTTGTTCCTTACAATTTCAATTATAAGAATTTCTTAAACGAACTATGTAAAGATTTTCATCAAACGTTTTCAATTGACTTCATAGATGATAATATAGAATTGAAGAGTTGGGAAAGAGAATGGGATAAGTCATCTCAAACATTATTTGGCATATCTTTTTTTAATTCTAAAGATTCATTTCGAAAGGTATTTGAATTAATTCTTGATGAAACTTTAAATTATTTAAGAACTGTGTCTGAATCGATATCCGATAGTGTATCAGATTTCGAGGTTTTAACAAAGCTTGGTTGTTACGAGTATGAGACAAAAGGTTCAGGTACTTCTACGGTCATTGCAGGGATTTATTTTGCTTGTAAGTATTCAAAAGAACCTATAAAAGGAATTGAAGAAGCCGTCAATTCACTTGGAACAGACACCGATAGTATCGCTGCCTTTACAGGCGGTTTACTCGGAGCATTACACGGGGAGTCCATTATACCTCAAAGATGGCAACAATATCCAGTTCAAGATTGTTATTATATAGGTGAAGTGTCAATAGGCTTACTTCAAATTTCTGAAAACCGAGCAGAAGAAATTAAAAAACAGACAAGGAAAGAAAGAGTTAAACTAATTTCAAAGATTGAAGATGATAAGTTTAAAATTAAGGATAAAGTCTTTCTTGAGACATTAGGTGAAGGAATAGTACAGTCAAAAGAAATTCAATACCCCTTAACTAAAGACAAACTCAATCTTATCTATGATGTAGAATTTATAGTGGGACAGTCTTGTCGGTTTTTGAAACGGTTGAGTAAATAGGAATAGAATCAAAAGGGAATTATATACTTTCGTAACCGCTCGGTAGTTGAGGTATAGCCGATACGCTACTTTCTTATCATCAAAGGCTAACTTACCTTATTGGCTTAAAGAACGCTTCTCTGATTTCTTCATCCGACAACCCAGGCATATCATGTTCTTCTTTCAATTCCTTAGAAGTCGGTTGGTAGGTGGAGGGTTTGGGTTTAGAAGAAGCCATTAATTTTGTTTATAAAGCAAATTTAAAAATTTAAAATGAATTTGAAAACTTGCAAAACTGTGAATTATGGGATGTAAACATTATCGATTTGATTCATAATCTCGATACTATCAGATATAGATTTGATTATCTTTCCATAGTGCGATAATTCTTCATAAGTCAACTTTTTAGAAATTCGTTTTTTTAGATATTCCTGTGCTGGTATATAGCCTCCAATTTGAAACGACCATACTTCTTTAGGAACATTAGTAAAATATTGTGTTGAATTTATCCAAATTTCCAAGTGTTTGTCATTTGCGTTTTTTACTGAATTTTCATTTTTGTGAAAACTATTTGATATAATATCGTCTCCCTTTACTGGAAATAACACTTCACTTCGGTCCATGTTAACTTGCAAATGAGTGTTAACTAATTTAAATCCGAAACCAACTAATGATTGGAAAACATCAATTTTATTTGGGTAAGGGATTCGAGGAAACCTGCTTTTCAATTCTTCCCCATATTTTTTTCTATATTTTCTTGAATGTAAAATTGAATAGATATAATAAAATAAATGCTTTGGAGTTATAACTTCTTTGGATTTATTAAGGTTTTCTTGTGATGCTTCATGGTATGAAAAGCCTAATAAATCTGCTATTTTTTCTCCGATTATTTTGTTAATGTTAGATTGTTTGATGTTTTGATCTTTCTCAATTTTGTCATTACTTTTTAATACATACAAAGGAGCAATATGCGGAGTTCCACCTGCACCTTTAAAAATAGTTTGTGAGACAATTGTATTAGAAACAAAGATTTCGGAAAACCCCCTAATACCATCGAATTGTTTGTTACTAAACACTAATGCTAAATTGTCATTTATGTTAATCATATTTTTCATTATATCATGCATTGGTCTTGCAACAATACCCTTTTCTTTGTAATATAGTATATATCTTTTATCAAAAGGGTTATAGGCAATATCTTGTATCTTGACTTTATTAATGTCTTTTTTTGCCCCTTCGTATGTCCAATTTCCTGAATCTCTAAATCTTTCAAGATTTATTTGATATTTGGTAAAGAAATCTTCTCTTTCAATAGTGTTTATTTGATTCTTTAAAGATTTTGCGTTTTCTTCGGTATAACGAATTAAAACTTTATCGTTTCCGGTTACAACACCACTTTTGTAATCTTCAAATAGTTCAGTTATGCAAAATCCCTTGTCATATTCTTCTTTGTTTGAATAATCTATAGGGACGAAAAAATAATCATTAGGTCTAATTTCAATTGGATCACCCCAACTTATGTTTTTGAATGATGAAGAGGATAAATAACTCATTTTTTCCTTTCTTTTTCCTTTTATTTCCTTGTAATAAACTTTAGCAAGCTTTCTTGAAAGATTATTTTTTTGATTTTTAATAAACATATTTATACAAACTCCTGTTTTTATATCAAAAATATTTTCATCTTTTTTTGATATTTTATCTTTATTTGATTCACCATGTAAGTTCAATATGAATATTTTCTCAAAATTGTTTAGTAATTGCCATCGCATTCCATTAAATGAAAGATTAGATAGGTATCCATTATCATTGATATACGTTAAAATTGCTTGTTGATTATTTTTAATTAAATCTTGTCCCATTCTAATAAATTTCACATAGTCATTTCCAAGCCAATTTTTTTTTATTTTTAACTTATTTGAACCAATGTATTTATAAGATTCAATCAGTTCTGTTATCCATTGTCCTTTATTTTTTGATTGTTTATTGTAAGGAGGATTTCCTATAACACACATAATTGACTTATTGTTTTTAACTTTACTGGCAAGATTAACCTCATTTGTAATTGATTTAGATGCAATGAGGGTATCATAAGGTAGAGTTTTTTCTAAACTATCGGTAAGAAAAATATTTACCCTTTTATTAGTGCTTTTTTCACTTAAATCATCCAATAATAAATTTATTTTTAAATGAGCTATTGTATAACTCGCTGGTAATACTTCAAATCCATAAAGTCTTGATAATAGCTTATCATCATCGTTACAATAACTAGACCATACTCCAATACCTTCAGAACTTGTTATTTTACGATGTATTAATTTGATCGCTTCAACCAAAAAGGTTCCAGAACCTACAGCAGGATCTAAAATTTGAACTCTATAATCTTCAGTTTTTTTTATTCTTTTGCTATCAGCTAAACCATCGTCGATATTAAATTCTGACGTTAATAAATAATCAACAGACTTAATAATAAAACACACTACTTCTGTAGGTGTATACCAAACGCCTCTTCCTCTTTTTTGTTTGACATTATATTTCTTAAGAAAAGGTTCGTAAAAGTGAAGAATAGGATCGCTATTCTGATAAGCCTTATCTACTATTTCAGAAATGTTGCAATTTGAAAGAATCGAAACTAAATTATCTACAACCCAAACAATGCGTTCATCTACATTTACTCCCGTAATGTGTTGAAAAATAGATCTTAAAAAAGGAATGGATTTTGGTATAAATTCACTAGCAGAGATTCGAGTAAATTTTTCTTTAGATGTATGATATAACTTAGCGGTCAATAAGCCATAAGTGATCATTTGAGAATAGGCATCAATAAAATCCTTTTTATCTATATTACTAAGTAATTTTTGTCTAAATGTTTCATAATCATAATGAATTTGAGACTTACAACCAATGTTTGTAGATCCATCTTGATCTAAAACTTTATTCACAGAAATTGCTAATAATCTTGCTTGTTTAGCCAAAATATCAGCCAAATTTTCAACTGATGAAATTAAAGGATAGTTAAAAAAACTCCTAAACGAATTAAATAGTTCACTCAACTCATTAAACGATGTGCTGAGCTTAATAATTTCATCGTCTTGAACATACCCAATTTCAATTTCTTGTACAAAATTTCCTTGTTTATACCAAAGAAATTTTATATAATCTGTTACTATTAAGTTGGGTAGAGCGTCTTTATATCGATCTAATTGATTTTTATTTTCGTTTTTACCATATAAATCTCGGTTCCCAATGGGTTTAGTTTCAATAAACCCAACCACCAAATCTTGTTGGTTATAACAGCCTAAATCTGGAGAGTTCCCTTTAATTCTTTTAGGTTCATTTACAACCTCTTTTATATCCGGAAGAATTGAACGAATTAATTTTTGTAATGATTCTCGATAAGAGCTTTCGGTAGTTATTTGTGATTCATGTAATTTTTCAATTTCATTTAAGTAATCCTTTATAGAAAAATGGGGGGGGGGGGTTCATTCCTTAATCAACTCCTTATACTTCATCCCTTTCCCCACCATATCACCGACTAAATACCCCATCTGATCGACGGTGTTCGCATTCCGTTGATTATGCCGATAACAAAACTCACTCACATAGCGACTC
>JAPORT010000037.1 GCA_026710085.1 Flavobacteriaceae bacterium | reverse complement strand
TTTGTATGAAATGGAACGCAAAGCGCTTTTAGAACGCACCAGACAAGGCATCCAAGCCTATAAAGCACGAGAGGGGACGTTTGGACGCCAAGTCGGGACGGTGGAAACCAGAGAAAAGTTCCTATCCAAACCCAAAACAAAAAAGATTATCCGTTTGTTGAACTAAGGAAAGTCCTATCAAGACATTCAGAGTCGATTGCAGGTGAGTTTGACGACGATCAGGAAAGTAAAGCGGTACGTGAATATTTAGTACATAAAGATTATTCTTATTGAACCCCTTTTAAAATCATTTTATAAATCATTGGCTAAAGTTGAGCATCGAATATGCGAATCAGAGATCCTACATAGACGATTTATTTTCAATATGGAATAAGGGATATCGATAACAAAAAGTGGGGATTGGTTGAACAAAGTTTTAGAAAGCAAGATAATTTAGAATTAATTCATCACCATTGCAGTATTTGATGTATGAACAGATATAATGAATCAAACATACAATTGAATTTTTTATCCCCTGACATTTTAGAACCTCATCATATTTGATTACTCTTCCCAAACTATACTGATAACAGAGTTGTATGCACGAGTTACAATACAGTACTCATAGAAATTGAAATGACTATCATCTTCATCACGATTTAATTCAAACCAAGTGGATTTCCAAACGTGTTGTTTACTTTCCTCCTTTTTATATATTTTTTGATTATTGAAGAATTCTGCCGCAACAGAGTCTTTAGGAGGTTTCAAGTTTCTTCGATTATTAACAAAATGTGGATAGTCTTCTGGTTTCTTCCAATATAATACTTTATTGTTTTGAGAATAAAATAAACAATATGGGAGTTCTCCCTCCTCAAAATATTTAAATGCCACAGATGTTAAGCTTGTTTGAAACCGTTCTGCTAAACTTCTTAAAAGATTAGGGCTGAATTTTTTCCCAGAACATTCTTTCATAAAAAGGTGTTCGGGCATCAATAACTCAGAAGCAAATTCATTGGCTTCCCTTTCGTGAACACCTTCCTTAAAATATTCTGATGAAATATCAAGGTCAGGACGAATGGCTAAATGACGGTGCATTTCGAAATGACCTAGTTCATGGGCAATAATAAACCTCTTTTTGTACGCATAAGAAATGTTGGAGTTTATTGTTATTAGAGCTTTGGACCCTCCGAAGACAATACGTCCCTCTGAATTTTTCAATGGGGTTTCAATTAGGATTGCCCCTCTACCAAAGACAATGTCCTCCAATGGAAATTCTGTAGGGTTTTCAATACCACATTCAAACATTAATTTCCGAGCTGCTTGTTTTCCTTTGGACATTTAATCATTTTTCATCCGCTTCTTCAATAAATTTTAGCAAATCAACATCTTTCAATACATCTCTAATCTCATCATCAGTCCAATTTTCAAGCTTTCTATATTGAACCGATGGAGCTTTACTTAGGATTAATGACTTGAGATCTTCTGTCCTAAAAGTTGTGTTTCCTTTCATACTCTTTTTAACTTTATCTAAAGCCTTTTCAAGTAATACACTATACTTTTTTTTCTTATGCTCTGCCTCTAACTTAAATTGAAGTTTCCTAATGAATTGGGATGCGAACTTTTTTTCCTCAACAACATCAAAGCCTTCATCTTCCAGATACTGTTCAGCATATTTAACATTCTTTGTTATCAATTCAAGCTCCATATTATCCATAACATCTAGGATAGTTCTTTTGTTTTTATTTGTGTTCATATCCTATTTTATTTTTTGGTTTTTTTATCGTATTCCCAATTATTTTTCTTTTTCTGCTTAGTCTTCTCCAGGCATTGTGAAACTCTTTTTCAGTCATCCCTAGCTCTTGTTTAATATTCTTTGGTTTCGTAATTCCTTCTGCCATACATTCAAATATCAATAGTTCATCATCATCAGCCTTATACTCCTCAAGAGCTGTATAAATTTCATTTCTTAGTTCCCTATGCATAATATCTTCTTCGACACCAAGATCCGATTCCATGAAAACACTATCCTCAGATTCATCTCTATGATGTTTATTATTCTTTAGTGTATTGTTTAAATGACTATCAACCACCCCCAAGATAAAATCCTCAAAATCAGGATATCTGTCCAGATTCCATTTACGTGTTTTTTCATCAAAAATTTTAATAATAACTTCAGAAATAATCTCTCTAGTGAAGTCTTGTCGTTTTTGCAGATTCCATTCTACACTATACCGTTTTTTCAACAAATAAAGACACCTTGATTGAAGACGTGACCATAATTGAGAATCTATGTTTTGGAATTGCTCCATCAACTTGTGATTAGATGCGATTTTTCTCGTCATATTTATACCTCTTCAATTACTAAATGCTGAAAAGTAAGAAAAACAGACCATGTAATGGTAAATTTTTAGAAACTTTCAGCATTTATACTACAAAGGACTAAAATTATGAAGTCTCATTTATTAACAATAAATTTTTAGATCATGGAAAACTTGACAATTACTTGTCCTCATTGTGGGGAAACCTTCAAACTTGAAGAAGCAATGGTAAAGCCATTCGTCGATGAAAAAATCGCAATTGAGCGCGAAAAGTTTAGAATCGAAAATGAAAAACTTATTAAATCAGAACTTAAAAAGGAACTTCTTAGAGAAACCGAACAAGCACTGAATCAAAAGGATGAAGAATTAAAAGAGCAATCCGAAAAGATAAAAAAGTTCTATGGAGTTGAAGCTGAAAATGAGCGTCTTCAACGCACACTGAAAGAGTTCGATTCAGCTAAAGAGTTAGAATTTCAGGAAAGATTCAGTAACGAACTTGAGAAAAAGAAAAGAGAAGCACAAAATCAAGCAAAAGAAGAGCGTCAGAAAGAAGTAGATGGACTTAAGAAAACAATAGATAAACAAAACGTAACAATATCTCGAATGGAAGAACATTCTCAAAAATCCGTTAATTCTGCAAATCAAGGACTCACGCAGACTCAAGGGCAAATTCAAGAAGATGTTATCAACAACTGGTTACGTGATAAGTTTCCATCTGATAATTTCGAGAAGCCAGGAAAAGGTCCCGTTAGAGGCGCCGATATTCTTCATAGTGTTTTTGAGAGAGGAATCGAAAAAGGTCGCATTGCAATCGAAATTAAAGACACACAAAAATTTCAAACAAGCTGGATTGATAAATTGAAACAAGATATGGAAATAGTAAGCGCTGATTTGGGGGTGCTGATTACTTCTAAACTTGCTCAAGGCATGGCTGATGGGTGCTATGACAACGGTGTGCTTATTTGTACCCCGATAGCCTTTCAAGTATTATCTGACTCTCTCAGAATTTTCATTATTAAACAGTTTGATGAAAGAGTAGCTTCATCAACGACAGATAAAACGAAAGACAAGTTTTATAGGCATTTTACGAGTGCTAAATTTAGAAACCATCTTGAGGAGATCGTTCATCTAATAGAAGATATGCTAAAGGATGATGTTAAAGAACATAATCGTCAAAATAAATTGTTTAGCAAACGCCAAAAACGCATTATGAGATTAGTAGGCAATTTTACTAGTATGTGGGGAGATATTGATGGGTTAGCATTGACAAATGGAGAAAATTTTGAGGTGCCACCATTAAAATTGCTCTCCAATTCAGAAAATGATAAAAGCTCCGAATCATTGTTAGATTAATTAAGTCCGATGATTAAAAAATATACTTTCGACGGGGGAAATTTAAAGCTTTATAAAAGCAATGCAGAAAAGCATAGAAAGAATCCCATGGCATTAGCATCGAGTTGTAGGATTTACTTTAAAAAATATTACGAAGTCTTACACACGTTCGATGGGGAAATCCCATTTGAAAAACCCGAGGCCATAGAAATAGCAGTTGATAACTGGTCTGCAGATAAAGAGTTAAATAAACTATACTCCAATCCATATTTTTTGTATGCGGAAGTGGAAGTAAATAATAAACTATGGTCAGGAATTGTTAAAATGGAAAATCAGATGTTTTTTATCAGTAACGGAAGATGGGATGTTCCATCTGATTATAGCATATAAAAATCAATGAATCTATGTAGTTGGAATTGGGAACTCATCCTCCCAAGCTTCCTTTTCTTAGTTTCCATTATCGTTTCGGGCTGGTTGGTGCCGAAACGAACAACAAAAATGAATAACGAACAGTTTAAGAAGCAAAGAAGATATGATTTTGCTTCAAGAAATCAGGATATATACAAGAAAATCAACGAATCCGTCATTCATGTTCAAACGTCCTTTTTTCGATTATTGAACTCAGGCGCCCCACTATCATACATCATTGATGAAACAGAAGCATCTTTAGTCAAAGAAGTTCGAGAATCAATGAATTTAAAAAGGATTGCTACTGAAATCAAAGATGAAAAGGGAGTGTTAGATGACGTTTTTAGACATCGACTAAATCATACATTAGGCAGGAAACGATTACAAGATTGCTACACTCACATGAAATCCTTTAGAATAGAGTTCGAAAAAAACAAAATTCTTTTCACCCCTGAATTGGTTCAAACTTTATCGAGTTTTAAATACTCCTATAACCAAATCATCGTGGATTTTAAGGAATATTTGAAAGAGGCTGAAAATTGGAATGGTTTGTCATGGAACACAATCGAACTCTATAAAAGCCGTGAGTTTTGGAACTTTGCCAAACAAAGTTTAGATCAAATAACGAATCAATCGCATTTCATTGACAAAGAGTTTAGAAAATTATTGTTGGTGCCTTAGCGCCTCAAAGCAGTGGGCTGAAGGGTGTTAATAAGGTACTCATTGTTCCTTTTGAACTCCCTGCCACTTCTTTGATACTCTGTTCAAAACACATGTTATTCAAACGTAAAACTTTTTGACGATTCATCCGATGAATCCTTCCTTGCATCCCATTTTCTCTCCAACGAATGATTATATTTTGGGAAATAGGTAAATACAAGTTTGTTTTCATTAACCTTTTTTGAAAATAGGGAGGATCCTTGATCACTCCACAATCTCCTACTATAAAATTCCCACTCTCATTATGTAAAAATGAAAAAACCCCCCCCGGTTTAAAAGTTTGTAGTATAGACTCTCATCCAAATCATCAGGGTTGTTCATAAGACTATGTAATTCTTGAGCAAGCCTATTTTTTGTTTCCTCTTCGGTATGGAAGCCTTTCAAGGTTTTCTTTCCTTCCTCTAATTCCCATTTAGGAGAATTTTTAATACAGAAACTTAAAAATTCACGATATTCCTCAGAATCCTTGTCTTGTTGGTTGTATTCATGAATGTAATCCTTTACCCATTCCTCAACGTTCTCTTCTTGGGATAGGGAGTTGTTACTAAAGTCGCGACTCTCTTGTTGGCTATATCGATTTCTCCTATCCATACTCACAAAAAAGAGAATGAGCGTATCACGTTCTTTTGTGTTTAAATGAATGCTGTTATCATTATTTATTTCCGACATTTTTTTCACCAAATCAGCCATTTTGCTTTCAAGACCTGACAGTTTATTTTCAACTTCCTTAGAGTCATTACCCCTATCATTTTCATCGATTCTCGGAGAAATGAAATAATCTTCTTCCCAAAAACAATTATTGGGATGTTTTTTCTTGATTTTATTTAAATCCTTTCGATAAAGGAACAAATGACTGCTCTTGTCCTTAGTGTCTTCTGTAAAACCCTTTAAAATAAATGTTGGAATAATGTGGGATTTCATTACTTCTATGAATTAGTTTTTTTCGACTTAAATAAGAAGTTTAGGTACTTGAGTATCGAAAGTTTCTATTCGTTATGCCGTATCATACCTTTCAAAAGGTTGTGGCAAAGGAATGTTTAATTCTTCTGATAAAACAGATAAATCAAGTTCTTTTAAAATTTTAGCGGTTATAGGGCGTTTTGCATCCCAAAAAATACGTGTTTTAAAAAATCCAATCGCTTTTTCAGATTGTAACATTTTTAGAACCGATAAGGCATCTTTTTTAGAATGAAAAGGAAGAAAATAACAAGTGTCATCCAACATCACTGGTTTTTGAGATATAGGCCCTATCAAACGAAAATAGAGGTGTTTATAAAAACCGGATATCGCTATTTTCCAAGGAGCAAAAGCGTAATCACCGATTCCGAAAATAGAAAATTTTGGTTGTTTTTGATAAACGATACTGGCTCTTCTATCTAAATCATTTTCATATTTTTTGAGATATAACCAAGTTAACGGAGACTCCGTTTTTATTTTCTCTGTATCCTCTCCAATGGTTTTTTGGGTCACTAACATATAACGAAAATGTTGACCATTCGATTTCGCCAAATCAGAACTCTTCAACATCGGATAGACATAGTCCCCTTCTAATGGAAAAACATCACCAAACCCATTTTTAAACTGCTTTCCATCCGTTTTTAATTCCAAAACGTTAACACAATCATGTTTCACTCCAGAACGCCATTTTAACGGCGATTGCCCACAATACTTTTCAAAGTTTTGACCCCCTTTAAAATGATGAATCATCGAGTTGTTTTTCAATACCCATCGGGACGTTGGTTTTCGAGATTCTAAATGGGAATAGACGGAACAACTTTGATGGATACTTCCTTTTTCTAAAAGGCAAATCAATAAACAAGCATCGACCGATACGTTGAAGAAGTCATCGGAGTCAATGGGTCTGATCAACGAGTTTTTAATTTCAAATGCAGAGTGCCAAGCTCTTTTAAGGACTCTTCTTGCGACAGAGGTTTTACATAACATTCCTAAAGTCGCATTTTTTCCAGAAAGGTGTTTGAGCATGTGAAAGATCATCCATTCGGAAATATCGAAATTACTTTCCCCTGTGATGGCATCAATTCCTCGATGTTTTACGGTATTCGATTTTTTCGGAAGATTGGAACCATTGAAAATACTGATGGAAGTATTAGTGACCCATGGCGGATTGCCTAGAACTAATATGGGTTGGGGTGTTTTGTTTAAAATCTTATTCCATTCTAATTCAAAAAAATCGGCTTGCGTAATCGTCGCTTGATGAATGGATTTGGTTGCTTTGATGTAGTCTGGATTGATTTCAAATCCTAGAATATGTTGGCACGAGGGAAAAGCATCGATGGAAGCTTTAAGAAAGGTTCCTTTGCCACAAGTCGGTTCGATAATGGTCTCTGGATGGATGTCCAGGTTCGTTAAAATATCACATACTTGGTTACATAACGTACGCGGTGTTTGAAAATCACCAAATTCCATTTTCTGATTCATTTCAAGCGATAGATTCCATCCACTTTATCTGCAGAGTCGATAGCTCGCTTGTACTGCAGTCTCCATTGCAAAGCGTTTGAGATCGTCAAGTATCCTATCTTTGGAGGTCTTTGAATAATGTCATCTATGATTTCTTTCGCCGTAATCTCATCGACTGGAAGATTTCTATCTTTGAAAAAAGCGAATAAGTCTTCATCATTACCGTCTCTTTTGAGAATATCATGGATGCCTTGGGTCGTTTGCCAATCAGCCGATCGATCCTTATCGATGAATAAAGAATGGACTATTTTTAAGTTGGAGGATTCTCTATGCTTATCGTCTATTTTGTCATAGACAAATAGCAAAAGAGAGTATCCCAAACCAAATATTTTTTGTCGAGCGGACTGATAAGGACAAGATGATTGAGGTTGTGTTAATTTGGTGACTTTCATATCGACTCCAAGACCTGGAAAATCAATTCCTTTAGCAGATCTTCCGCGACGATAGTTATATTTTTTACTCAGGGTCTCTTGAAATTTATGTTCGAGATAGGTCCCAATCACTTTTCCATCCGTGGCACGATAAATCGAGGGTTCATAGTGATGAGACTCTTGTTCTATAAAAACAGACGCTTCCTTTTTCAATCGTTCTATGGTCAATTTTTTTGAGATATTTTTTGGCATAGTATAAATGATTAGGAAAGGATACGTTTCACTTTATATGGCTTTTATATTTTTTGATTCCAATGACTGAAAGCGTTGGAAATTTTAGGGACGTTCATGTCATCTATCACATTCGATGTTGTCCATAATAAAGATGGAGTCAAAAATACAAGGATCGAGGTAATACCGAGTCCAATCATTGGAACGCTAATAAATTAAGATTTGAGTGCTTTATCCCAAGAAAGTTGGATTAATTGTGCTATATCTTCTACTTCATTAGCACTATCAATACTTATGTAACTTTTAAATGAAGGGGCGTACTTTTTTCTCAAACAACGAGACTTTTTAATTTGTTTTTTGTTTATGTATTTGAGTTCACTTTTCCTAATTTCTTCAGGTTCTAGAATAAGCCCTATCATGACCTTTCTTCTGTGTATCTCAAAGTAAGCGGTTTCAAATTTTTCTGTCTCGTTTGCTTCTAACAACCACTTATATAAAGTGTTTTCCCCCTCGGTACAGTTTCGACACTTTATATATGGATAAGAGAGAGATAAAAATTTTGATTGGTTTACTAATTGGGATGCGATACTTATTAAAGATTCTTTCCTTCTTTTTAAAAGAAGCGTTATTAACATTTTCCTCTTACGTATAACGTCTATGATACAAAATGTTAATACTCCTCCAATCACACCTCCCATAGCAGCTCCAACCAAAGACAACATCGGACTTATTTGTTTCATGTAATAACCATCTCTCACCAAAGATAGATGGAAACCATTTGATTTCCGAAATGAGGATCGTCTTACAACGACATCGGTAAGCGATTCTATGACTTTGCTAAAACAATGGCTAAGATGAAAAAAGATACCGCATCAACTTTATAACAAAATAGATTAATCTAGCCTACCGTTTAACACGCACAATCTAGCACTGAACTAAAAAATGGGGGGGGGTATTTCGTTCATTAAGACTTTCAAGCAGTAGTT
>JAPORT010000117.1 GCA_026710085.1 Flavobacteriaceae bacterium | reverse complement strand
TTGGTTATTTCTATCGGTTTCATTAATGTTTGATTTTAATGGGTGGGTACTTCGAGTTTATGGCTTATAAATTAATACGACAAATAAGGTTATCAAGCCTCCTTTAATAATTGTGGCTATTGAACCGCCTAATCTTATAGTCCATTTGATGTTATTGGTGTTGTTATTTACTTTATCATTCATACCCTTAACCTCATTCTCTATATTTTCTAATCTGGTTAGTATCTCTTTGTCCCTATCATTACCTCTATTAACTGCTTCTAGTATCTCCTTATTAGTTACTTCTTTACTACTCATTTCTACTTATTTCATTCGGTTTTAACAAATGTATTAGTTTTTTAACTTGTTCGTTTTATCTCTTTGGATATTAAGCCTATCAAATCCAGTAGGGCTTAATGGTCATACTCTTATTTTACACGTGATTAATTGATTTCTGTATTTCAATATGGAATCTTAGTTTCATCACTTCAGACTTATTTTCTTACGATTTAAGATAAGTTCAACGTCATACTCAATCATTTAGTGCTAGATCAACAAACCCAACCAAACCATTGACTGCCGAAACAACTAAGGTTTCATTTTGACATTTCAAAACAGACAGTGTCTAAACTAAATTTATGAAGGCTTTTTGTGTTTGATGTTTCTTTTTCTATAGGTTTCAATCAACCGTACTAAAACAGGGAGAACCTTAATCATGACGAAAACAATCTGAATGATCGCCCTATATTTCCTCATAAACAAAAACCATTAATCCTTGTTACTTAAAAAAAGAATGAGAGCTAATGTTAAAAAACGCACTCGGATATTAAAATGCTGGCCTAAACCATCATCAAGCCGTCAAAATAAGGAGGCTCAATGGACTCTAGTGGAACCCAATCAACAATCATCTTGCCAATCTTATATTTCAAACGAGAACAATCGTTTTCTGTGGCCATAAATGGTTGAAATTGATGCGGAAATTAATTATTTCCTAAAATCAATGGCAAACCATCTTCACCAGACCCTACAATCACAACCTTCGAATTTGGAGATTCCGCTAATTTCAATGTGGCTTCGACCCCCTTATCTCTTAAAATATTATTGGTAAGGGATGCATTCAGAATTCTATTGGCATTCGCTTTTCCTTCAGCTTCGATTCTTCTACGTTCAGCTTCTTGCTTTTCTTTAGCAATTCTAAATTCATACTCCAAGGCTTCTTGTTCTTGTTTTAATTTTCGCTCAATCGCTTCTTTAATCGCCGTCGGTAACGTCACATCACGAACTAATACAGCATTCAACTGTATGTGCTGAGATTCAACATTGGCTTTGGTTTCGTCAAATATTTCATTTTGGATGGCATCTCTTTTGGTGGAATACAATTGCTCTGGAGTGTAACGTCCCACTACGGATCGAGCCACGGCTCTGATTTGAGGAATCAATACCACATTGACATAGTTTTCCCCTTTTTCTTGATGCAAACGACCAAGAGTTTCATAGTCTGGTTGAAACAAAACAGAGACATCTAAAGAAATTTCTAGTCCATTAGAAGATAACACTTGCATCTTTCCTTCAAAAATTTCTTGTTGCTTGACATTATAGATGTAGACTCGATTCCAGGGTAATATCAAATGAAATCCTTCACCGAGTGGTAATCGATCTGTGGCGACACCACCACCGAACGTTCGAAACAATACACCAGCTTCACCGTAACCAATGTTGACGGATGATTTGGCAATAAAAATAATGAGTACGATGAGCCCCAGTATTAAAGGCAAACCGATTTTTGGTAGTTTATCCATGGTAATTTATATTTTGTAAAAAAGTTATTTGTTTTGATTAATTCATTCCTCCATCAACCACTAGTACTTGACCAGTAATGTATAAAGATAACTCTGAAGCTAAAAAGACCGTTGCATTGGCCACATCAATGGCCTTTCCCGCTCGCTTCAGTGCGATGCGGTCTGTTAATGCTTTGGTGGCTTGTTCGGGTAATCCACTAGTCATATCAGTTTCGATAAAACCAGGAGCAATCACATTACTTCTAATATTTCTCGAACCTAATTCTTTAGCTAGTGATTTACTAAACCCAATAATCCCTGCTTTTGAAGCAGCATAGTTGGCTTGACCTGCATTTCCTTGAAGTCCTATGATGGAACTGATGTGAATGATAGATCCTTTTCGCTGTTTTAAAAAGGCTCTCAACGTGGCCTTGGTATGGTTAAATACGGATTTTAAATTCACTTCTAAAACCTGATCGAAATCAGACTCTTCCATGCGTAGGAGCAAATTATCTTTTGTAATCCCAGCATTGTTCACTAAGATATCTAAACCATCAAAATCATCAAGAATACGGGTTACTAATTCTTGAGTTTGTTTAAAATCCGAAGCATTAGACTGATAGGCTTTGATGGTTCGATCAGAATGAGAACTTAATTCTTGAACCAATTCATCAGCAGATTGTTGATTCGAATGATATGTAAATGCCACATGGGCTCCTTGTTCAGCAAAAGCCTTAACGATTCCTCGGCCAATGCCGCGACTTCCCCCAGTAACTAGGGCTGTTTTATGATTCAGTAACATAAGTATGATTGATGATTTGGTTCACAGTTAATCCGATTTTAGCTGGTGAATCGATCACATGAATACCGCATTGTTTCATGATGGCTTTTTTGGCACTTGCAGTATCCTCTTTTCCTCCGACGATTGCGCCAGCATGTCCCATGGTTCTACCAGCTGGAGCCGTTTCTCCCGCAATAAAACCAATGATTGGTTTTTGGGTTCCACTAGCTTGAATCCAACGAGCGGCATCCACTTCCATCTGGCCACCGATTTCACCAATGATGACAATACTATAGGTATCATCATCGTGAATGAAAAGCTCTACAGCATCTTTTACAGAAGTTCCAATGATGGGATCTCCACCGATTCCAATGGCTGTTGAAATACCATTTCCTTCACGGACGATTTGATCAGCAGCTTCATAAGTTAATGTACCTGATTTTGAGACCACACCAACATGTCCTTTTTTAAAAACAAATCCAGGCATGATGCCTACTTTGGCTTCTTCCGGAGTAATCACACCAGGACAGTTAGGTCCCACCATGCGGCAATCATAATTTTTTAAATAGTTTTTGACCTTGACCATGTCTTGGGTTGGAATACCTTCCGTGATGGTGACAATGACTTGAATACCTGATTGGGCCGATTCCATGATAGCATCGGCTGCAAATGGAGGAGGAACAAAGATGATGGAGGTATTGGCACCTAACTCTTTGACAGCACTTTCCATGGTGTTGAATACGGGTCGATTTAAATGAGTAGAACCACCTTTTTTAGGTGTAACACCACCAACGATATTGGTGCCGTACTCAATCATTTGCTCTGAATGAAACGTTCCTTCAGTTCCAGTAAACCCCTGAACTAAAACTTTTGAATTTTTATCGACTAAGATGCTCATGAATTCAATACTATTTTTTAATTCTTTCGATATAGACTCCTTTTTGAGTGTCCACTTTAATATAATCTCCTTGATTAATGAATAGAGGTACACTGACTTGAGCTCCTGTTTCTAAAGTAGCTGGTTTCGTGGCATTGGTGGCTGTATTACCTTTAACTCCTGGTTCTACTTCTGATATTTCAAGCACAACACTCGAAGGTAATTCTACAGAAAGAGGTGTACCATCAGAAGAATCAATAGAAATTTGAGTAAAGGCTCCTTCTTTAAGAAACGGAGCATTTTCAATGAGATTCTCCTGAACATATATCTGATTAAAATCTTCAGCATGCATAAAATGGTATGTTTTTCCTTCTTTATATAAAAATTGAAAACGCCCTGTATTGACTTGAACGTTGTCTAATTTATGACCAGAAGCAAATGTATTATCAATAACTCTTCCTGAAGTCACACTTTTGAGCTTTGTTCGGATAAAAGCAGGTCCTTTGCCTGGCTTTACATGCAAAAACTCAATGACTTTATAGATATCATTATTGTATCGAATACAAAGCCCTTTTTTTATTTCTGATGTGGATACCATAGGGAAAATTATCGAATGACTCCTCGTGACGTATTTTCAAAAAATGAAACAATATTCTGAGCTTCTTGACTCTTTGCAAAATTAGACTTGATTTTTTCTAATGCATTTTTAAGATTATAATTTCCTTGAAAGATAAAACGATAAATATTTTGCAATTCGTTGATATCATCTAAGGTAAATCCTAATCGTTCCAATCGAACAGAATTGATTCCCATATATGCCAAGGGCTCACGTGCAACCTTGATGTATGGGGGAACATCCATACGAACTAACGATCCCCCGGCAATAAAGGCATAATCACCAATACGGCAGTGTTGATGCACAGCAGTTAATCCAGAAATCGTAACGTAATGACCAATGCTAATGTGCCCCGATAAAGTAGCAACATTTGAAAAAATGCAATGATTTCCAATGACACAGTCATGAGCAACATGACAATAGGCCATTATTAAACAGTCATCCCCGATCACTGTTTTTCCAAGTGCTGAGGTTCCTCTATTGATCGTGGCACATTCACGTATGGTCGTTCGATTGCCAATTTCTGCCGTGGTTCTTTCTCCTTTAAACTTCAAATCTTGTGGAATACCAGAAATAACGGCTCCAGGAAAAATACGGCAATTTTCACCAATTCGAGCTCCAGGCATGATGGTGACATTAGAGTAGACAGTGGTGCCTTGGCCAATGATAACATCTTCATGGATGGTTGAAAAGGGCCCAATGCTAACATGGTCACCAATTTCAGCTTTGGGATGAATTCTAGCTAGTGAATCAATCATGGTTGAGGCGCTTTATCTCGGTGTACAATTTTTGCCAATAGTTCGGCTTCGGTAGTGACTTGACCGTTGACAAAGATACGCCCTCCCATATGGCTGATACCAGCTCTTATGGGACGCAATAATTCAAGACTAAATATCATAGTATCACCGGGAAAGACTGGTCGTTTAAATCTTGCCGATTCAATTTTAGCAAAAAAAGTAATGTAATCTTGAGGATTTTCATAGTTATTCATCACCAATACCCCACCCGTTTGAGCCATGCCTTCGATTTGAAGAACCCCTGGCAATACGGGAGCCCCAGGAAAATGCCCTTGAAAAAAGGGTTCATTTATCGTCACATTTTTTGTTCCCACGACGTGTGTGGAAGTTAATTCAAAAATTTTATCAACAAATAAAAATGGAGGACGATGTGGAAGCATTTCTGTAATCTGATTCACATCCATTAGCGGTTTGGCATTTAGATTAAAATTGGGCATTTTTAATCTTCTCTCCTTTTGTATGACCGAAGCAATTTTCTGAGCCATTTTTGTATTGATATGATGACCAGGTTTGCTAGCGATGATTTTCCCTCTGATTGGCAGACCAATCAATGATAAATCTCCTAATAAATCCAATAATTTGTGTCTTGCCGCTTCATTGGGGTGGTGTAACTCTAAATTGTTAAGGATCCCATTGGGTTCCACTTTAATATCCTTTCTTCCAAAAACTTTATGGAGTTTTTTCAGATTGTTTTCGGTAACGGGTTTATCCACATAAACTATGGCATTATTTAAATCGCCTCCCTTGATCAGTCCTTTATTTAACATGCTTTGTAAGTCATGTAAAAAACTAAAGGTTCGACAGGGGGCTATTTCAGCGGCAAAATCTTCAATTTTTTCTAACCTGGCATTTTGTGTTCCCAAAACTGAAGTGCCAAAATCGACCATGACATTAATTGAAGTTTCATCAGATGGTACCACAAGGATTTCACTTCCTGTTTTGGAATCTGAAATTTCAATGGGTTTGGTAACCATGTATTCTTCTCTCAATTCTGATTGAACTTGAACTCCAGAATTTTTTAAAGCTTCTACGAAAGTTTGTGACGATCCTTCCATGATGGGGACTTCAGGCCCATTTAATTCAATAAAACAGTTATCGACACTCAATCCTACCAAACTAGACATGACATGCTCAATCGTATTGATTTTAACGCCGTCTTTGGCTATGGTTGTCCGACGGTCAGTACTTTCTAAAAATTTGACAGTGGCCGGTATTTTAACAATCGGATGGACATCCACACGAACAAAAACAATTCCCGTATTCACCGGTGCTGGTTTGAAAGTGATGGTCACATCATGCCCCGTATGAAGTCCTTTGCCTTTTAAGCTTATTTCATTGGATAGTGTCTGCTGTGGCACTGTCTTTTGAAGCATTTTTTAGTTGATTTTCAATATCATTTAATCGACGTTCTAAATCTGGTAACCTTCGAAATATGGCATAGGCTCTATAATAGTCATGAAATTTAATGGCAGGCGTTCCTTGGATATCTGTATTGTCCGAATAACTTTTGGTGATACCAGATTGCCCTTGAACACGCACTCCATTTCCGAGTTTGATATGTCCGATCAAACCCACTTGCCCCCCTAATACACAGTTTTCTCCCAACTTTGATGAACCTGAAATACCACTTTGGGCGGCGATGACGGTGTTTTTACCCACTTCAACATTATGTGCTATTTGGACTAAATTATCGATACGAACACCCTCATGAATAATCGTAGATCCAATGGTAGCTCTGTCGATGGTGACATTGGATCCCAAATGAACATTATCATGAATGAGAACATTTCCTGTTTGTGGTATTTTCAAATAGGTTTTATCTTTTTGAGGAGCATACCCAAAACCATCGCTGCCGACAACGGAACCACTTTTAATTTCACAATGATTACCAATAGAAGTTTTACTGTAAATCGAAACTCTAGAATGAAGTTTTGTATCGGATCCTATTTGTACTTCTTGATCTATCCAACAATGAGATCCAATGATGGAATTGTGTCCAATTTGGGAACCAGATTCTATCACAACATAGGGTCCAACGGTTATGTTTTTTCCAAGAGTGACATCGGTAGCAATGATTGCTGTTGAATGAATTCCGACTTCTGAAGCATGATTCGATTCAAATTTTTTTAATAATTGTGTGAATGATAAATAGGGATCGTCCACTTCAATTAAAGAAGTCTTTTTTGAATGTTTGTAATTACCTGGTTTCACAAGCACTGCAGAGGCATTGGTATTGGATAAGTGTAATTCGTATTTGGGATTGGACAAGAAGGTTAATGAACCTTGTTCAGCATCCTCAATTTTCGAACACTGAGTAATGACAGATGATTCATTCCCAACAACTCTCCCACCGACTAAATCTGCGATTTCTTGAACTTTAAATTTCACGTTGCAAATATAGAAGTTTCAACATAGGGATTATTTCGGATGGACCAAATAATAGACTCGTTTATCTTCAGAAAAATAGTTGGATTTTAAATATTCAGCAAGTTCTTCAAGTGGTTGGATTCTATCTTTTTTATACTGCACATAAACCTTGTCTTTTCGAGAACTATAGGTCAAACTTTTGACATGACCTGCAAAGACAAAATATGAAGACAACTCTTTGCTTCGTTGCCAAGAATCCAACCGACTTTTCCAATGGTCAATTTGATCATCATAAGGCTTTGACTGAGATAATTCAATTTTTGGAAATTGTCGATTCAATAAACTACGACACAGAATTTGTATGGTTTTATCCGAATGGGATTTTCCAGATTTCCACAGTTGCACCATATCGGAATCGTCTAGTTTTAAAAATTCATCTATTTTCCGTTGGGAGATGTCAGAACTATTTCTTTGATTGGTTTGCGTTATCCAAAAGGATATGTTTTGAGATAATATATTTTCACCTATGGCTACTTTTTTAAATCTTGACCACATTTTTTCCAATAATAAATCAACTAGGATATTGTTTTTATGTCCATAGACTTGAAGTGTCATGAATCGTCTATCTAATAAGAACTTTTCAATCGTGTGAAGGCTTTTGTAGTCATAAACCAAGTGGTTCTCTGACACATCGATCATTTCAATGATTCGATCGATATCAAAATTCACTCCAGAGACACCTGTAAAGTAACTATCTCGATTAAGATAATCTAAGCGGTCAAGATCGATTTGACTGACGATTAATTGATTTAGAAACTTTTTCGGATAGTTCCCTTTCAAAATGGACAAAGCAATCTTTAGTTTATCATCAAATTCTTGATTTAAACGCTCTACAACTTTGTATGTTACAGTTTCGTGTGGAGCGTTTTGAAAAAACAGATGCTCACTACTATGAGAAAAAGGACCATGACCTATGTCATGCAAGAGAGCAGCTAGTTGTAGCCCTTGTTGTTCTAATTCTGAGATTTCGATGTTTTTACGTTTCAGTGTATTGATGGCTTTTTGAGCCAAATACATGGATCCTATGGAGTGTTGAAATCTCGTATGATTCGCTCCTGGAAATACAAAATCTGCCATTCCCATTTGTTTGATTCTTCGAAGCCGTTGAAAGTAGGGATGCTCGATAATCGATTTGATTAGAGGATCAGTAATCTGTACAAACCCATACAAAGGGTCTTTAATGATTGTAAGACTTTTCATCTTGAGTCGGTTACAAAGTTAAAACAGTCCATATCAGATCGAATAATATCTTATTTTCACAAACTTTATGGACGTCATCTATCATATCAAAGACATTGATCAAATCGCCAATGAAATCATTCAAAAAGCCAAATGCAATATCATTCGAATCGATGGTGAATTGGGAGCTGGTAAAACAACGTTAATCAAAGCCATTTGCAAAATAGCAGGAGTTGATTCAATCGTCCAAAGCCCTACATTTTCAATCATCAATCAGTATACGTCATCAAATGGAATGATTTCGCATTTTGATTTTTATCGAATAAAAAAAGCAGAAGAGGCTATCGATTTGGGAATCTTGGATTTATTTCAAATAGCTTATTTGAATTTGATTGAATGGGGAGAAAACATTCAAAACTTATTGCCTTTACAAATACATCATTATCAATTAATGACCATCAATAACCTCAAGAGAAAAATCAATCAGTTGAAATA
>JAPORT010000120.1 GCA_026710085.1 Flavobacteriaceae bacterium | reverse complement strand
CATTTAGTAATAAAGAGTTCGATTATCCTTGATTTTAGAATCATTTTCAATAGCATCAACAACCTGTTCGACAATCTGATTGTTTTTGCTATTGCTTAAACTGATGGCATAGCTTTGAAAATCTTCTAATTCTTCGGATGGATTCAGTTTCAATACTTTTATTTTATACATGCCTTCTTTTCCTCTGATTAATTCTGAGGTTTCATTTTCTTCGAGAGCAAAGGCCACACCTACTACATTGGATTCTTCACCAGCACCCACTATGGTTGTGCTTCTTTGATTTAAAGCTGATGCTGGATTAATTTCAAAATTTGAATTTTGTTCTTGTAGTTCTTCAAGTGATTCAAATGCTGCATATTTCTGCTTGATTAAATCTACCCTTTTATCTTCTTCGATGATTTGTTCTATTTGGTTCGATACTTCATCCAAGGGAAGAAAGCCCTCATCACTAATGCTTAGTATTTGTACAACGATATACCCTTCTGAATAAGTAAATCGCTGAGAATCATAAACTTTTGTTGATTTATCAAAGACCCATTGGACTGCATCACGTGTCTGTTCAATAACACCTAATTGCTCATCCATGGGATTAATTTTGTTAGGATCTCCATAATTGAACGAATTTTCTGTAGCTATTTCTTCAAATCGATTAGGTTCTTGTCTGACATCCATTTCAAATTGAGTGGCTTGACGAAATGTCTCATTTGAAGTTTGATTTGAAGGGATAATTTCCGCTACAATATTTCCTAGCATGATTAAATCATCTTTTTCCACAACATTCACCACATGAAAACCAAATTCTGTTTCAACCATACCGATAGTTCCAACTCGATTTCGATCACAGAATTGATAAAATGCATCAGCCATTTCTCCTTCTTTAAAAAAACCTAAATCCCCACCAGTTGATGCTGTAGGGCCATCAGAGTTTTCTTCAGCTAGTTGAGCAAAATTATCAGGATTTGATCTAGCTTGTATCAGTAGTTTTTTTGCCAAACTTTCTGCTTGTTCTTTGGAACGTAGTTGATCTTCTTCAGCACGAAGCGCTCCTTGATAAGCAATTAATATGTGGCTTGCTCTGATATTTCCATTGGTTTTCTTATCAACCACACGACTTAAAATATATTGATTATCCACTTCATAGGGCCCAAAAACTTCATCTTTTTCCAAACCAAACAATAAATCTGCATAGTCATTGTTTAAATCACCTTTTGCTTGATAAATGGAATCAAATGGAATTTCAGAATGACGGTCGATAAAATCCCGAATATCAGTGACATCAGAAAAACCTGGAATCGTATCGGTTAATTTTGACACTTCATTGTAACTGATTCGCTCTTCTTTAAGTGATTCTAAACGAACCCTTATCACCTCTTTATCTTCATCTGTTGGTGTATTATCAAAAATTGCTAGATGAACTGACCGAAAAGGATCTTTTTTAAAATCTTCTCTATTTTCATTGTAATACTTATCTATTTCTTGCTGAGTTACTTGAACCAAACTATCTTCAATATGATCATACGGGATCAACACATACTCAATATTGACATTATCATTTTCAAGCTTGTGATACAGTTTGGCAAATGATTGGGAAAACACATTACTCGATTTAACTAAATCACTATAAATTTCTAATCTAGCAACGGAAATCAGATTTTGCTCTTGATCATTCCATATTTGATAACTCATTGGATTGATGTTTTTTAACTCTGAAACATATTGACGAAATTTTCCAAAATCGAATTCTCCCAATTCGTTTTGAAATTCAGGAGAATTAGTGATTTGACTATTCGAACGCAATAACTGCTCTAATTGGTCAGGACCAATATCAATCCCCAATTGATCATATTGCTGTTCCATAAGTGTCTTAAAGGTCATATCACCATAAACATAATTGACGGCTTGTAGTGTTGAAAATCCAGGATTTGTTCGTTGAAATTGCTCCACTTGCTGTCTGAAAAAATCAATCTCAATGTCTTCATTATTGACAACTGCAATGGGCTTAATTGAAGCCAATGAAGTTCCCGGTTGAGTGATGACCCCTGAAATCACAAATGCAAATAAGGCCATTGCAATAACGATGATTAAAATGATCGAGCGTTGTCTAATTTTCCCAAGGATAGCCATTTTAAAATTTTAGAATGCTAAATTACACGTAATGACATTATTTATTAAGACCTCTCCATGCCATTGAATCATTTAGAAAGTACAAGAAATATCCCAATACGTGAACTATGAAATAGATTTTTCTCAGTGTTGGTTATATCATAGGTGCTACCAATAGCTTGATTCTCTTTATCACTTTATCCGATACATCCAAAATAATACACTTGTAGTCATCAATCATAATTTCTTCATTTTTACGAGGTATGTCACCATGTCGATTAAAAATAAGCCCTCCTAAAGTTTCATACTGATCTGATTTAGGAAGTTTTAAACGATATTCTTGGTTGATAAAATCCACTTCGAGACGTGCGTCAAATTCATATTGATGGTCATCAATTTTTTGATGTGTATTCTTTTCTTCTTTGTCATGTTCGTCTTGAATGTCACCAAACAATTCTTCAATGATGTCTTCAAGAGTGATGATTCCTTCAGTTAACCCATATTCATCAATAACGACAGCAATACTTCTGTGATTTCGATTTATTTTTTTTAAAATTTGATTAATAGGCATGGTTTCAGGGACATAATCTATTTCTCGAATATTATCTTCAATACTTTTTATGCTTTGAAACATATCGAATGCATGAATATACCCCTCAATTTTATCGATGTTGTTTTCATAAACCAAAATTTTTGATTTCCCAGATTTGGCAAACATTTTCCTCAATGTATCAAGGCTTTCTTTACGATCAATAGCAACTAATTCAGTTCGAGGAATCAAAACTTCTCGTGCACTAGTAGTTGAAAATTCAAGTGCATTACGAAATATTTCAATTTCAGAATCAACTTTTTCTTTATCATGTGATTCCAATTGCTGTTCTATATAACTACCTAATTCTAATTTAGAAAAGTTGAGTTGCACTTGATCAACCTTGGTTTTAAACAACTTTACCAAAACAAAGTCAGAAAATTTTTGTGTAAAGAAAGTGATGGGAATAAATAACCAGTAAAAAAATACAGCTGGAAATATCAATAATTTAAGTATTGATTCCGAATATACCTGACTGAATAATTTAGGCAAAAATTCTGCAAAAATCAAAATAATGACTGTAGATATTAAAGTCTGCGTCAGCAAAACATTGGGTGTCATCTCTTGAGTCATCAATTCAGGATAAAACAAAAACAGTATTTTTTCACCCATAAAGATTCCATATAAAACCAAAGCAATGTTATTACCAACCAACATGGTCGTAATGAATTGTGATGGATTTTTGGTAATTAGTTTGACAATTCTTCCATGGAGGCCCTTTTTTCTTTCTTCAATGGCAAGAAAAAATGGATTGGCTGAAACAAAGGCTATTTCTACTCCTGAAAAAAAAGCAGAAAAGAATAAACACAGAGAGATCACTAGCGTATCTACCAGAATCATTTGGTCATTCAAGATCTATTTTGAAATCGTTTTCTCCATCGTCTACGAAAAAGCGCCATACATGCTGAAACGATCCCAAATAGTAAAAATAATTTGGCTCTTTGTGGGTTGGACTCCCACTTGATATAGACTTCAATAACACATAAGACAACAATAATCCAATAAACAATTTCCGAAAATCTAAATATCTTATTCATCAGTTAAAAGTGAATCATTCGGGGTATCCTCTTGAATGAAAAGCGATCCCATCAGTTGACCCGATTGATAATTTGAAAAATCTCGATCTGCATCAAGCCGTTGACCATTAAACTCATAATCTTGATTTTTAAAATTAAATGATTCTTCAGTAAATAACCATTTATTTTTCGAGTCCCAGTACAATTGTTGAGTGGTCAATTGAGCTCCATCATGAGATAATAATCGAACTCCCTTTTGTAAATCAGCAATACGCATTCGATTGTAAATTAAGCCATAATTTGCATAGACATAACTTTCATTTCCTTGTAAATCAAAAAATGTGATTTCTAATCCCTTTGGAAATTCTGAATATTCAAAATCTAAATTGGAATAATCAACATGGACTGGAGCTTTTAAAATGGCTTCAACTCGAGCTGAATCAGTATAAATAAAATTGATATTGTATGCGATACCCACAGGCGACCATTTGGACAGGTTTTGTGTTTGAATTTGCTGGGGAATTCTTTCGCAAGAATAAATTCCAATCAATAAAATGATTCCAATCAGATGAGATAAAGACAGAAAAAAAATAAGACCTTCACGAAAAAAACCTATTGGATTTTTCACCCAAAAATCAAATCATCAATAATCCCAATATCTGAAAAATAAGGGGTGGGGTACATGAACTATTTTGACAAACTAGGCACGGTCACGCTTCTCCCAATCCAGCAACTAAAGGTGACTGTTTGACCTTCCTTACCTTCTGTGAAAATATCGGTTTTTGATGGAGCTCGTCCCATGTAACTTTCAACATATTTATCAGCATCTCGCTTTACTGACGGATCGACTCGGGCGGCTTTTCGAGCTTCTTCTGCAGCCAACCAATAAACAGCCCTTTTTTCAAATTGAGAATCCCCACAGTTGTTAGCACTTGCAGCATACATATTAGCGATTGCTAAATAAGCTTTCCCCATTGAGGGACGGTCTTGAAGTGTTCTTTGAAAATAATTCCTAGCCACACTATACTTGTTTGCTCTTTTGAATTCTAACCCAAGACGGTAAAGAATAGCAGCTCTTTTATAAGCATCATCTTCTAATTCGATAGCCTCACTATAGTATTTCAAGGCCTCCTGCGTATTTCCTGCTTTATCCGTCAAATAACCTAAAAAGTACGCCGAATCAGCAGAAGGTTCCAATTGATGCATGGTTTCAACAAGAGTAACAAACAAATCAGATTCCGTACATTCTTTAGTATACATTCTTGAGGTAGCTCTTTTAATCCAAATTAAATCACCTTTGTTTTCAGCAAAATTTCTTTGATAAAAGGGAATTAAATTTTCACAAGAAGCTTCCCTAGCGATGATTTTGTCCATGTTTGAATGAAATACTGAAAAAGCGTTGATGTATGAACCAAAAGCCTTTTTGTTTCGCTGTTCTACATTCGAAAGAGCCGATCCCTCATCTTCTTTATTGATTAATGCATCAAGTCTTTTAGAATAATTATCGCCTTCTTTCACAAATTTTTCTGACAAATCTTCATAAACTTCAAATAGCAGTTCTTCACTGACCAATAAATTCTTTTCCTTAAACAGATCATGCAGTGATTTAAAGTAGTTATAAATGTGCTTCGGATTCGTGAAACTATTTGGATCTGATTCATACGCTTCTTGAAAACTTAAATAAATTGTTTTTTTGTCTGCTTTTTCATAATCCAACAACGCTTGAGCCTTTTTACCCATGATGCCTCCCACTTCTGAAACCCCTTTTCTTTCAGGAAAGTACTCCACCCATTGTTCATACAATAAAATCAAATCATCAATGTGTTGATCTTTTTCCGAACCTTCTGAATCTTCAATGAGTTGTTGCAAAATTCTTTCTCCATAGGAATAGATAGCCGCATTTGCTGAAGGACAATTTTCACGAGATTCTCTCCAAGGACTTAAAGCTGCATCATAGTTTTTCACTTTAGCATACTCGGCAAAAATCGATACTTGCTGCAAACATTCATCATTTGACTGGGCTTTGATGTTCGTTTCAAACATCAAAACATGCAAAAGCAACATTGAAAATAGAGATGTCGTTTTCTTTTGTAGTTTCATATTTAATGAAATTAATTATACTTTCTTTTGATAAACCATAGATCGTTCAGTGATAGACCAACTCTGAATGCCACACTTGAATGAGCAACCAAACCACCACTATTTTTACCAATGCTTCCAATTTCGATACCTATGTTGGCATTAGAAAGTCCTTGAATTGGCAACCCAAAACCAATGGAATAAGTATTTGATCTCAAAGGTCGGTCATCAATGAGAACACTTAGATTTTCTGTTCTAAATCCCAAACGGTAAACAACACGATTAAAATAACTCGTCAGAGAGGCATAATCGGGAATGTAAAAACCACCAATTATCCACTGTCTCGAATCCTCATAAGTTACATTATCACGCATTGGAAATTTGGAACTAAAATTATCAAAATTCAATAAATTTATTTGAGTACCGACAAACCACTTTTGCTTTTGACCTAATCCTATACCGATTTTAAAAGTTTGCGGCAAGATTTTTTCCGTTTTATCAAGATTTTGGTTTCCTAAATCAAATTCATTAAAATCTTCAACCGTCCCCTCTTGCAGAGATCGTGTATAATAGATTCTTTGATTTTCTGAATTTAATTTGGACTCGGGTTGAAAACTTACTAGGGCACTCAAATCGATATTTCGAGTTAGTGAAAGATCAAATTCTGATCCAAATTGATAACTCCAACCATTAATTGTTGATCGGTCTTCAGAAAATGTGGCAATATCGACTCCTTCAAGAAATTGAGATCGCGAATAATCGATACTTCCAAAATTGTAAAGTGCGGAGACTCCGATACGTAATTGTTTTAGAATGGGGATGCCAACCGAAAAAAAAACTTGATTGACACCACCACTACCTTCAAATCGATTATTGAGAGTGCCATCATCTGATTCTTTCAAGCTTTCAATTTTATATCCCACAGAAGTCAAAGGAATCATACCAAACCCAAAACCAAATCTTTTTGTTGGAATGGCAACTGACAAGTAATCAATACCCGCACCACCGATTGTCGTATCGTCATTATCGCTAGATATCGTATTTGTATTGTAGTTGACCCCTAATGAATAAGTCGTGTATTTAAGTTTTCCATACGCTGCTGGATTATTCAGATTCACATGAATGGAATCACTAAATACATCCAAACCACCCATGAATCGAGTAATCTGAGTTCCTCTAAAGTTTTGTTCTCCTAATCCGGCAAATGAATACGGAGATACTGTACCGGTTTGTCCAGATAGTGACTTTATTCCAAATAAAACCACCATCAATGAAATCCAAACGCGATTTTTTAACTGTTTAATTCTAGCAAATAATTGAGCCCTTGAGCAACCAACAAAGGAATTACAAATATCCTATTTTTAGTGGAATTGGCTAATCGATGAATATCCCCGCCTGTTCCAATGACTTTCAAAGGATGAAACTGACTTTTTGCTAATTGAATCCTAGAGACTATTTCTTGATGAATTCCAAAGTGAATTCCCGAATGGATGCTTTGATCAGTCGTTTTACCCCACAAACTATGAGGTTGTTGTATTTTCAGATGAGGCAATTGGCCAGTTTGATTTTTTAATATTCGATACCTCATTTGATATCCAGGAGAAATAGCTCCACCATGGTGTACGTTATGATCATCCAAAAGATCATAGGTAATGCAACTCCCCATATCGATAATTAGTTTGGAAGCATTTTTATAGTCTAGTGTTGCTCCCGATATTAAAGCGATACGGTCTGACCCTAGGGTATCTAATGTCGTATATTTAGTAGTAAAAGGACATTTTAGATTCTTATTAGCGTTTAAAAACCAGAGATTATTCCACAATTGTTCTAGGTCCGTTTTTTTAATTATTCCTGATACATCTGAAATAATACCTTTTCTAATTGAAGGAAATTGCCTTTTTAAGTCTAATAATTCTTGATTAAGATTTTCTTTTTTAAAGGTCTTTTGAAAGATTATTTCTTCCTTTTCAAACACGTAAGTTTTGATTAATGAATTTCCTGAATCAATAATTATTTTCGACTCTTTCACGAATCTATTATATTTTCATTGGTGCCCCCTCCCATTTTTTATTCAACCAACAAATTTATTTACAAGTATGGTTTTCAAGATCTGAATCTATAGAATCTAAATGACATAAAAATCATACCATGTAAAAGTGGGTGGTTCTTTTGCGTGTAGATATTTATTCTAATTTTGCACGCCCTTTAGTGGAGGTACCTTAGCTCAGTTGGTAGAGCAACGGACTGAAAATCCGTGTGTCCCTGGTTCGATTCCTGGAGGTACCACAACAGACACGATACCATATTAAGTGTTTGCAACATTCTTATCGAAACGATTGATAGAAGATGTAATGGCTCATTATGAAAAAATGAATCGTTATGATTTTGTAGTCAAACCAAGTCTTCCCATTTTATTTTTTGGTGATTTAGAATCTTTTGTCAATCAAAGTAAAAAAATCGTTACTGTAGGACTAAATCCATCAGATACAGAATTCAGATCATCATCTGATGAAAACGGTTCCTATTTTAGATTTCCTGAATACAAAAACTCTGGGGAAACACTTGTAAAATCACTGAATAATTACTTTAAATGGAAACCTTATGATTCCTGGTTTAAAGGCTCATTTGAACGATTTTTAAATGGACTGGAGTGTAGTTATTATCCTAATCATTCTTACGATAAAGTCCTACACACCGATATTGGATCCCCTTTGGCCACCAATCCTACATGGAGTAATTTATCTCAAGATCAAAAATCATTGTTGACAAAAGATGGATTTGAATTTTGGAAAAGACTGATGGTCGAAATCAAACCTGATTTAATTGTTCTTTCGGTAGCTAAGTTCTATTTAGATCAATTGAATCTTTTTTCAAAAGAAATTATTCATTCCGTATATCATACCAAAGAAGCAAACCTCCGAAAAAAACCCTATAATCTGGAGAAATGCAGAGTTCAAATTGATAACTTTGAAACCAATCTAGTTTTTGGCAAAGCTGCAAATAAACCACTTGGTTTGATATCTCATTCCGAAAAAATAAAAATGGGAGAAGTGTGTTTAAAAACTTTTTTTTGACTGATTAAAATATAAGGAACTCATACGCTTAACCTAATACTGATCGACCCAATGCTCTTTCGGTTTTGATTCATTCCCATCTTGACGGAAATCACCCATCATCACCGCATGCCCTTTTAAGTGTAATATGGAAGGAATGTTTTTATAGTTTGAGGTGCTTCAGAAGGAGGTTATTTA
>JAPORT010000061.1 GCA_026710085.1 Flavobacteriaceae bacterium | reverse complement strand
GATAGTGGTTTTCAAGTAAGGGATTTTGTTGTTGAAATTGATGGTCACTATCCTCAATACATCAAGCTTCAATTTGATCGTGAAAGTTGTAGTAAACTAGATTCAATTGAAGTTGGCATGGAGGTTCATGTCGAATATTTTCTAAATGGACGCAAATGGAATGGACCCGATGGAATTCGATATTTCACAACTTTGCGAGCCGCTAATATTCAAGTATTAGACTCCCAAGGACTAAATTCGGGGAGTCAACAAGCGCAAACTCAAACCTCTTCAATACCCCCTCAAGCACCCCCAAAAGTTGAAGCCAGTCAATTGACCCCTCCTTTAACTTCATCGGAAGTCCCTAAAGCTAGACATCCACAAAAAACCGGAACAAATTTGGCTAATTCGCATTCTAAAGACGTCTCAGAGGAAGATGATATGCCCTTTTGAAAGATTGGCACATCGCTAACTTACTTTTCTATTTTAATTGTTGATCTGTATTCAACGAGTAGTCATGAACGGAATTTTGGTTGGCTCAGAAAGTTCTGCATGCCTAAAGCATGATATCAAATGGTCATTGACCATGCCCATGGCTTGCATTTTTGAATAGACAATCGTAGGACCAACAAATCGAAATCCTCGTTTTTTCAAATCTTTACTGATCCTAACGGCGAGTTCTGTATAAGTAGGAATATCTGACATCTTTTCGAACCGATTGATGATTGGTTTGTAGTCAACAAATGCCCACAGATAATTAGAGAAGGATTCAAATTGTTTTTGCGTTTCAATAAATGCCCTGGCATTTGATACTAATGCATTTATTTTTAACCGATTTCGAATAATCCCTTGATTTGATAATAATTCTTGAATCTTTTTTGATGAATACTGAGCAATTTTTTTATAATTAAAACCATCAAGTGCTTTCCGAAAGTTTTCTCTTTTTTTTAGAATAATAATCCATGAAAGTCCTGCCTGAAAGGTTTCTAACGTCAACATTTCAAATAACAATCGATCATCAAAAATGGGCACACCCCACTGATCATCATGATACGCTACATATAAGGAATCTCCCTCACACCATGGACAGCGAATTTTCGCATCCATAGTCATTTTAACTTTCAATGAACAAAATCAACCTAAAGAGTACAATTGAAATTTAGTAACGGATACTGAAGAATCAATTGATTTGATATAGTTTTTAACGGTTAACTTTTCTTCAATGATTGAAAGTTGGTTTAAAAGGGTATTTTCTTTGTAAAACTTTTGGAGTTTACCTTTAATGATGTTATCCAAAAGATGCTCAGGTTTTCCCTCTTTAATCAACAGTTCTTTAGCCACTTCTCTTTCTTGAGCAATTATTTTTGGATCTATTCCTGATTGATCCAATGCAAGAGGTTTCATAGCAACAACCTGCATGGCAATGTTTTGACTGAGCTCAGCAGCAGCATCAATGACTTGATCTAGACCCACTAGAGCTCCCATTTGATTGCCATTGTGAACATAGTGTCCCACATAAGGTGCTTGAAGTTTCAAATAAGCACCAATTTCTATTTTTTCTCCTGTATTGCCAGTCAATTGACTTAGTTTATCAGCAACCGTTTGATGATCAATGACCGTCGCCAGAAGATCTTCTTTATCTTTTTTTAAGGCGATCGGTGCTAGTTGTTTTGCTAAATCTTGAAATTCCTGGTTTTTAGCAACAAAGTCCGTCTCACAATTTAATGAAAATAAAATTCCTTCTGTTTGGGAATCATTAACACTCGCTAGTAAAAACCCTTGAGATGAGGTTCGGTCGGATCGCTTGGAAGCCACTTTTTGACCTTTTTTTCGAAGAATCTCAATCGCTTTTTCTTTATCTCCTTGCGCCTCAACCAATGCTTTTTTGCAATCCATCATGCCCGCACCAGTGATGCTTCTCAACGCACCAACTTGTTTTGCTGTTATTTGACTCATTTGTTTGTTTGTTATGCTTCCGATTTCTTTTCTTCCGCTTGTTTTTTTAAATTTTCTTTTCGAATTTCTAATCCCTTTCGAATCGAAGGCAATATCAATTGAAAAATCAAATCAATCGATTTTGAAGAATCATCATTGGCCGGAATGATAAAATCAATGTTTCTTGGATCAGAATTGGTATCAACAAGGGCAAAAACTGGAATTTTCAGCTTGCTAGCCTCTCGAATGGCAATTTGCTCTCGGACGACATCGACAACAAATAGGGCTCCAGGTAGTTTTTCCATTGAAACAATGGATCCTAAATTTTTTTCCAACTTGGCTCGCAACCGAATTTTTTGAAGGCGTTCGCGTTTGGACAAGGTATCAAAAGATCCTTCTTTTTTCATTCGATCGATGGTTCCCATTTTTCGAACAGCTTTTCGAATGGTCACAAAATTGGTGAGCATTCCTCCAGGCCATCGTTCATTGATATAGGGCATATTCACTTCACGAGCGACTTTTGCAACGATTTCTTTGGCTTGCTTTTTAGTAGCTACAAATAATATTTTTCGTCCAGAGCTTGCGATTTTTTCAAGTGCTTCTTTGACTCGATCGATTTCTGCAATCGTTTTGTATAAATTGATGATGTGGATTCCACCTCGCTCCATGTGAATGTAGGGAGCCATGTTGGGATTCCATTTTCGAGTTAAATGCCCGTAGTGTACGCCTGCTTTGAGAAGTTGGGAAATGATTTGTTTTTCTTCATTCATTGTGTGTAGTTTACTTTCTTGATTTGGCAACAAGTATTCGACTTGTTTAGATCCTAAACTAAATCCACCTTGGTGGTCAATTTCAGTTTGCTTAACTATTTATTTTCTTTTGATTCGATTGAAGTTTATAATTTATGACTGATAAATGCCATACGAGCCATTTTGAAATTTATCGTTTTGAGAATTGGAATTTTTTCCTAGCCTTTTTTTGACCAAATTTTTTTCTTTCAACCATTCGAGCATCTCTAGTCAATAAGCCTTCAGGTTTTAAACTCAAACGATGTTCTATGTTTTCAAGACATAATGCTTTAGCGATAGCCAGTCGAATGGCTTCGGCTTGACCATTAACGCCACCACCTTGAACCGAAATCGAGACATTATAATCCCCTATGGTATTGGTGATGATAAACGGTTGGTTTAATTTGTGTTGCAAAGAAAGAGTCGGAAAATATTCTTTATAATCGTTTTTATTGACCGTGAGTTTCCCTGTTCCTTGAGTTAGATAAACTCGAGCAACAGATGTTTTTCTTCGGCCTACCGCATGATGGCTTGTACTCATGATTAAATTGATGTGGATATATCGATTGGGGTTGGATTTTGTGCTTGTTGTTTGTGCTTTGAATCGGCATAGACGCGAAGATTTCTGAACATTTCAGCACCAAGCTTGTTTTTTGGCAACATGCCCTTGACGGCTTTTTCAAGCAATCTCGTTTGGTTTTTTTTGTGGATTTGTGCAGCACTTAAAGAACGCTGTCCACCGGGATAACCTGTATAACGAATATAATTTTTTTGCTCCCATTTTTTACCCCCTAAATTGATATGAGCGGCATTAACAACCACCACATTATCCCCCATATCCACATGCGATGTGAAATTGGGTTTGTGTTTACCAATAAGCAGTTTGGCTATGATACTCGAAGCTCGTCCCAAAGAAACATTGTTCACATCCACCAAGACCCAATTCTTTTCAACGCGATGCTGAGATTGAGAGAGTGTTTTATAGCTCAGTGTGTTCATTTAGAGTCTGCCACGTTTTAGGGTTTGCAAAAGTAATCATTTCAACATCATTAGAGTCAATTCATTTGGTGCGATCACTTTTCATGCTCAACGTCAGTTTTTTGATGGGTGACTTTTTCAGAATTTTAGGGATCTAAGAACATAACATCTTAATGGTTGGATTTAATTTTAATAATGACGAAAGCGCCAAAAGGGATGAGTTCTATGAAAAAACTCGTACCTTGCTATAACATAAGGATGAATTCGGATAATGAAAGATCGAGGAAAAGCAGAGTTTTTCCGTGGGCGTCAAGAACAGTTGGAAGCCTTTAATAAGTTAGTCGAAAGGGCTGAAAAAGAAAAGTCAGGAACGATTTTTTTAGTACAAGGGGCTCCAGGCGTTGGAAAAACGGCTTTTTTGGAAGAGTGTGAAGAAAAGATGGATAAAGAAACCTGGGACGTTATCTGGTGTGATCCTGATGTCTTGTGGGATGTTAATCAATTGCGAAAATCATTAAGATTAGGCAATCAAGTTCAAATTGCAAAATCGTTCATTGAACTAGGAGTTGAAAGTTTGATTAAAATAGGAGTCTATTTCAAATTAGCCGACCGAACCATCATTGGAAGTATTAATAACAGAAGGAAAAAAAGAGGATTGTTGTTAATACTTGATGAAATTCAAGATTTAGGAAAAAAAGCATCACCCCCAGACAAAGTTGCTGAGAGAAGGGTTCGAAATACGTTATACCAAATGCATAATTGGAGAATAAAAAAACCCTTTATTCTTTTAGTAGGAGGATTAGGCATGTCCAAAAGCGTGTTGAAGCAATATGGTGTTTCAAGATTCAATAGAAAATGTGCTTTTAATCTTGGTGCGTTAAATAAAGAAGCCGAAACAGAAATTATGAAACAGTATATGACGAAAAAGGGGGGTGTTCATGAAAACAATCCAAATCTTCATCACTGGATCCACACCATTATGACAGAAACACAAGGCTGGGCCCATCACATCACTGGTTATGGCATTATTTTATCTGAACAACTCAAAGAAAGCCAAGGTGTTTTAAATGAAAAAGAGTTGGAACAAGTTCTAAAAAAAGGAGAAGAAGAACGATTCAGTTATTATGAACAACGAGTAGAGGATATCGATATACAAAAAAGAAAGCTGATAGCATCATTATTGAAGAAAAAAATACCAGACATGTCAGAAGATGATGTTGTATCGTTTTTTCAGAAAACATTTGATTATGAAAAATCAAAAGACCTTTTCGATACCGCGTTGGAAAAAGGAGTGTTTCATCAAAATGAAGATGGTGCTTTTGTTGTGCCGATTCCATCCATGCAAACTTGGATGTTACATCGATTTGGCCATGGAGATAAAGGATGACAATCTAACAAAGAGTTAAGAACACCCCCATTAAATCTGAAATAAGAAGCTAAGAACACCCTTTCTAATCACAAACAAAAAAACTTTAATCAAAGTCCAGTCGGTGGAATAAGATGACAAAATGAATCATCGCTTTGTTGTGTCTCCAAAATTAGGATGGCTATTATCTTCTGAAGATATGAAGCGAGGACCGTGTACTCCAGAATTCAGATTCAAGGTAGTTAAGGATGTCCTTCAAGAGCGGCATAGCATCCAAGATGAGCCCAACGTTTTGAGGTGCATCCTATTCAAATATCTCTTTGGAAAAAAGAGTTTGACCAACGTGCCAAAGGCTTGTTTCATCGTTCAAAGGCTCGAAAATCGGAGGATCGGAAAACAATGGGATGTTGTTGCACTAGCAAGTTAAACACGGCAAGGTTTTTTATCAAATTCAGTTAACTCGCTGTTGGTGTATCAACACATTCGCCACCATAATTCTCAACCAACCAGGTTTTCATAGAGGGTATTGGGATTTCATAATTACTTTTTTGGTTCAAGTGGAGTACGCCTTTTCTAAAAAGTTTCTCGAAAAAGAGTTCAGATTTTTCTAATGATAGCGTTTTTTGAAAATACGTGATTATTCTATTCCGTCCTAATCCAACATTTTCATCTACAGAATTCAATAAGTCGACAATCATTTTCTTTTCTTCCGAATCAATACCATGCGTTCTTTGATGGTAATACTTGTTTTTCTTTGACAAGCCTTTTTCAAGAACAATCTTCAATCCTTTTTCTGTTAGTTGCCCGTTATCTTCTATTATTTGATTAAATGCTGAGTTTGTATATCCAACAATATGAACAGGCCAACCATGTGTCTCTTCAGCTATTTTGCTGATCCAGTGAATAATACGCGGATTGTCTTTATCCACTTTCGATTCTTTAATTAACCAATCTTCAATAATTTTTCGTTCGGATACTTTATCCAAAACCCCCAATCGAATATAGTTTTCTGAACTGAACCTCGAAATATGAAACTTTTCAAGAATCTCATAAGTTTGATTCAACCCTGCAACCAAAAAAACAAAACCATTTTTAAAATGTCCATTATGAAAGTTGCTTAATACATCCCTAATGGCTTTATATTCTTGATTAGCCAGTTTATCGATATCTCCCAACCGTTGTGCTTCGTCTAAGACTAATAAGGTTGGCTTTTGGATTCGATTTAGTATGCTTTGAAACGTTGTATGATTCAATTCTATTGTAGTTCCAAAACCAAATCCAGCAAAACTAGCTCTTATAGGAACTTTGGATTTCTGCCAAAACTTCCAAACATCTTTGAACCCCAATTTCTTTTTTAATACTTGTTTATTGTATAACGCATTGGGTTCTATTTTTGCAACATGCCAACCTTTTTCTAATGCCTCTTCCATGCATTTTTCCAATAGCGTTGATTTTCCAGCACCTGGAGAACCTTGAACTAAAAAAGTTGATCCTTGTGCTTTGGCTTGCATTTCATCTAACAATCCATTAAAGTGCAACAATTCCTCTTTTCTTCCATGAAAATGCTTTAATTCTCCCCGTTCATTACTTTGGTATAAAAGAGGTTTGTCAGCTTTTGGTTTTGGTTTGTTCAAATTCATAGTAAAACTAACGAGGAATAGGATTGTTATTTCAGCTATTAGATTTTTTTACTCCATATTTTCTATCATCCCATTTGCATGGAAAGTATTTGGGACTGTGTGTAAACCATCATTCTTTTCTTGCATCATCTCGTTTGAAACTATTCTTTCAAAAAGACGAGGCGACTCCTCTCTCGTAATCCATTTCAAAGATAAAAGACACTTCTTTCGTTACCATGTCCATCGTTTCCCCTTTTTTTAATCACCTGATCCATTTCTTCATGTCGCTTTTTTTTATCTCTAATCAATTTTTACCTAGATCCTCCATGTAGATTTCCATTGCCCACACTACCATATTCACTTAACAACCAATTTTTCATTGATGGAACTGGAACGTTAAAAAAGCCATCTTGATTTTGGTGAAACACCCCTTTTCCCAGTGCTCTATCAAAAAGGTTTTTTGATTCATTAGAATCTAATTTGTTTTGGAAAAAGAAGACAATGTCATTCTTTGAAAACCTTGATTTTTGTTCTTTCAGTAATTGTGCAATTAATTCTCTTTCTTCACCCTCTAATTCTTCTATCCGACCATGGTAATAGTTAGTTCGTTTTGCTTTTCCTAATGTCAAAACGTGTTTCAGTCCTTTTTCACTTAAATCGCCCTTATGTTCTTTCAAATACCTTGATAAAACATTAGCGTAACTCGTAACATGTTGGGGCCATCCAAGGGTATGATTTGTGATTTCATTAATCCAATGACCGATTTTTCTGTTGTTTTTATTCACCCCTTCTTTTTTAACAATCCAATCCCACAGAATGTTTCGTTCCGATTTTTCATCTAATTTTTCAAGATTGAAAGCACAATTATCATTAAATCTTGAAATACCATATTCCTTAAAAACACTTTTAGACATACCTAACCCACCCACCAAAAGAATAAACGGTTTGTTGATTTTCCAATTATGCATGGTGTTTAGAACATTTCTGACCATCGTCTCTGAAACTTTGTCTGGAGGGGCTGCTTTTCTACCCAAATCTTGAACTTCATCCACAACCAATAACAATCCTTTTTTCTTTCTCGCATTCACACTTCCAATAATTGTTTTGTCTGCCCATCTGAATTCGGCTCCAAACTTGATTAATTTTTCAATGCCTAATTGAGCAAATGCTTTGAAGATACGAATTTGACCCCCCAATCTTAAAGCTCTTCGCATTTGTTTCACATTCCAAAAAATATCAGGATCTCCTTCGGCTACATCCCATTTTTTTGGATTGATCATTCCTTTACAATGTTCTAAAAATGCTGATTTACCAACCCCAGGTGCTCCTTGAACCAAAAAAATGGTTCCTGATTTTTCTTTCTCCGCTTTTTCTACAAGTTCTTTAAAAGCAGACAACTCTTTTTCACGGCCATGAAAATATTCTGCTTTTCCCCGATCTTTCATTTTCTTTTTTAATTCTATTTGCTGCCTTTATGGTCCAAAAACAAAAACCCTCGGTCGTATTCTTGACCTTTTTTTATAAAATTCCCTTATGATTCGTTTCATAATTGTTCTAAACAACTGTCGTTCCCTTCTTCACTTTTTAAAGTTAATGCCCTTAACACAAAGTTAAGTATTTGCCATGTGAAACAAAAAAAGCTGCCAAAACATGGCAGCTTTTTTAAATTCTTTCGGTGATTTTTATTTTTTATCCCACCAAAGTTTGGTATTGTTTTTATCCTGACCACCTAGTTCAGATGATACAGCCGCATTCGTGGCTTCAGCATTGGTAGAATATTCTGAAGAGACATAGATCATTCTTGCTGGAATCTCATTAGCAGGAACATCTGGATTATCAGAAACTACTCTAGGGTATTGTTTGGGATAACCCGTTCTACGGGCTTCCGCCCAAGCTTCCCAACCGTTGGGGAATAAAGCAATCCATTTTTGAGTGATGATTTGCTCTAATTGTCTTTCTACACTTCCGCTAGAATCAAATTTGATGGGAATATCCGTTACCGCTGGGGTCGTTCCTCCATCAAAACTGACAGGAATAGCTGAACTATTAGTATAAGCTTGAATTTGTGCATCCGTGGCTCCCGTAGTTTCTTTCATCGCTGTCTCAATGCCAGAATTGTAATAACTCTCCGCTGTGCCTCCAACGCTATACCCCGCCAAGGCGGCTTCAGCCAGTAAAAAGTGTGTTTCTGAAGCCTGGAAAACAGGTATTGGTGGGTTCTCCCCTCCTTTTGCAACATCACGGTACTTTTCATTGATATCGGAATGATTGGGATTTTGACCCAGTCCCAAAGTCACTTTGGTTTGTCCATTTTGAAGACCTTCATAAGGATTACCGTCGCCATCGGAGTCGCCATCTTTGGCAGGATCAAAATAAACTTTTAGTCGAGGATCATCATAGCCTTTGAGAATGCTTTCCATGGTGGCACTCATTCTAAACTCTCCCCAATCCGTAATGGTTTCTAATGGATTTCTGTTGTCGCTATCAACAGCAACAAACGCATTATCGGCTGAATTGGTAATCAACTGACCCGAACGAAACGCTTTTTCGGCTTCTGATCTTGACAGTCCAGGGTCTGCGTATCGAACACGCATCGCCAATCTCAAACGAAGACTTTCAGCAAGCTTACGCCATTTGGCTGCATCCCCTCCATAAATACGGTCAGAACCAGAATAAGCTTTTCCTCCACTAGCCAATGCCGAAGAGGCTTCATCTAGGGTGGTGAAAAAATCTTGATACATGGATTGTTGAGAGTCATAGGCCACCGATAATTCTTGATTACCGAATTCTGTATAAGGGACGGGGCCCCAATAATCAGTGATTCGATGATATGCATTGACACGCACAATTTTAGCAATGGCTTCTCCAACTTTCAAGTCTCCACCTCTGGCGGCGGCATCTTCTACTAATTTTATTTGAGGAGCAGCCTGGCTATAAAAGGATCCCCATGCTAATCTTGCCCATCGACCGACCTGGGTAAATCGATCGGAATCAAATCCAGTAGCGGTCGTGGCATAATAACCTGCCCATAGATCAGAAAATAAATTCTGAGAGATCTGAAACCGCCAGTGAAGACCGTTCATTGAAACATACTGGGCTTGAGCTAATGCTAGTTCTTGTAATCCTGGATTCTCTGGTATTTTATCCGTACTCAATGAATATGGATTGGTATTGATTTCTGCAAAATCTTCATCACATCCAGGTAAAGTCAAACAAATGACCGCAAATAGCGAAAAATATATTGTGTGTTTTATTTTCATTTTCATAGTATTATTTAGAATGTTACTTTAACGTTTAGTCCAATACTTCTAGTTGATGGAAGAGTAAATCCTTCATAACCATCATTTGCCGTACCCACACCATGTGTGGCTTCGGGATCAACACTGGCGTTATTGGATAAGAAAAATAAATTTCTTCCAACCAAAGATATCTTAGCTTCTTTCAATGGGATGGGAAATGGTAGAGAACCCAACGCGGCATTTGGTAGCGAGTAGCTCAATGATAGTTCTCTCAATCGAATATTGGAAGCATCTTCAACAAAAGCTTCGCCAACTGGTGAATTTCTTCCTCCAATCGATGTCCAAAAAGTTTCTGGGTCAACTGAAGCTGGGGTCGTGGCAGGGGTTTCATCTTTGTATACGTCTGTACCAAAAACAATTCCACTTTCCCTTCCGATAGCCGTTTCTGCTAATGCGCCGTCAGAAGCTAAAATGGCTCTAGTGAATGAGACCACAGAACCTCCCTGTCTGATGTCAATCAAAAATCGAAGGTTGAAATTTTTATAAGTAATTGAGTTCATGACACCTCCCAACCAATCTGGATTAAAATTGCCTATATTGACCGTTTGGCCAGATGTGATTTTTGGGGTTCCATTATCATTCATGACGACTCGATTTTGATCATCTCTTTCAAATCCTCTGGAGTAAATAGACCCCCATGGTTCTCCGACATCCAATTGATACCTCCTCATAAAGTCATTCCCGTATGATAGTACTTCAATTCCTTCTGCCAATTCAACGACTTCACTAGTATTAGCAGCAAAATTGAATGTGGTTTCCCAACTAAAATCCGACTGAGTAATAAAGGCCAAATTAACTACCGCTTCAATTCCACTGTTTTTTATATCACCTCCGTTAAGGAATTTTGTAGCTAAACCTGATGCTTCCGGAACATCCTGACTAAACAATTGGTCGATCGAATTTGATGAGTAGTAAGTAAAATCAATCCCTATAAAATCATTGAAAAAACTAGTATCAAAACCGACTTCAAATGAACGTGTTTTTTCAGGTCTTAAACCTGGATTTGGAAGCGTTGTCCCTAATTGCAAAAATCCCCCTGTTCTTAAAAAAGCCGCTCTTTCCAAACTGTAGGGAGCCGTATCGTTCCCCACTTCGGCATAAGAGGCTCTAAGTTTAAAAAATCCTATGGATGATGGAAGTTCAACTAAATCGGAAATAACAGCACTCGCTCCAACTGAATAATAATCGTATCGATGACTATCAATCGGCAATGTCGAACTCCAATCTGAACGATAGGACCAATCAAGAAACGCTGCATTGGCAAATCCAAGGTTTCCAAAGGTGTATAGTGAATTCACCTCCCTTTCATTGATGAATTGACTAGCAGATAGTTGGCGAGCATTGGCCAGTGAAAAAATATTGGGAGCTACCAATCCACCATTATTAGTGTTGACGCCTTTAGATTTTGCGACTCGATTATTTCCTCCAATATTGAAATTTAAGGAAATATTATCCGATATATCTCTATTATAGGTAATCAAAAAGTCATTATTCCACTCAAGAGCTCGGCTATTGGCTGTTTGATAGTTTCCATTTTGAGCAATGATGTATGAGTCGTTATGGAAAAAGTTTTCACGACTCGCTGTTGAATTATCAATAGATGACCGAGCCATCACTTTTAGCCTTGGCGTTATGTTATAGGTTAAAGAAGTATATCCGACAACTCGCTCACCAACAATTTCATTATTGTTTCGATTCGCGGCCCAGTATGGATTTGCACCCCCATTGTCTAAGGGTTTCCAAAAATTTTGACGGGTGTTTCCTTCAGCATCGATGTATTCAAATAATTCGACATCTTGAGTCCGTATACTTCGTGGCAGTCTATACGCATGTCTCAATGGATTGGCAAAATTTTCCCACTGTGGTAATTGATTATTAATCGTCGAATTAATGTAATTGATTCGAGAAGATAATTGCACCTTTCCATCCAATAGATTGTTGTCTATCTTGAGAGTGACACTATGGCGCTCCAATTCATTATTAGGGACGATACCCGTTCGAAGGTCATTGGTATAGGAAAAATAGGTTTGTTGCTTTTCACTACCCGTTGTCAGACTGATGTTATTGGCAATCGAAACGCCCGTATCAAAAAAGTCAGTAACATTATTTGGATTAGCTACATAGGGAATGGGGCCAGAGAATTCACTACTCGGGGACCAGTGTTCTAAAGTACCACCTAATTTTGCTCCCCAAGAATCTGTCGTTTGAAGAATGGGGTTCCCTTCATCATCAACATTTCTTCCCCCATTTCCTTGGCCATATTCGTTTTGATAATCAAATAGAATATTTGGCGTTTCAAAAGTCACCGTAGAATTGAAGCTGACTTTCAAACTTCCCACCTCGCCAGATTTTGTCGTGATGATGATGGCTCCATTGTTTGCACGAGCACCATAAAGGGCTGCGGCATTGGATCCTCGAAGAACACTGATTGATGCAATGTCATCTGGTGAAAGATCCGAGATCGGGCCACCCAGTGGAACGCCATCGACAACATACAATGGCTGAGAACTTCCAGCGATCGATCGATTACCTCGAAGGATGACTTTTGAGGCCCCAGAGACCCCTTGAGAAGATGTTTGAATGGAAAGACCTGCAACTTTTCCTTGTAATGTGTTGACAAGGTTGGCATTAGGTCTGCTTTCATCAATTCCATCGGTGTTGACATTTTGTGTCGCATAGGTCAATTCTCGTTTTTGTCTCGTAATCCCTAATGACGTGACCACCACTTCATCTAGTGCATTATCTGAAGATAAAGCCACATCATAACTTGAGGCTTCACCCACGACAATCTCTTGGGTGGTAAAACCGATATAACTGATAGACAAAGTTTGACCCTCTTGAGCTTCAACAGTGAAATTCCCATCAATATCCGTTGCAACACCAAGATTGGTTTCAAGAACAACAACAGAAGCCCCAGGTAAAGGGATGCCATCTGAATCTGTTACAGTACCAGTCACAGTATCTCCCTGTGCTATCCCAATTGAAGGGATAACGAGAAATATAAAAGCAATAAGCATGCTCTTCCAAAATTCTTGTTTCATGTAAATGAATTTTAAATTAAAGCCCAAAGATATCATAAAATAATTTAAGTAATGAGAAAAGACATTAAAACGGTTATCTGTGAATAATCTAAGTATTTTTTTGTTTGTTCTAGGGTGTCTGTTGTTGTATCTAATTCAGAGTGTTCAATGTACTAAAACGTTTTGAGTTTATGTGTTCCAAGGTAATGAAACAGTTGGATTATCTACAAGGTACAACTAGTGATAGTTTTTATGCATTCCTAATTTTCTCACTATATTTCATAAGTCCTTAATATTCAATTAAATAAAATGCTAATCAGGCACTACAAACCCTCAGGTTGCAGGATTCATGACGCCCCCATGGGGGCGTCTACGTCCTTAGTTAGTAGGAATATGGTCCTGTGTCATCCTAGGCTTCCGAAAAGGAGTCTTCAAATGGCCCGTAGTGCCTCTCCATGGTCGCTATGGGAGGTGTTGTTTTGGGTGATTAAAACGTTGGAAACCGCTATTAAAGACAATAGAGAAAAGCATGTGATTGACAAAATGTTGATTTCCGATGCGGACATACTCCGCAAAGACAATATTCTATATCTGACTAATCCTAGGGATATGACGATGTGGGAGCTGATCGCTTGTGTTCGTAATCAAAAACCACACCTACAGGGTTGAATGGCGTAGAAAAAGACGTGGATAGTTTTAGAGGAAACCAACAAAGACACAGAACAAAATCTTAATGGCTTGTGGATATTTCTTTTCTATAATCTCAAAAAAGCCAAACATAGCAACGTCATCATCGAGAACACTTGGTTGCAACGGCCGAAGAAGCTATCCAAAGGGGCTTGTATCAACTAGAGTGAAGGGGTTTGGGCAAAGTTTCTTTCTATACTGTAATGAGGTTCACTTAAAATCGATTCAAAAGCTATTAAATAAAGACAAGTACGATGACGAACATCTCTATGAAAGGGAAAAGACTCTGGACATCATCCAATTCTTGGAGGAAGTTGTTGCCTCATGAAATACCGTTTTCGAGGGATGAAGCCGAAATTAAAGTTTCGTCCCATGTTTCACTAGAAGTCTAAAGGAATTAACGCTCATTTGACGATTGGGTCAATCACTTTTGCAATGGATGAGGATTGTGCGGTAATAAATCAATTAAAAATCAAAAGAGCCTTGTTCCAATGATCCCTCATAACAACTTTGAGAAATAATCTGGCATCGGTGGTTCGTCACAATAGGAATCAAGGACATTTTTTATGGCCGAAAAAGCGAGATGAATGACAAGAACTCATCAATTAAGTACTTGAATTATATCTGTCAAAAACAAAACCTATACACGAATAAGGAGAAAGTAAAGATGGCTTGATTTAGTCCTATTGATAATTGATCAGTTACAAACCAAAACCGTCAAAGTCAAGATTTTTCCACTTCACTAGACTTTGTCGTAATGATGATGGCTCCATTGTTTGCTCGAGCACCATAAAGAACTACAGCATCAGATTCTCGAAGAACACGGATTGATGCAATAGTATCTCGTGAAAGATCCAAAATCGAACCATCTAGTGGGACGCCATCGACAATGTATAACGGTTGAGAACTACTGGTAGCTTTTCCTTGCAGTGTGTTGACATTTTAGGTCGCAGAGGTCAATTCTCGTTTTTGTCTCTTAGTATTTAAAGAGGTAGCACCCACTTCATCCCATTGATCTGAAATTAAACTCACAACATAGGATGAGGTTTGATCCACAGCAATCTCTTAGGTGGGAAACCCGATACGACTAACGAGCAAAGTTTGACCCTCTTGAGCTTCAACAGTGAAACGCCCATCACTATCCGTTGCAACACCAAGATTGGTTTCAAGAACAACAACAGAAGCTCCAAGTAAAGGGATGCCATCAGAATAATCTGTTACAGTACCTGTCACTATGTTTGCTTATGCTAATCCAATGGAAGGGATAGCCATAACGACAAAAACGAGAAAAATGCTTTTCCAAAATTCTTGCTTCATAAGAATGAATTTTTAATGAAAGCCGAGTATATGCAAAAAATCTTAAACTATTTCAATTAACCGGAGAGAACATCGCATAATTGGCAACAGCTGACTATTATCTCGAATCTACAATGTCTTTTATCCTAAAGTAGTGCGTATTTCAGCGTAGAATGAGTTAGATTAGCATAGGGCTTCAATAACGTAAAAAAGTAGATGAGACAATGAAAATTCCTTTTTAATTTGATTTTTTATTTGTTGGATACGATTCCCTTGACTTGACTTTAAAGACGGTGGAAAATATTATGTTTGGAGAATTTAATCATCGTTGAATACGTAAAGCATTTTTGTGTTAGGAGAAAGTCAAATAAATTTTTTTAATACCCAAGGTTATTTGGTCTTTCGGAATCTTTTAAACCAAGAAGAAGTTGAAAACTATTTAACAATCTACGACCAGATTCTTGATAAAACCACGAAGAATAAATCTCTTAGGTCCGACTTATCTGGAAAACCTAACAGTAGGGACGGAAAGGAACAAATCACACAAGTCATGTTGCCCTCTACAATTGACAATCAATTAAGAGAGACCATTGTCTATTCAAAGACTTTGGCAATGGCTAAAAGGTTATTGGGGAACGATATGGCTTTTGACTTTGATATGTTGATTAACAAACGACCCAAAACTAATGCGATAACGCCCTGGCATCAAGATGCCGCCTACTGGATTGATATGCCCGATACAAGAGCCGTTAGTATTTGGATCACACTAGACCGTGCCACCATCAATAATGGATGCATGTGGTACGTTCCAAAGTCCCATTTAAAACCACTTAGAACACATATTCAAAAAATGAAAAATGGACCATTGCATTGTCTAGCAACTGAAAATGAAGCCAAAGCAATCCCTCTAGAGCCGGGTGAATGTGTGATGCATCAAGGGGGAACTGTTCATTATAGTCGGGGGAATTCTACCTCAAATTCTCGAAGAGCTTTTATTTTGAATTATCGTCCAAAAGTAATGGTGGCACTGGAACGTTCTCAAGGTTTTGATCACTCGGGTAAACGAAAAAATCGAAAAGGTTCATCATGAAACGGGTTTTTATGGCTTTCATGGTTGTGGTGATTTGTTTGAGTTGTTCTAACAGAGAACCAACATTATTTAGTCTTCTGAGTCCTTCAAAAACTGGTATCAAGTTTCAAAATCTGCTTCAAGAAAATGAAGCGTTTAACGTCTTAAATTATGGTTATCTGTATAATGGAGGTGGTGTTGCGGTAGGCGATGTGAATAACGATGGACTCGAAGATATTTACTTTACTGGAAATATGGTGGCCTCAAGATTGTATCTCAATCAAGGAAATCTAAACTTCAAAGAAGTGGCAGCCCAAGCAGGAGTAGAAGCTGCTGGCTATTGGAATACAGGTACGGTCATGGTGGATATCAATGCTGATGGTTGGCTTGATATTTTCGTCTGTCGATCAGCGGCCAAAACAGCTCCATATCGTCAAAATTTATTATTCATCAACAATCAAGATGGGACTTTTACCGAAATGGCGGAAGATCTTGGGTTGCTGGATACAGGATATACCACCAATGCATTGTTTTTTGATATGGATCGAGATAATGATTTAGACCTCTACTTGCTGAATCATTCGGTTCAAGAATATGCGGGTTTTGATCGATTGACCGGAGAATTAAAGAATAAAGTCGATCCTAATTATGGCGATAAACTTTATGAAAATATTGGGGGATTCTTTTTTGATATCACATTGATATCGGGAATCAAAACTAACGTACTAGGCTTTGGACTGGGGGTGGTATCCGCTGACTTCAATGAAGATGGCTGGCCAGACATTTATGTTTCCAATGACTATAATGAGGAAGATTATCTCTACATCAATAATCAAGACCGCACATTCACAGAAAGTTTAAGAGATTATATGGACTATACTCCTTTGTTCTCGATGGGTTCCGATGTAGCCGACATCAACAATGATGGGTCTATGGATATCGTGGCCCTCGACATGTTGCCTGAATCTCAAGAGCGCCAAAAAATGGTGCTTGGCCCCGATAATTATGAAAAACATAGCCAATTGACCAAGACAGGATTTCATCACCAATACATGCGCAACATGCTACAAGTGAATCAAAGTGGACAATTTTTTTCTGAAGTTGGACAGTTTTCAGGCATATCCAATACCGATTGGTCCTGGGCCGCTTTGGTTTCCGATTTTGATAATGATGGTTGGAATGATCTGTTTGTAACTAATGGCTATAAAAGAGACTATACCAATATGGATTTTATCAGTTATGCTGTACAACAACGATTAAATCAACAGCAAAATAATAGTGAACTTGAAGTGATGAATCTCATCAATGAGATTCCTTCATCGCTTCAAGAAAACTACATTTATCGACAAGTTCAACCATTACAATTTGAAAAGATGAATCGATCTTGGGGATTCGATCATCAAACGCTTTCCAATGGAGCCGTCTATTCTGATTTAGATAATGATGGCGATTTGGACTTGGTGGTCAATAATATCGAAAAGCCAGCATCTATCTACCGTAACAACAGCGAAAAATTATCCACCAATCATTCGTTATCGATACAACTTCTAGACACAACATCATTAAACAGAGAAGGTATTGGAGCCCATGTGACGGTTTATAGCGGAGAAAATTCCTTCCATCGGTTAAACCAACCCGTTCGAGGATTTCAATCTTCAGTGTCCAGAAAATTGCACTTTGGCTTGGGACAAAACGAGGTCATTGATTCCATAACCATTCAATGGCCCGATGGACAATTTCAAAATTTAATGGTTCAAGAGTCGGTATCCAAGCTAACCATTGAAAAAGCACAAAATCTAAAATCATCAATGCCATCGGAATCTCATCCGATCATCTTTTCGAAATCAGAGGATACGGGATTAGAATCTATCGTTCATCAGGAAAATGAATTTGTGGACTTCAAGAGAGAACGGCTCCTCCCCTTTTACCTTTCCACCAAAGGCCCCCAAATAGCCATAGGGGATATCAATCAAGATCAACAAACCGACATCTACCTCGTGGGGGCTAAAGGAACTTCGGGTCAGTTGTTGGTTCAAAATTCCAATGGAAAATTCCAACAAAGCAATAATTCAATATTCGAACAAATCGTCGAAAAGGAACAAACGGCGGCTTTGTTTTTTGATGCAGATGGCGATGGTGATGCAGATCTTTATACGGTGAGTGGAGGCAATGAAAATCAAGGAGAACTGTTACAAGATCGAATGTATATCAATCAGAATGGGCAGTTGACGAATGCATTAACCTCATTACCACTAGAAAATCTATCGGGATCCTGTGTGGTTTCCTCCGATATAGACCATGATGGAGATTTAGATCTGTTTGTGGGAACTTTTGGAATGCCTGGTCAATACCCTTTATCCAATCAAAGTCAGTTATTAATTAATGACGGTAATGGATTCTTTGAGTTGGAAAACCATAGAATGCCGCAACAAAATCAATTAGGAAAAGTGAGTGATGCTTTATTTTATGATATTGATCAAAATGGATTTGATGATTTAATTGTGGTTGGTCATTGGATGAAACCCCAAATTTTACTCAACACCGATGGTCTGTTTTCATGGATGGAGGCTCCTTTTTTAGAAAATCTGGAGGGTTTTTGGAATTCCATCGAACAAGCTGATGTCAACAATGATGGGCAAATGGATTTCCTACTAGGAAATTTGGGTTTAAACAGTCAATTGAAATCACCCGTCAAGCTGTTTTATAAAGATTTTGATAACAATGGAGCTCTTGATCCCATCCTTTGTGTCTATGAAAATGAGCGGTGGGTTCCCTTTATCTCCAAAGATGATATACAAAGTCAAATCACTAGTTTGAAATCCAAATACGTTTCCTATGCCTCCTATGCTGATCAATCGATGAATGATATCTTTTCAGAATCTGAATTATCCGATGCACAAGAATTGGATATCCGCGAGTTTTCATCAGGGATTCTCTTGTCAAACAAAGGTTCAGGATATTCTTTTGTCCCCTATCCCAAAGAGGCCCAGTTATCGCCCATTTATGCCCAGGTACTCCTGGATTTCAATGAAGATGGACACATTGATTTAATCACTGGCGGAAACCTTTTTGGAACAAGGGTCAAATTGGGGCGGTTTGCTTCTTCAAAAGGAGAACTGTTTGAAGGAGATGGAACGGGGCAATTCAAGCCAGTTGATTATTCAAAAAGTGGCCTCTTTAATCGAGGTGAAATACGCGACATGAAGTTGGTCAAAATTCGAAATCAATGGTATCTCATCGTGGCTCGAAATAATACCAACCTCAACATCTTTTCTCTTGATTTTCCGATATCGGATGGAGCTCTCCTCTTTTGATGATTCCTGTTTTGGTATGGCATCCATTCGCTGAAAGCTTATTCTAATTCATTCACCGATGATGAATTCTTGTAGCTCATCATACAATTAGCCTGAAACTTTGAAGAAACATTACGACTATATTATATGTGGTGCAGGATTATCTGGATTGATGCTCGGAAGAAGCATCATTCGAGAAAAGGCATTGTCCCAAAAGGGGATATTAATCATTGAAAAAGAAGAAAAAACGAAAAATGATCGGACTTGGTGCTTTTGGGAAAATGTTGGTTTTGACGATCATGATATCGTATCCAAAAAATGGAACCTAGGATTGTATGTGTCGAAACAATTTCAAAAAACAATCAACTTCAGACTAGAAGGTTATTCTTACAAAATGATTCGGTCAGAAGATTTCTATCAAAAATTTAAAGCGGAACTTTTAGATCATCCTAATGTTCGATGGTTAACATCCCAAGTAACTCAAATAAAGGAAAAGTCTACGTCTGTTGAAGTTTCTACACCAAAAAAAGTCTATTCCTCTGAACTAGTTTTTTCGAGTATTGTTAACCACACATATTTAGACAATCTAAAAAAGCATCCGTTTTTATTACAGCATTTTGTGGGATGGTATGTGAAAACAGAAAAAGCCTGCTTTGACGACCAAAAAATGACCTTCATGGATTTTTCAATCAATCAAAAAGGCCATACACGCTTTATGTATGTTTTACCTATCAACCGCAAAAAGGCCTTGATTGAGTATACCCTTTTTTCAAAAGAATGGTTACCTGATAAGCAATATGCCAAAGGAATTGAACAATATCTTGCAAAAGTAAACTCAGGCCCCTATCAGGTCCTAGAAATCGAAAAAAATGCCATTCCAATGACCACTTTTCCATTTCACAAAAACAATGGAAAAAGATTGATTCATATTGGTGTCGCAGGAGGTTGGGCCAAACCAAGTACCGGCTTTACTTTTTACAGAACATTGAAGTTGAGCAAAATGATTGTCGAAAGTTTAAAATTTGGAAAGCCTTTACCACAGAAACCTTATCACAATCGATTTTTATTTTATGACAAGATGTTATTAAAAGTGCTAGAAAAACAAAATGATAAAGGACACATCATTTTCGATGAATTGTTTCAAAAAAATAATCCCTTAATCATTTTAAAGTTTTTGTCTGGAGATACGACTTTGATTCAAGAATTAAAAATATTAGCATCCTTTCGTTTTAAAACGAAAGTCCTTTTTTTAAGAGCCCTATGGAATGAATCATTATCAATTTTCACGTTTGGACAGCCACAATAATAACTCTGTTAATTTTTGCTTTTGCGATTTGGAAAATCCGATTTTATTGATTTGAGTATCGAATGTCTCCAAATCAGTTTCGATGAGTGCTTTAGTTGCTGTATCGGCTTTTGTTACATGAAATAGTTCCATGACTTTTTCAACCAATATCTCTTCATTCAGTTGATGATTGGTGCCATATAAAGACAATAATTCATTTTTTTGAGATTCCGTTCCGAGCTTCATGGCTTGAGTAAATAAAATGGTTTTTTTTCTTTGTCGAATATCTCCTCCAATAACTTTGCCAAAGTTTTGGGTATCCCCATAGATGTCTAAATAATCATCTTGTATCTGAAAAATTTTTCCCAATAAAAGGCCTAGTTCAAATATTTCATGGCCTTTGTTTTTTAAATCTTCTGAAACCAATGCTCCGAATTGGAAACTACAACCAAAAAGACAGGCTGTTTTTTTAGTAATCATATCCAAATATTGATTGCTATTAATTTCCAATCGAGACTCAAATTCAATGTCTAAATATTGACCATCACAAACCGTTTTGGCCACAGAGTTCAATAAATCGTACATTTTGACACGCATTTTTGGTCGATAACGGCGCAATTGTTGATAAGCCATGACCAACAAGGCATCTCCGGCTAAAATGGCCGTATTTCGGTTCCATTTTTTAAAAACAGTAGCTTGCCCTCTTCTCAAAGTCGATTGATCCATGAAATCATCATGAATCAAAGTGAAATTATGAAATAGCTCAACCGTTAGGGCAGCATCTAACGCCTTGGCGTATCCAAACTCGGAGGAATCTGCTATTAAAAGAACAAATAATGGTCGAATTCGTTTGCCCCCGCTTTGAACTGTATAGGCGATCGGGATTTCGAGCCCTTCTGGATTTTTGATAAACTCTTGTTGCTGTATGTATGATTCGAATGAATCAAAATAAGCGTTTAAAAATGTGGGGAGCACCTTTTTCAATCTTTAACACTCATCTTAACATTCAAAACGACATGACCACGGCGTAGATGGCCACGACCAAAAAGCATAAGGTCAAAAAAAAACTGCTCGAAAGGGGGCTGTTCATTCCAGTGAAACATCAGACATCAAAGTTGTTGGCCATTAATTGTATGTGGAAGCCTAGTTTCAACAAGGGTTTCATTTTCTATAATTGACATAGTTCGTTTTTCATGACTCCAAAACATCGTCGTGGGGGCTAATGAACCTCTTCACAACCATTTAAAATCCCACGAAATCGATGGTAATAAAATGGGGAAAAGGCCGGCTTCTTCAGGAGTCAACACCCCCTCAAAACCCTCGTTGAAAAAAAGAAAATATGGATTCTCCCGACCCAATAAGTTGAAAACAGAAAAACCCCAACTAGATCGTGGATTTCGCGAAAAATTCAAGTTTAAATCAATCCGATGGTAATTGGACAGTCGATATGAATTACGTTCGGTATAATAGGTTTGATTTTGGCTATTGACTTGATCGATTAAAAAAGTATAAGGTTTCCCCGTATTCAGAACATTGACAAGTGAAAACGTCCAATTTTCATGGAGTTTCAAACTCATCAAGACAGATAAATTATGTCGGACATCATTGTTTGCAGGATACCATCTAAAATCATTAATCCCCTCTATTTTATTTTCTGTAACGCTGAATGTATAACTAATCCACCCAGTTAACGCATCTCTTAGCTTTTCAATGGAAAGTTCAAATCCATAACTTCTCCCTTTTCCACTCAATACATCCAATTCTATATTTTGTCTTTGTAAGATCTCGGTTGGATCTAATAAATCAGTGACCTGATCTAAAGTTTTATAATAAGACCCTGTTGTTAGCTTGAAAGGACTTTTGGAAGGATTTTCCGTTTGAAATTCGATGGCCAATAAGTCCACTTTTAGTGGTTCTAAATGAAGACCACTTGGCAACCATGAAATGGTTGGTGTATATTCAGAAAGTCCAGCCAACGAATGAATGTACTGAACCATTCGATCATAAGAAAATCGAAGGTTGCTGTTTTTAGAAAATGAAACATCAAGGGTGATGCGTGGTTCCAGATTCAAATATGATTGAACGACTTCTCCTGATTCAAACCTCTTTAAAACTGCTTTTTTAGTGTCTTGATTCATTGTGCTAACAGTAGTTTCACCCAATTGACTAAAACTCGAAATTCGAGCTCCTAATTGTCCTTTGACCGAACTGGAAAAATTTTGTGACCAGGAAGCATACCCATAAAAATCGAAAGCAAAAGAGGAATCTCTTACAATATCTTCTTCAATGGGACTGCTGAAAACCGTTTTTCCTGGTGAAAAAGTGAAATACTTGATTCCTAATCCAAAATCAATTTGAGATTGGATAAGATAGTAACTGAAGTCCGTTTTTAGACTGATATCTTCGATGCTTGTATCGTATTCCCAATCATCAGCGACTCTGAATCCAAAGGAATAATGGCTATAATTCAAAGTTGTATTGGAAAACAACTTATTGTTGAATAAATGATTCCAACGAATTGTTCCCGTAGTGTTTCCCCAATTATTTCCTAAATCCTCCCCATTAATCAAAATATCACGGCCAAAATAACTTGAAATATAGAGTGTGTTTTTCTCATTCAAGGTAAAATTCATTTTAGCGTTCACATCGTAGAAATAGAGATCATCATCATCTTCAAGACCTCCTAAAGCCCGGGCGATTAAATCAGCATACGATCGACGTGCACTAATGATGAAGGAAGACTGATTTTTTTTAATTGGTGCTTCATATGCGATTCGAGATGAAATGAGGCCAATTCCGCCATAGAGTTCTGGTTCTTGCTTATTTCCTTCTTTCATTTGGATATCGACAATGGAGGAGCCTCTTCCTCCATATCGAGGGGGAATCCCTCCCTTATAAAGAGTCAACTCTTTAACCGCATCCGAATTGATCGTTGAAAATAATCCAATGAGATGGTATGGATTGAACAACGTGGCCTCATCCAATTGTATCAAATTTTGATCAAAAGACCCGCCACGGACATTAAACCCAATATTTCCCTCATTATTGGAATGGATTCCCGAGAGAAGATGGATGGTTTTAAAAACATCTTTTTCTCCCAATAGAACTGGTAGGTTGGCTACTAAACTAGGTCGTATATTGATACTTCCCACAGTTGTGTTGAGCAAACCTTCCGTTTCATTGGCTTGAAGAATGACTTCTTCCAAAATAGCCGATTGTGGCTTTATTCTAAAAGTAATGGTTTGGTCTTTAAAGTCTGAAATCCAATAACGAATCGTTTCATATCCTAAGTAACTCACCTCAATGGCTAATGAGTCTACCGATATATCTCGTATCTCTAATGAAAAGTAGCCGTATTGATTTGTCAAAACGCCATACGGCGTCTTTTCAGCTAAAACAGTTGCTCCACTCAAAGTTTCCAAAGTTTGATCATCTAAAACTCTCCCATCTATCACCAATCTGTTTTGACTGAAACAAACTCCTTGACAGACCAAGATTAGAAAAATGAGGAATTGATACGCTACAGCACGAATTCCTTTGGAATATTGCTTGGAAACGTTTTTTTGTGATTGCTTCATCGTGGGCTAAATGAGAGAGCTTGTAGGTAACACAAACTTAAAAAAATCCCACCTACTTGCCTTCTCTCATTTCATCTATGATAAAAATATCATCTTAATGGAAGTTTGTCTCTTGATTTTTCAAATCTCTGATAAGCAGTGTATTACGCATTTTTAAAAAGCTTCAGACGCTACATTTTTGTCATTTTTCCTACTCCAGAGTAGCTCCATGAGTTTTTTAAGTCCTGATTCCCTGTGACTATTTTTTTTCAAGATGATTGGTTTTTGGTAAACCCATGAACTGCCCCAAGGTGGCCAGCACTCTTCGGCTTTGGCATCCACGAATAACTCCAACTGGGTCTGGGCATTTTCAGGAAGGAGCTCTTTGGTTCACCCCCTCGCATTGAGCTTTTCTTGCAAACTCCCCAAGAATCATGGATGCCACGCTTTTCCAATACCGTACGAATATAATGCCCCAAATAATAGGCCATGATGGCCATATGGATATCAGTCCCGATCCGATGGCCTCATGGCCGTAACTGTAAATCCGATTTTAAGGCCTGAAAGATTTGTTCGATATCATTCAATCCATGATAAGTTGTCACTATGTTTTCAATCGACCAACCCCATGGAATGCTTTGAATCACAAAGAAGCCGAACGTATCATGGCATTGTTGATGCTCTGGTCGTTTGTCAACCACCAATTTTTGGGCATAAGCTCTGTCTTTCTTTATTGATGACTTGAATTTCAAAATGATGAGCTACCACTTGGTATTGTTGAGATAACTGGCCGATTCTCCGTTCGACTTAACCATAGTCTTTCAAATAAAGAGGCCTGGAAAACCCCGCATTTAAATCTTCTAATGCTTTTAAAAACTTTTGTCCCTTGGCCTCCGTTATGGCTTTTACTATGTCTTCACTGAAAACGCCAATTTTCTTTTCTCAATCATCGGCAGATAAACACTAAGCTTGGAGAGTTTTTTTGAGATAGTTTAACCTCGGCATTACAGAGGGGGCGGTCAATGGGCACCCAATGAAATTGTTTTTTGGCGTAGTAATTTAGATTTTCTTAACTCGAAATCCCACTATTCATAGTGATAGTAGATCCTTGTATCATCATCTTTGAATTCTTAAGTAGATTTTGCAAGGAATCAACATAAAACAATGAAAAACCAACCAGCTGCAAAAGAAGATATAAGACTTGAAGAAGTTGATAACGGAAGTAAAAACAGATGTCAGAAGTTTTCATAATAAATTTGATATTCTGAATCCTAGAAGAGGAAGGCATAGTGGTATCCTTAGTGTCCATACCACGCTTATCGTTTTGTTAATAGCAGTCATTATCAGTAAAGTAGCAGGTATCATTTGGTGAATACTATCGATAAGAAAAACCAAAAGAGTAGCATAGGATCAAGGAATTCGATGGATATCGTTTTGTTAGTAATTTTTGTTTGGCATCATCATCGCCATTATAGTAGGAATAGGGAACTTAAAAAAATCTAATGTAGTAGCGTCTAATAAATCAAATGCTGAGGATCAAAGATTCATGTATGGAATGGAGAGCAAAGCCTATCTGAACCAATTTTAGACGAATTAAGAGTTATCCGGTGGAAAATCAACATCTTGTAATAATTTGCTTTCAGAATTACCTTTGTAATGTACGAAAGTTCTTTAAGGATTTCAATCTCTCTCGATATTTAGAACTCTCTTTGAATCCATCGGCTAGTTGCTCTTACAAATCCTCAGACGTTTCAAACAGTTGATTGTCTAGAAATTTTTCTCGGACATCAGCTCATATCTGCTCGACGGGATTGAGTTACAACTTGTAGGGCGGTTGTTCAATCAAAGCGATGTTTTTTGTTGTCGGGACTGTCACTATTATTTAAGTGAAAAAACCAATGCATTTTTAACAAACTCAAATTTACAGTTGAAGTATTGGGGCATTTCCTTACATTTGCTTCCGGTTTATCCAAAATCGTCCATGTCATTAGGAAAATATTTAGAGGTTAGGCAACCCATAGCGTGGCGTATGTTACACCGTATTCGAGCCGTCGCCAAAAATACCCCCCCCCCCCATTTTGCGAGATAAATGAGGTTGATGAGACCTGTTTAGGGGGCAAACACAAAAATTTAAGGAATAAAAAGTGGATTGAAACTAGATTCACCGCTGGTCGAGGCATAGCTAGCAAGTTTCCCGTTATTAGTATCAAAAACAGAGAACCCCATCAAGTCGTTGCTCAAGCATTTGGTACGGCCAATCATGTAACGATTCACGAATTCTTCGACCAGAAGACGTCATCTGATACCGTTATTTACTCAGATGAGCATCGAGGATATAACAACCTCAAAAGAACCCATGCTAATGTAGCGCATAGCAAACACCAATATACAGGTGGCGATATTCGTATCAATGACATCGAGTCTTTCTATACGATTCTCGAAAGAGACTATAAAGGAACGTATCACTACATATCTCGCAAGTATTTGCAGTTGTATGTGTATGAGTTTGTAAAACGGTATCATACTCGTGGCATTTCAATGATTAAAAGAATGGAGTTGTTCTTATGTCATCGTGTTTTATGATGGATCAGATTCACAACATGGATTGTTTGAAAGGGATGCGAAAAATAGAAAACGAATCAATCGATTTAATTTTTGCCGACCCTCCATACTATATGCAGACTGAAGGTCAATTAATTCGAGTTGAGGGCAGTATTTATTTAGGAGTCAATGATACGTGGGATCAATTCAACTCCTACAATGAGTACGATCAGTTTTCATTTGAGTGGTTGAAACAATGTCAAAGAGTTTTGAAAAGAAACGGATCCATATGGGTTATTGGTTCCTTTCAAAACATCTATAGAATAGGATATATAATGCAACAATTGGGATATTGGATTATCAATGATGTTATTTGGAGTAAAAAAAATCCAACCCCAAATTTCATGGGGACTCGGTTTACAAACGCTAATGAAATATTGTTATGGTGTACTAAATCACCTAAAAGTAAATATACTTTCAACTATAAAACAATGAAACATATCAATGGTGGAAAGCAAATGAAGAGTGTATGGGAAATTGGCATATGTAGTGGGAAAGAACGACTAAGAGACGATAAAGGAAGAAAGTTACATAATACCCAAAAGCCAATTGAATTGTTGAAAAGAGTGATTTTAAGCTCTAGTAGAAAAAACGATGTTGTACTAGACCCATTTATGGGGACTGGCACTACTGCAGTGGTATCAAAAATGTATGGAAGAAAATATCTTGGATTTGAAAAGGAAGAAAAGTATGTAGAATTAATTTATCATAGGTTGAGAAAAACTGAAGAATCAATTGAAAAAAATCTGATTGAAAATGTATATGATATCAAAGAGAAGAGAGTGCCAATGAAACGATTAATTGAAAATAAATTTATCGTTCCGGGAGAATTTTTATTTGATAAAAATGGAGAGAATAAATCGCAGTTAACTCAAAGCGGTAAAGTTTTAATTGCCCATTCAGAATATTCGATACACAAAGGCAGCGCTAAGATACTTGGCATCGTCAATAACAATGGTTGGGATTACTGGCACGTGAAACGAAACGATATTCTAAAACCGATTAATGATTACAGAAAAAAAGTAAATGAAACTAAAAACTCTTGATTACGAACGAGTTTCAAAAATCTTTAATGACAAGATTTTTGAAGACAATAAAAAGAAATTATTAGAGAATCTCTCTAAATCTCCCGAGGTTTATCTAGGTTTGTTTCGACCAACAAAACCTCACACGAAGTTAATACAAAATATAACTCAAAGCCACGAAATTAGATTTGGGGATGCCTTTGAAATTTACATTAGAGAACTGTTTAAAGCAAAGGGATATGAGGAGATCGATAGAAATCATAAAGTCGGTGATAACTATGTTCAATATGATCAACTATTCAAGTATAAAAACCGAACGGTTTTTATAGAACAAAAAATGAGAGACAATCATGACAGCACTAAAAAAGTAGGGCAATTTCAAAATTTTGAAAAAAAGATAAATATTCTACTTGATTTAGGATGTAATAACATTTCAAGCTATTTCTATTTCATAGATGATAGTTTTAAAAAGCACAAAAAATACTATGCTAATGAAATAAAAAGCCTTTGTGGACATTATGGAGTAGACGTCTGCTTGTGTTATGGAAATGAGTTATTTAATAAAGAGGGGTTGGATTACATTTGGAAAGAAGACATTATCAACTTTCTATGTCAATGGAAAGAAGACCTATCTGAATTACCAGAACTTAATTTCGATTTAAAACCACAAGAAACATTTGAAGAAATTAAAGATCTAAGTCACTTTGTTTGGCGAAAATTATTAAACAATGAAGATCTGATTAAAGTAATATTTCCTATTATATTCCCTCAAAAAAAAACTATTTCCTTATTAAAAAAATATTTCTGTGAAAAGTATAAAGCAAAAAATGATAGGAGAATAAAATCGCTCATTGACTTAATTGATAAAACGCCTAAATGCTATTAAACAACCCTACCAAAAAGTTCCCCTTCAAAATATTGCAGCCAAAGGAATTATATATTAATGCCTGTAAGTTGATCAAATCAATGATTAAACCGAAACTAAATATTCAAAAGCATTTTAAAGAAAATTGAATCAAACAAGCCTAATAACGCAATAGCGTATAATTCTCATTCAAAAAGGCATCCTAAGGGTATGCTTTGGATTTGTGTCCAAGAATTGCAAAACCTTGGCTTATCCTAAAGTTCAGCTCGAGAGCTCTTCTTGACCATAAAATAATTGTATCAGAAAAAATGCTTTTAAACTTGGATTGAATAGGGTTAAAATTTTTCATCGATGGTGTAACATTTTAAGATAACATGTGTCTAAGAAAGTTTATTAGTGATTGAATTGTTTGATTTTACCAAATTTGTATTCGATTTTATTTTTCCTTAAATCATTGCATTTGTCATAACTATTAACTTTTATAATTAATAATGAGTAATTAATTCTTTATCTTGTCTCCATTACATTTTCACTTGAAACAATTGCTCAAAATATCTCGTGTTCCCTCTCTCACATTATGATTAAGATGAATTCCAAAAAATTGATGCGTTGGAAATATTCCATGTTTGCTTTTTTGATGGCTATCCTTTCTTATTCTCAGGAACCTCATCAAGAACTCAGCTTATCGAAAGCTATTGACGTTGGGATTGAGAACAACGCAGAGGTTCGCAATGCTTCACTCGAGATTCAGAAATCTTATAAACTACGATGGGAAAATTTTGCTGATGGCCTTCCTCAAATCAGTGGGAGTCTCAACTACCAAAATTTTTTGGAGCAGCCGGTGGCTTTAATTCCCGCTCAATTTTTCGGGGGAAAAGAAGGTGAGTTTGCTGAAGTAGTTTTTGGGACCAAGCAAAATGTTGTAGCTAGTTTCAATGTAGATCAATTGCTATTTGATGGATCTTATTTGCTGCTCATACAAGCGAGTAAAGTGCTTTTGGAAATTTCTGAAAACGCTTTGACTAAAACCAAATTAGAGCTTAGAAAAAATGTGATACAAACCTATGTCAACGTTTTACTTGCTCAAGCCAATATTGATTTTATTTCAGAAAACTTAGCTCTATTAGAAGACAACCTTGATGAAACCAGTAAGCTATTTGAATCAGGTTTTGTGGAACAGGAAAATGTTGAACAAATTCGACTCAGTGTTAGTGAACAAAACAATCAGTTACGGTATGCCAAACGATTGGAAGAAATCGCTCGCGATTTTCTCAACCATCTACTGGGCTACACACCTGAAACTAAAGTTGAATTAACCGATACATTAGAACAGATTATTACTGAGGCCATTGCCCAGTCGATGACTTCACAAAGCACGCGTATTGAAAGTGTTGTCGAAGAAAATATCGATGTGCGTATTGCGAAAAATGATGTTCAAGCTCAATTATTAAGTTATAAAAATGAAAAAGCCAAAGCTCTTCCCATTTTGAAAGCTTTTCTCAATGGCAATTATACAGGAAACAGCAATGAGTTTTCTTTTTTAAATAGAGATCAAAAATGGTTTGGAACCGCTGTTTTTGGATTCTCTGCTGATATCCCCATTTTTAGTTCGTTAGTTCGTACCGCGGGAACCCAAAGAGCCAAAATCACATGGCAACAATCTCAAATAAGTTTAGAGGATACCAAAAAGGAAATTGGCCTGAATATCAAACGAACCCAGAACGACTTGCAGTTAGCCGCCCGAACTCTTGAAACAGGAAAAGAGAATTTGAAACTCGCCCAAAGTATCGCCGATAAGAATCAAATTAAATTTTTGGAAGGCCTGGCCACTTCATTCGAGTATCGAGAAGCTAGAAATCAACTCTTTTTGGCACAACAAAGATACCTTCAAACCATATTAGACCTCATCAATTACAAAGCAGAATTAGACAACCTTTTATACTCATCTCTTTAATCTCCCAGATCAATGAAACACATCCTATTTCTTGTAACTATCATTATTCTTTTATCCGAATGTTCTCAAAAAAAAGCTACAACAGAGCAAAATCAATTTGGAGATTCGGATATCGACTCCCTTAAAATACAAAGAAATGTCGTTGTCAATCAAATCAATGAATTGAATGAACAATTGATTGAAATCAATCGCTTGATTGAGATTAAAGACAAAAATCAAAGACTTCCTTTGATTTCAGCGTTTAGCGTTGAAACTTCAGAATTCACACATACCATTGAAGTTCAAGGAGATATCAAGACAAGACAGAGTTTGGAACTCTATCCAGAATTTGCTGGAAAACTCCTATCTATAAGGGTTCGAGAAGGACAAAGAGTCGTGAAAGGGGACATTTTGGCTACCATCGATGATGGGGGGCTTCGACCTCAACTAAATAGCGCTACATTGCAACTGGATTTGGCGTCAACCACTTATGAACGGACCCAACGTTTATGGAATCAAAAAATAGGTTCCGAATTGAATTATCTCCAAGCCAAGACTCAATATGAATCACAAAAACAGATTGTTGATCAATTGGAGAATCAATTATCTAAAACCAAAATCATCGCTCCCTTTTCAGGAATCATCGATGAATTAATCACTAACGAAGGAGCTTATGTCGCTCCAGGAATGAATCCCATTTTAAGGTTGATTAACCTCAATTCGATGTATGTTGAAGCCGCTATTCCAGAAACTTATCTCCCTTCTGTAAAACCAGGAAGTCCTGCCGTTGTTCAAATAGATGTCATTGAAAGCCAAATCAATACGACTCTAAGACAAACTGGTGATTTTATCAATCCCAATAACCGAACATTTCGAGTTGAAGCTCCTGTGGAAAATTCAAGTGGATTCATCAAACCCAACTTGACGGCTAAATTGATTGTTACTGATTATCAAAATCCCCAAGCACTTTCCGTTCCACTTCGATTGATTCAAGAAGATGCTCAAGGACAAGCTTATGTGCATCGATTGGTCTCTACTGAAGAACAAAATATATTCATCACCCAACGTGTTTTTATTGAACTAGGCATCAGAAGTGGTCATTTTTCCGAAGTTATCAATGGGTTAAGTTCCGGTGATTTGTTGGTTGATGAGGGATCTGCTTTAGTCGAAGATCAACAAAAAGTACAACTTTTGACTAGCTAAAGATAGCAATTAATGAGTGATAAAAAAATTTACAAAGAGTTTAAACTATCTAGTTGGGCCATCGATCATCGAGTGGTGATCTATGTGATTATGGTGATTTTTTTCATCCTAGGGTTGAGTTCTTATTTGAACTTACCTAGAGAAAGTTTTCCTGAAATCAATGATACTCAAATTTTTATCACGACTGTTTTTCCAGGCAATACGGCCGAAGACATGGAACGATTGGTTACGGATCCTCTAGAAGAGGAAATCAAAGGTCTTTCCAATCTCGTTGAAATTAATTCCACATCCGCTGAAGATTTTGCCATCGTCATTGTCGAAGTTGATGAAGATATTCCCATTTATCAAGCCAAACAAGAAGTCACGGATTTGGTGAATGCTGTGAAATCGAGTGCCGATTGGCCTGTTTTCAATAATGCCAAATTGGAACCTAATATTTTCGAACTCGATTTTGCTGAGATGATGCCCATGCTCAACATCAGCATGATTGGGGATTACCCCATAAAAGATCTTAAAGAATATGCGGAGCGCCTCGAATCTGCCATTGAAGATTTAACTGAAATTAAAGAAGTCGATATCCGAGGGATCCAAGAATTTGAAGTGAAAGTGGCTTTAGATCTCTACAAAATGACTTCGGCTCAAGTTGCTTTTGCCGATGTCATCAATACTATTTCAGATGAAAATTCCACAATTTCTGCCGGAAATATTGAAATCGATGGTCAAAGACGCAATGTTCGCATTCTCGGCGAAATTGAAAGCCCAGAAGATTTAGAAGATTTTGTCGTTAAAAACGATAATGGCGATGCCGTTTACTTAAGAAATATCGCCACGGTCACTTTTGAGGAAAAAGAAGTCACTTCCTATGCTCGTTCGATGGGTGAAAAAACGCTATTGTTAGATGTGGTAAAAAGAGGGGGACAAAACCTAATCAATGCAGCCAATCAAATTAGGTCGATTGTTGAGAACACTGCAGAATTACAGATTCCCAATGACATCGATATTGCCATCAATAATGATACTTCTACTTTAACAACGAATCAAGTCAATGATTTAATTAATAACATCATTTTGGGGGTCATCTTGGTGGTGACGGTATTGATGTTTTTTATTGGCTTTCGAAATGCTCTTTTTGTTGGTTTTGCAATTCCTATGTCCATGTTCATGGCCATCATGTTTATCTCTGCCATCGGATACACATTAAATACCGTTGTCTTGTTTGGGCTCGTGATGGGTCTAGGTATGCTGGTGGATAATGGTATTGTGGTGGTGGAAAATGTTTATCGATTGATGGAAAAAGAAGGCATGACCCGGATTCAAGCAGCCAAACGAGGGATTGGTGAGATTGCCACTCCCATCATCGTATCAACAGCGACCACTCTTGCGGCATTTGCCCCCTTGGGTGCCTGGCCAGGTTTGATGGGGGAATTCATGATCTATTTTCCCATTACCCTATCCGCTGTTTTAGGCTCTTCACTGATTGTCGCTATCTTTTTTAATTCCATGTTGGTCTCTCAGTTCATGAATATCAAAGATCAAGTGTTTACGGACAAATCTCTATGGCGCTTGACGGCCATCATGGGTGGTTTGGGATTGTTGTTGATTTTTAATCAAGGAATCATCAGAGGTTTGGGGACCATCATGTTGATTGTTCCACTCCTGTTCTGGGCCTACAAATACGCTATCAAAGGCTGGGCATTGCGTTTTCAAAAAATATTTCTCACTAAAGTAGAAAGCAATTATCAGCGATTTTTGAGGTTTGTCTTGGAAGGATATCATCCTGTTTTGTTTTTGGTTGGCACCTTTTTTCTATTGTTGAGTTCTTTTGTTTTGATGGGACTTTTTCCGCCTAAAACAGAGTTTTTTCCTGAAAACCAACCGAATCAAATCATCATCTATATTGAGTATCCTGAAGGAACATCCATCGATAAAACAGATCGGGTCACGCGTTTGATTGAACAAGAAGTTTTTAATATTCTCCATTTACCAAAATATAATGATGGCGATAACAATTTCATGGTTGAAACTTCCGTTTCTCAAGTTGGGGAAGGGGCAGGAAATCCCACTACCGATTCTGGAGCCGAAAATGCCATGCCACACAAAGGGAAAATCACCATATCGCTCAGAGAATTTAAATTCAGAAGAGGCCATTCTAGTGAATTGATGCGCAAAGAAGTTCAAGAGGCTGTCAGTGGAAAATTTCCAGGGGTTGCTATTTCCGTCGAAAAAGATGCCAATGGCCCGCCAACGGGATATCCGATTACCATCGAAATCAAAGGGGATGATTACTTGGAACTTATCCAAGTGGCTGAAAATATGAAAGATTATCTCAATCGAGTGAATGTTCAGGGCGTGGAAGAATTAAAAATCGATGTGAGTCGATACAAACAAAGTGATGAATTGGTGATTGATCGCAAAAAAGCAGGTGAACTCGGAGTCAACGCTGGTCAAATTGGGTTCATCTTGCGTACGGCATTATTTGGTTCTAAAGCTGGTGTTTACAAAACGGGAGGTGATGATTATGATATCAATGTTCGATTGGATGATCAATACCGATTTGATAAAAATGCTCTTTTGAACCAAAACATCATCCTCAATGATGGCCCTGAAACAAAAGAAATTCCCATCTCTTCATTGGTCAGGGTGGAAAGTGATAATTCCTTTAGTTCGATCAAACATCGCGAATTGGATCGTGTGGTCACTCTCTATTCATCGGTTTTGGCTGGATTTAATGGCAATGCGGTTTTAGCTGAAGTTCAAAATGCACTGGCTAATTTTGACATACCAGAAGAGATTACCTATGATTATGCTGGAGAACAAGAAGAGCAACAAGAAAACATGTCTTTTTTATCGACCGCTTTGTTTATAGGATTGGCTCTCATATTGCTATTATTGGTCTTTCAATTCAATTCCATTTCAAAACCATTCATCATTTTGCTGACCATTTTATTGAGCTTTACAGGCGTGTTTTTTGGTCTGTTGGTTTTTAATATGCCCTTTGTCATTTTAATGACGATGTTGGGGATTATTTCTCTTGCCGGAATTGTGGTCAATAACAGTGTGGTTTTAATTGATTACACCCAATTATTAATCAATCGAGAAAAAATTCAGCGTAATGTGAAAGGCCTTTTGACCTTGAATCAAGCGAAAGAAGCGATCATCCGTGGTGGTTCGGCTCGACTAAGACCGGTCTTATTAACCGCCATCACCACCATTTTGGGATTGATTCCATTGGCCATTGGGTTCAATATTAATTTTTTCACCCTCATCAGTCAATGGAATTCCAATATTTATATCGGGGGTGATAATGTTATTTTTTGGGGACCACTGGCTTGGACTGTTATTTTTGGATTGACTTTTGCCACTTTTTTGACTTTGGTGATTGTTCCCGCTACGTTTAGTATTGTTTATAGCATCAAATTGAGAATAAAAAAATTAGTGTTCATCAGTAAGAACAGACCTTGGATTAAAAAGACTTCTTATGTTTGATCAAGAATTAAATAGAGCCTATAAATGACTCAAGCAGCTCTTTACTTCAGTTGTTCTCATTCGATATGATTTCCCTAACGCAGGATTCACATAACCATTTTGGATGACTTCAATACATCAAGGCAATCCAAATGACCTCACTTTTTGCAAAAGTGGAAATCAATGGGATGCTTTTTGTCTTCAAAAAGTAAATGGCTTCTCTTGATAAATCATGTCCAATCAAGCCACACATAGCGTTTCCATACAACCCAACGAATACCGGACACACCATTGTGGTCAACTCAATGCAACCAATATCCATTCAGAGGTTGTTCTCAGTGGTTGGGTGAACAAAATCAGAGATAAAGGCTACATTATTTGGGTCGAACTGCGAGATTTTTATGGCATCACCCAATTGGTTTTTGATCAGCAGAGAACCAATCAACCAACTTTTGAAAAAGTGAAGCATCTTTCTCGAGAAGATGTCATTCAGATTAAAGGTCAGGTGATCCATCGGGAAGCTGCCAATCCGAATATTCCAACAGGAAATATCGAGGTTTTAGTGGAACAACTCCAATGTTTATCTCATGCTCAAACTCCACCATTCACCATTGAAGATCAAACCGATGGGGGGCTAGAACTAAGAATGAAATACCGCTATCTTGATATCCGTCGGCAACCCATTCGAGATAATTTGATTTTTAGACACCAATTGGTGCAATCCATCAGAAATTATTTAAGTCATCGCCATTTTTTTGAAATTGAAACTCCATTTCTCATCAAATCCACCCCCGAGGGAGCACGTGATTTTATGGTTTCATCCCATATCAATAAAGGGCAGTATTATGCCCTACCTCAATCACCTCAGACGTTAAAGCAATTGTTAATGGTCGGGGGATTTGACAAATATTTTCAAATTGTCAAGTGTTTTCGAGATGAGGATCTTCGATCAGACCGTCAACCAGAATTCACCCAATTAGACTGTGAACTTTCTTTTGTCAATAAGAACAATGTGATGGCCATATTTGAGGGACTATTGAGTCATTTGCTCCAGCAATTTACATCCTATCAATCCAAACCGTTCAAACAACTTTCTTTTGAACAAGCCATCAATACCTATGGAACCGATAAACCAGATTTGCGTTTTGAAATGAAACTGGTTGATTTAACCCAGTTGGTCCAAGGAAAAGGATTTCAGTTATTCGATACGCCAAAGGCCATCATTGGGATGGTGATCGAAAATGGGGGTGATACGAGTCGAAAAACGATGGACCAATGGACAAAATGGATGAAAAGCCCTCAAATTGGGGCCAACGGATTGATTTGGGTTTCTCAAAACCAAGATGGAAACTTTCGTTCTTCTATTTCAAAATTTTACACCACAAAAGACTTTTCGCAATGGTTTGAAAAAGCAAACGCTGACAAGGGAGATCTTTTATTACTTGTTTGGGGAGATCGAATCCAAGCTTTGTCTCAAATGGGAACGCTTCGAAACCATTTGGCACAAGAACTCGATCTCATCAATCCAGAACTATTTGTGCCCCTTTGGGTCACTGATTTTCCACTTTTTGAATGGGATGAGCAAATCAAGAGATACCGTTCCATGCACCATCCCTTCACAGCCCCTTTAACAAAGGACATCCCTCTATTGGAGCATCAACCCTTGAAAGTTCGAGCCCAATCATATGACTTAGTGCTCAATGGTAAAGAAATCGGCGGGGGATCCATCAGAATTTCTGAATCTCATTTGCAATTGAAAGTCTTAGAAATTCTTGGATTTAGCAAATCCCAAGCTAATGATCGCTTTGGCTTTTTAATTGAAGCCTTAACCTATGGAGCTCCCCCACACGGCGGCATCGCTTGGGGGATTGATCGATTGGCCGCTGTATTGAAAGGAAAAGAGTCCATTAAAGATTTTATTGCTTTTCCAAAAAACAATCAAGCCCGAGATTTAATGATGGGGGCCCCCACAGCATGGAGTCAAGATCAACTTCAAGAACTAGAATAACTTTTCATTTATTGATGTCTAAAGTACGCCAAAAAATGATCCAATATCTCAGTTACATACTATTCTTGGGTTACGCGACTGGATTTATTTTCATTTCAAGAGGGGATGAAATGGGTCGATTCATTGTTGGGGTTTCGGTCTTGCTGATGGTGTTTATTCTGATGCCCATTTTTTTATACCATCGTTGGAATGGAAAAAAATTAAAAGATTATACATTGACAAAAGAAAATTTCCAAAAAATGCGCCAATATTCTAAAGAAAACAAATTTTAGTTTTGATTCGCATTGATTAATTTGGGAACGGAACAACCTCATAAACTTATTGAGCCACTATTTACTTTTTGATTGATTATGAAAACAACAAATTCATTTTTTACAATTTATCGCTTCTGTTTTTTAATCCCATGTGCATTGACTTTAATGGTCGAATCCCTAGTTTGGAGCCAAGACCAAGGACAAAAGTCAGAAGATTTAACGCTTTGGTACGATCAACCCGCTCAATTTTGGATGAGACAAGCGCTTCCGATTGGAAATGCCTATATGGGAGCCATGATCTTTGGGGGGATCGAAAAAGAACGGATACAATTTAACGAAGAGTCCCTTTGGGCAGGAGGCCCTGGTGAGTGGGATCAATATAATGGCGGCAATCGCCTTGGAGCACATCAATTTTTGCCTCAAGTCCGTGAATTACTCGATGCAGGAGAATTTGAAAAAGCACATCTATTGGCTGATAAAGAGCTCACTGGGGTTATCATTAGAAGAAATGAAGAAGATTATTGGGAAGGTTATGGGGCTTATCAAACATTTGGGGATATTCACATCGAAACCAAACTATCGGGAGAAATCTCTAATTATCATCGAAATCTCGATATCGCCAACGCCATTGCCAATGTGTCTTTTCAGTCGGGAGATGTCCTTCACAAGAGACACTATTTTGCCAATTATCCCAGCAGAGTGTTGGTTTTTCAAATAGAAAATAGTGCGCCTTCTGGGACTGATTACACTATTGAATTATCCAGTGTGCATCAAAACAATACTTTTCAACAAAAAGACAATACGCTGATTTTTGAAGGGGCATTAGAAAACAATCAAATGGGATTTCAAGCCCAGCTCCATGTGCAAATCGATCAAGGTTCGATAGACTTTAACGAGAATAAAATCAACATCCAATCGGCAAACAAAGTCACACTCCGTTTAACCGCAGCTACTGATTATCTTAACCAGTACCCTCAATATAAGGGGAGAGATTATCAAAAACTCAATGATGCCACCATGATGAAAGCCATTTCGCTTTCTCATGATGACCTCTTTCAAGAACATCAAAAAGATTATCAAGCACTGTTTCATCGAGTCCATTTAGATTTGGGAGACAGTAATCATAGCCATCTTCCGACCAATGAGCGTCTTTTAAGGTATCGTAGTGGAGCCAGTGATGCTCATTTAGAGGAGCTTTACTTTCAATATGGCCGGTATCTTCTCATCAGCAGTTCCCGTCCTGGTAGTTTACCGGCGAATCTTCAGGGGAAATGGAATGATAAAGTAGCTCCTCCTTGGGCTGCTGATTATCATATGAACATTAATCAGCAAATGCTTTACTGGCCTGCTGAAAAAACCAATTTGAGCGAAACGCACCAACCACTACTTCATTACATTCAAAGTTTGGTCGAACCTGGTCGAAAAAGTGCACAAGCTTTTTTTAATGCTTCTGGTTGGATTGTTAGCACCATGAACAATCCCTTTGGATTTACGGCTTTGGGATGGCGCTTTCCATGGGGATTTTTTCCAGGTGGTGCCGCTTGGTTAACCCAGCATTTATGGAAACATTATGCCTACAATTTGGACAAAAACTATCTTGAAAAGATGGCTTATCCGGTCATGAAAGAAGCGGCCGAGTTTTGGCTAGATGTTTTGATTGAAGATGAAAATGGGTATTTGGTCTCCTCCCCATCTTATTCTCCAGAACATGGGACTATTTCTACAGGGGCTTTCATGGATATACAAATGATTTGGGATTTGTTTACCAACTTAATAGAAGCTTCTCAAGCGTTGGGGAAAGAAGATGTGTTTTACAATCAAATTGTTGCTGCTCGAAAACAATTACTGCCCCTACAAATTGGACGATGGGGTCAACTCCAAGAATGGAAAGAAGATGTTGATGATCCGGATAATAAGCACCGTCATGTGTCTCATCTATTCGCATTACACCCTGGCAGACAAATCGATATCAATACAACTCCAGATTTAGCAGAAGCGGCTCGAATCAGTTTGGAAGCTCGAGGCGATTCCGGTACGGGTTGGTCATTGGGTTGGAAAATTAACTTTTGGGCACGTCTTCAAAATGGCAATAGAGCTTATCAGTTGTTTCGATATCAATTAAGACCTACCGAAGATGAAGGATATAATTATCTCACAGGGGGTGGGACTTACCATAATTTGTTGTCTGCACACCCTCCATTTCAGCTCGATGGAAATATGGGAGGCACATCCGGAATAGCTGAAATGCTCCTACAATCACATCATCATGAGCTTCTTTTATTACCTGCATTACCAGATGAATGGGCCAATGGCTCGATCAGCGGATTAAAAACGAAAGGAAACTTTGAAGTTTCAATGCAATGGAAAAACAATACGTTGACTCGAGTGTCCATTGTTTCCAATAGTGGTGCCTTGTTGGAATTAAAATACTCGACAAAAGAAATTTCAATGGAAACCCAAAAAGGAAACACCTATCATTTTGATTCAAATTTAGACCTTATTGATCCCTAAATCGAAAGGGATTCTTTTTCAAATGGTCATTGAGTGACATTTAATGGTGCCATTTAGAAAACGCTTGAAACGACGAAAAAAAATTAATTGTTCATGATGCAAGCCTTTGTCCTAAAATCTCAGATTTCCACTGAAATAGGTGATAAAAGGAAAATAGTCTATGAAAAGTCTTCCATTGGATCATAAATGACTCAAACCCTCAAAATCAATGAAATATTGTGTTGATTGGATGGAATTATTCGCTAGATACGAAAAAGATTTTCCTTGAAATTTGTGATTACCAATTCAACGGACTCGTGCCACCTTAACTTGACCGTTCCGTTCATCGAGTTTGATTTCAATTTTTTGGTGTATCACATCAATATGAAATCTTTGATAAACCGAGGGTTTAATTTCTTTTTTTTTGAAAAAAGAGATTGAGTAACTCAGTAGCTTGATTTTGCATAATCCCTTTTGTCACTTGACACTTTGGATGTAGTGACACGCCTTGGCTACGATAACCTTTTTGAAGGTCTTCACTTGCAAATACTAAATGGCCTAATTGTGACCAGTATAATGCTCCAGCACACATGGTACAAGGTTCGAGAGTCGTGTACAAAATGCAGTGATTGAGATATTTGCTATTGAGATAGTTTGTGGCTGATGTAATGGCTTGCATTTCGGCATGAGCTGTCGGATCGGTCAATCTTTGAACCAAGTTATGGGCCCTTGCAATGATGCGGTTATTGTTAACGACAACAACCCCAATAGGCACTTCATCAATTTCAAAGGCTTTATGAGCTTCTTTGAGAGCTTGGTTCATAAAATAGGCATGATCGATTTCCATATTGGAAACCAAAAATACTCCGTATGATGATGTTTTATTCACAATCATTTTTTCAGTCTACAGAATCAGTTGATTAACTTTACCCAGCCGATGGAAAATCCAAAGCGCTTGTTTTTACTCGATGCCTATGCCTTGATTTTTCGAGGTTATTATGCATTTATCAAACGACCTCTTCGGAATAAGGAAATTGAAACTTCAGCCATCTTCGGTTTTATCAATTCTTTATTGGATATTCTCAATAAAGAAAAACCCCAGTACTTGGCCGTCTGTTTTGATAAAGGCGGTTCGGTGGAGCGTTTGGAAATCTATCCTGAATACAAAAGCAACCGGCCTGAAACTCCTGAAGGAATTACGGTAGCCGTACCTTACATCTACAAAATCTTGGATGCTTTGAATATTCAAGTCATCGAAAAACATGGTTTTGAAGCCGATGATATCATCGGCACTCTCGCCAAAAAAGCAGAACTCGAAAGATTCAAAACCTTTATGGTGACCTCAGACAAAGATTACGCGCAACTAGTTTCAGAAAACACCGTGATGTACAAACCAGCTCGATCTGGAGGTATTTCAGAAATATGGGATGTTGATACTGTCAAAGAAAAATTTGGGGTTGACCATCCAAAGCAAGTCATTGATTTTTTGGGAATGATGGGGGATAGTGTTGATAATATTCCTGGATTGCCGGGTGTCGGACCAAAAACGGCAATGAAATTCATCCAGACATATGGAAGTATTGAAAATTTATTTCAAAACTTGAATCAACTCAAGGGGAAACAAAAAGAGAATATTTCAGAAAACCAAGAACTTGGGTTACTATCAAAAAAATTAGCCACGATCAATACGGAGGTTCCTATCGAATTTAAGTCGGTTGATTACGAACTTTCTTCGATGAATCATGATGCATTAAAGTCTCTATTTGATGAATTAGAATTTCGAAGATTATACGAACGATTTCGAAAAATATATGATGCTTTGCTAGACAAAACGCCAAGTCACACACCTCCGCAAAATAAAAAGTTAAAGCGTGATAATCCACTTGGACTTGTCTTTGAATCCCCTGATGATTCCGAAAAAACTAGCCAACCCATTTATCAATGGATTGATACCGAATTGGGACAAAAAATGCTCAAAAGACTGTTGCAACATCAAGATAATGTTGCCTTATCCCTTTTAACGGATCATCCTGATCCCATGTTATCCAAACCTGAAGGTTTGGGCATTTGTTTTTCTGATTCGATCAGCTATTATTTACCATTGAAGACGGAGACAGAAAACAATCTGGCGTTTTTCCGTTCTTTTTTTGAATCCAACCAACGAACCATTATCACGCATGATGCCAAAAGATTAATTAAAGTTTTTAGAAATCAGGGGGTTGATATTCAAGGCCCTTTTTTTGATGTTCAATTAGCCCACTATCTGATTGATACGAGTCGATCACATGATTTGGCAAAAATGACAAGCCAACTTTTAAATTCTGATCTTACAGATTTAGAAGAAGTATCTTCTTCTGGAAAACGAAAAATAAATCTTGATGAGCTTCGTTTACATGAAAAAACCATAGCCATGGCCCATCAAGCCGATGCTATATGGCAATTAAAAAACCAATTTGATTTGCAATTAGATGAAACAAAAAGTCGAGAAGTTTTCGAAACAATCGAAACCCCTCTATTGGTTATTCTTGCTGATATGGAATATGAGGGTGTGAAAATTGCTCCCCCACTATTGAGCATCATTGCTGATGATTTAAATAAAGATCAATCCAGTAGAGAGAGACAAATCATTGAAACGGCTGGAGAAACCTTTAACATTGGGTCCCCTAAAGAATTGGGGATTATTTTATTTGAAAAATTAAAAATTGCTGATAACCCAAGCAAGACTAAAACAGGACAATATGCCACCAATGAGACGGAATTGTCTAAATATCAGTCCAAACACCCTATTATCCAAACCATTCTTGAATGGCGATCAACTAGAGTACTATTAAACACTTTTATTGAAAAGCTCCCCAGCCAGATCAATCCAAATACCAAACGAGTGCACACCATTTTTGATCAAACTCGTGCGGCTAGTGGGCGATTGAGTAGTAAGAATCCAAACCTCCAGAATATTCCCATCCGAAATGAAAAGGGGCGAGAAATCAGAACTGCATTCATTGCTGAGGAAAATCATATCCTCCTCGCTGCAGATTATTCTCAAATTGAACTTCGAATTATAGCCTCTCTGAGTCATGATCAATCGATGATGGATGCTTTTTTAAACGGTCAGGACATCCATTCGAGCACGGCTTCCAAAGTATTTGGCATTCCTATCGAATCGATTACCCGAGAACAACGTTCACAAGCCAAAGCCGTGAATTTTGGTATTATCTATGGCTCTTCTGCTCAAGGCCTTTCGAGAGTCACGGGCATTCCTTTTGCTGAAGCGAAAAACATCATTGATTCTTACTTTACTTCTTATCCTAATCTAAAGGGTTACATGGAAAAAACCGTTAAAGAAGCTCGTGAAAATCGATACACCCAAACCATCACCGGAAGAAGAAGGTCCTTAAGTGATATTGTATCATCAAACCCAATCGTTCAAAGAGCTGCAGAACGTCAAGCCATCAATACGCCTATTCAAGGAAGCGCTGCTGATATCATCAAACTAGCCATGATCAAAGTGAATAAGGCTCTAAAAACAAACTCTTTTAAAACCAGGTTAGTACTTCAAATTCATGATGAACTCGTTTTTGAAGTGCCACAAGAAGAACTGGAAGTCATTCAACCAGTCATCAAGTCGAACATGGAATCAGCATACAAGTTGAACATTCCATTGATTGTCGATATCGGCTACGGTGACAATTGGTTAGAAGCACACTGATGAATTTTTCGATTTGTTTTGAAACGAGATGATTCAACCATTGAGAACTTTTCGGGGATTTACGATTGTGTAACAAAATTTAATTTGACTTGTTTACAAAGTAAACAATTAAATATTACGCCATGAAAAAATTCTTTTTTTTCAATTTTTATCATGATATCATTGACAACCTGTACTAATGATTCGAATAAAGTTGAACCATTCCCTGAGTCTTTATCTGAAAATCTTTTTGAACTAATTCAAACGATTCCATTCCAAGTACCTGGTTCCAATCATTTAGAACTAGCAACGACAATCAAACTCATTCTATTTCAGGACAAATGACGGTTGTTGTGAATTCAGACGATGGAGAACTGAGTGAAATCATAATAGACGAAAATATTTTGTCTGTCGTTAACATGAGTCGAAACGAATTCAATAAGAAATATAACACAAATGTTGTTTCCACTAGATCCATTGCTGGATGGTTCACAAGTTTTGCCCTTCTGTTACAAAAAGATAAGGGGCTTATGTATTTATCTTGAATGAGGATTTTCTTTTTTTGGATGAAAAGGAATGTTTGCTTTCTTGAAAACTTGTCCCATGAGATCATCGACTAGATAATCCCCTGAT